>NZ_CANLZW010000031.1 GCF_947495625.1 uncultured Cocleimonas sp.
GAAGAAGCTGAAGAAGCTGAAGAAGCTGAAGAAGCTGAAGAAGCTGAAGAAGCTGAAGAAGCTGAAGAAGCTGAAGAAGCTGAAGAGTTCGATCACAGCAAAATCCGTTTGTTTTTCTTAACAAGAACAATTCCATTAATTTCAAGCAATAATATAATTATTCCTAGAAAATATGAAGAATTAAAGGGAATGGTAACTCCTAATATCTTGATTTCTTGCCCTCCAAGTATGGAAAAGAGCATACAGGAGCAGTTTACTGATATTAATGGTGTGTGTAACTCTTATCTGGGTGATTTCGATTTGTCGATTAACTTTCCGGATAAGGTATCTACAAGTCTTCTGATAAAGAAGTTGATAAATTTCCGTGAAGACTTAGATCATAAGCCCGCCCTCATAGATACAAATACTTTTATTCAATGTGATCTTCCTTCTGATAAGTATATAGCTCCGTATAAAGTAGTAGAACCAGAAGAATATCCACCTGTTCAAGGTCTCTTGTATAGGGAGCGAAAAGCTCTTGCAGTGAGAATTCAGGCGTTTATTTATCAGTTATTTGCCAATTTGAATTTAGGTAGCGTTTATCTTGATGTTATAGATATGAAGGATTTTCCTTTACGTTTATTAGGTGAGGTAGATCAATATTTAGAAAATCCTTCGAGTAATTTTATGCAGATAGGTTATGCGATTCGAATGCTGGAATGTGCGGAAACTGGTTTATTACAAAGAACTTCTTCAGGATTCAATCCTTCATTATTTCTTCAGGACTCACCGGTAAATTTATCAAATGGGGTATTAAATTCAATAACTAGCATTAATCACACGGTCAAGTTTATATTTAATAGATTATTTTTGACAGATAAAATGCCAGATAAAAAATGGACTGGGTTTATAATATTTAATGATATTTTTAACTTCCAGTTATTACCAGGAGAGGTAATTAGTCTTCCTTATAGTGCAGCACTATCTCCAATATCACGATCAACGTCTTGGTTAATACTTACTCATGAGATTTCCCACTTTGAATGGACAAATTTGGATATCGATAACAAAGAAGAGAAACTTATTTTTGAGGCTGTAAGGTCTCTTGTGGAGAGGGAGAATGTTGATGCTTCAAAATTTGACAAACCAGATAAATTAAAAGAAATAATTGAAAGTGAGTTTCTGGTTGAGCTGGATAATGTTGCTGGTCAA
This sequence comes from uncultured Cocleimonas sp., assembly GCF_947495625.1. Taxonomy (GTDB): domain Bacteria; phylum Pseudomonadota; class Gammaproteobacteria; order Thiotrichales; family Thiotrichaceae; genus Cocleimonas. Next base: position 1,192 of record NZ_CANLZW010000031.1, read on the forward strand.
TTATGGGAGTTATTTGCACATTGGTATGATTACTTTCATTTTTTTGATGGGGATCATGATCATTACCAAAAGTTTATTTGGGATTCCTGGTTAAAAGTTTCGATTGGCCCAAATCACTTGGCAGATTATTTATTTAGATCATTTGTAATTTACTTAATTAATAATGAGGTCGAGTTTGATAAATCAATTAAGGAAGGAAATGAGGATAAGTTTTTAACTGAAACGTGGCGTAGTTTTCTTAAATTCCTTATCGAGGATCTAAATATACCAATTTCTCAAAGTGATTTAGACACATATTATTATGATGTTATGGAAGGATATGAAATTGTTGGTGGTCCTTTTATTGAAATGAAGGAGAATTACAAATCACCTGATTTTAAAAGAGAAATTAATAAGACGTATGATAATCTGGATAGCCATATTGAGATGATAGAAAACGGGATAGTTATTACTGATAAAATAGATAACCCCTATCTATTGTTGAGGGAGTCTAGAAGAAGAATATTAGATAAAAAAAATGTTGCGTATTTCTATAATAATTCAGCATTTATTTTAAGTATTATAAATCAAGTAAGATTTCTGCATATGAGTTCATGAAGATGAATGCTGAGCTAGTATTCATAAATCTTGGGGAAGTTAGTAATCAAGGCATATCTAACCATATAAATGCTTTAGAGTGTAATTTACGAATAAAAGAAGAGCAATCTTATGAAGGTGTCACAGTAGACGCTAAAAGAAATATTGATGCATCTTTATTAATCGATGAGTTCGATAATAAAACAGGTATCACTAAAGATAATAAAGTCCTTAGGATTGTTATATGTAAGTACTCTATTAAACAAACTCATAGATGGTTTTATCAAAAGAGTTCTAATACATTATTGATATCTTTAACTCGGCTAGAAAGCTTGGATGTCGGCACTATAGCAACAATTATATTGTCAGCTTACTATTGTAATTTAGAGTATGACAATCTATCTAATCACAGTGGTGACTGTTGCTTCAACTTGAAAACACATCAAAGGGTTACGAGTTCAATTTGTGATAATTGTAACAATAATATAGGTGATGATATTTATAGTATTCAAAATATCATGAATTCCTGTTGCAATGTTGAGAGACCCTCTAAGAATTATTCTTCTAGACAACTTGACGGTTCTTCTACTAATGAATCACACAAAGTAAATAGTGTAGCTAAAAGTAAGTGGGCTATATTTGAGGAGTGGTGGTTTAGAAGTTTTCTCTTGGCATTAATAATTGGATCATCTGTTTTTATTTATACAAGTTCTTACCCAATTTCAACATTTTCGTTTTTTCTTTCATGGTATTTGATTTATATTCTAAACCCGAAACGGAGATATTTTAGAACGGCACTATTTATATTGGGGATTTTAGGGTTAGGGGGTACCTCAATCTTTTCTGGAAAGTTTAGTTATAGTGAAAAGTTAGCTGATGGTGATGTGAATATTGAGTTAGCTTGGGGAGAACCAGCGTCGTTGATCTTTGTTGTGTTGCTGATTCTATTCGCTGGGTATTTAGTTTGGCTGGACAACGGGCAGAAATAATGAATAGTAGTTGTCAGGGCTGATTACAAGAAGCCATACAAACGTTAAACTATATAAACTCTGTTTGATTTCGTGCCGCATTCTAATCTTCGAAAAATTACAATTCCATCGGTTGCGTATGCATTTAAGCCCCGACACACACTTATAGGCACTTTTCCAAAACAACTAAGATTCTTCCTCCAGCAATCTAAAACACCAACCTAAATCATAATTTCACATAAATTTTCATTCCTCCCCTGATTTTTATGAGATATTCCTGTCTTGTACTATTAACAAAATTACTACTTCCTTTCTTTATCAATGAAGTTATATAAGTATTAATCGGCAATATAATCAGGACTATAAAATGTCAAAAAAATCAGATATGGGTTTAATCGGACTTGCGGTGATGGGGCAAAACCTGGCACTTAATATTAATGATCATGGGTTTGCATTGTCGGTTTATAACCGGACTGCGGCGAGGACGGATGATTTTTTGTTGGGGGAGGCTAAAGATACGGCTATAACGGCTCACTACTCTCTTGAAGCACTGGTTAGTTCGTTGGAATCACCGCGTCGAGTGATGTTGATGATTCAATCGGGTAAGCCTGTCGATCTTACGATTGATGCGCTTCTGCCTTTGTTAGATGAAGGCGATATTATTATTGATGGGGGTAATTCTCACTATCCTGACACTATTCGTCGTACTCAAGCGTTGAAGGAGAAAGGCATTGCTTATCTCGGTGCGGGGATTTCTGGGGGTGAAGAAGGCGCGCGTTTTGGGCCTTCTATTATGCCCGGCGGAAATCCCGATGCGTGGCCGCATGTTAAGCATATTTTTCAAGCAATCGCTGCTGAAGTGGATGGCGAGCCTTGCTGCCAATGGATTGGCGAAGGTGGCGCGGGTCATTATGTGAAGATGGTTCACAATGGTATTGAGTACGGTGATATGCAGTTGATTGCCGAGGCTTATCAGTTTATGCATTTGGGTTTGGGGCTAAGCCATGCCGAGATGAAAGAGACCTTTGCGGAATGGAATGAAGGTGAATTAAATTCGTATTTAATTGAAATTACCGCCGATATTATGGGCGTTGCCGATAAGATGAATAACTCTGAGGATCCTTTGCTAGAAAAAATTCTGGATACAGCGGGGCAAAAAGGCACGGGTAAGTGGACGGCAATCAGCGCATTAGAACAGGGTATGCCGTTAACCTTGATTAGCGAAGCGGTGTTTGCGCGTTTTCTGTCTTCTTTGAAGGATTCCCGTGTTGAGGCAAGCAAAATATATCCGCATGAAGTACCTGCGTTTCAGGGTGATCGTAAGCTTGCATTAGAACAACTTCGCGATGCGCTTTATGCGGCAAAAATCATGTCTTACTCTCAGGGTTTTATGTTGATGCAAAGCGCTTCAGAGCATTATGAATGGAATCTTGATTACGGCAATATCGCACTGACTTGGCGCGGTGGCTGTATTATTCGCAGTCGCTTTTTAAACGATATTAAAAAAGCTTACGAAACCAATCCTCAGCTAGAAAATTTATTGCTGGATCAGTTTTTCATCGATGCCGTGCAAAAATCCATGAACGGATGGCGTCAAACAGTCCAGACTGCAGTAGGTATGGGTATTCCTGTGCCCGCTTTCACTTCGGCATTAAGCTTTTTTGATGCTTATCGTTCCGAGAAATCATCCGCCAATTTGATTCAGGCACAACGTGATTATTTTGGTGCGCACACCTATGAGCGTATTGATCAGCCCCGAGGGACTTTCTTCCATACTGACTGGATAAAAGAAAAATAAAAGCTAGCTGTGTTTAACCCTCTGAACGAGGCTTTGTTTCTTCATAGATATAGTCAACGTAGTTATCTATCAGGTGGTCGCTGAAGTGATCAATTTGTTTATTCTTTAAACCGATAACAAAGCCTTTCCAGAGATCAGCTTTGCGTTGTACTGCGTTTAATTCTTTTAACCTTCCTTGCGCATCGAGATACATTTCTTTGCCCGCATGACGGTAGCCGAGCCACACCGGTGGCGTGCGTGTAACGATGTCATTGTTGTTTACCCAGCGGTAGTAATCGACTTTAGCGTGGTTTATATAACGTTTTGTGCCGACTCTTGGGCTACCGAAGGTATGTACTTGTTCTGGTCGTGTATCGATATGCGACAACAGGCAACGCCCCGCACAAATAGATGCCATCGCGCCACCCAGTGAATGGCCGGTAAACCAGAGTTTTTTATCCAGATTTTGTTTGTGTGAGATCAGCATTTTTTCTAATAGCGGCCACACATCATCCACTTCTTTTTTAAAGCCACGGTGTACGTGCCCAACGGTTTCGGCCAATGCTTTGGTCGCATCGATATCGGCTTTTATATCATTCCATTCGTTGGGTTCGGTGCCACGAAAGGCGATCACGATGTCCTGATCGTTGGCAAATGAGTAGGCTTGGGAGCCGTCGTTATTGTAGAAAGTGGTTCGGGTAAACCCAAGACGCAACGCTGCTTTTTCAGTTTCTTCAGGCTTTAGATAAGCAATCATGGAAAGCTCAGCAAACAACAGGGCTTTGTTGATCAAATCTTTTGAGTTTATGTCATGTCCGTTTTCAGGATCACAAGGAGCCGAACGTAGAGTGATTTGGTTAGCCTGTTGATTGGCTATGACGGGTGTTTGTTGGTCCATATTGATGTGCTTTGTGATACAGAAAGGCGTGTATTTTATAGATTAATGACCTAGGTGTCTGCGCTACATTGCTTACTTTCGATTAATGGTTTTGTATTGTGGGCTTTTCTTGTCGAAATTTTAATACTGTGATTTTCATCACAGATTTTGGCGGTGTTAAATGTTCCAATTGAATCACTGAACATTTAAACGTTAGGAGTCGAAATGAAATTCACACAATTAATGAAAAATTCTGTATTGGTATCAATGCTGACGATAGCACCAATCTTGAGTGCGCCTGTTTTCGCAGATGAAGTTTCGGATCAAATCACGGTGGCTCTGGAAGCGTATAACGAGAAAGACTATAAAGCAGCGGTTGAAGAGTTAAAGTTTGTCACGGCTCAAGTGCAACAACTGTATCAGGCAGAAATTCAACAGCTAATGCCCAAGGCTCTAGATGGCTGGAAGGAGAAGGAGCAAAAAGGTAATAACAATGCCGCAATGTCTATGCTGGGTGGAATGGGGGGCGGAACTGGCATGAAAAGCGAGTTTCAGCGTAGCAGGGAAACAGTGACTGTCGAAGTGATGGCAAACTCACCGATGATGGGCATGATGACAATGATGCTTAAAAACCCCGCAATGATGGCTGGCCAACAAAATACCAAACCATTCCGCTACAAAAAAGCCAAAGGTATGATTAAAACGGAAAAGAACAGATCAGAAATCACCTTGGTGCTTGCTGGTCAAATACTCATTACAGTGAAGGGAAGACAGCTAGAAGACGATGCTGTGCTAAAGGAATACTTAGAGCAGTTAGATTTTGCTAAGTTGAAAGACGCGTTGCTATAAAAAGTCGCGAGTTGGAGATGGTGTAGCGTAATCGTCATTAATTGGCGGTTACGCTCGCACCTATAAAGTCGTTAGTTATAACTAGATAATTATTCTGTACCCCGATCATTTGTTGAGTGAGTGAAACGTCTTATTTTAGAATTGGAAACACACACCCTACTTGAATGATATTTATGCAGAGCTAGCATATATTAGCTTCTTGTCGATTATTGACAGATAACAACGTAGCAATTAGCCTGTTAAAAAAATATTAGAAAATACAGGTGACAAAATGCGAAGCAGTATCAATTTATCCTTAACGAATGAGCTTCGAAATTTTATTAATGAAAACTCAGGTGGTGGAACCTTGTATTCAACGCCTAGTGAATTTCTACGAGATATTCTTCGTGAAAAAAAACAGCACTTAGAAACTTCAGAATTACGTGATTCTATTTTAGAAGGTCTTCAAGATGCAGTTAAAGATAGGACATTAGAGTATTCTGGTGATTTACGTGCAGATATGAAAAAGCATCGACAAACCCAGTAAAAATTAGGTTTATATTTTCAAAAACTCAGAAGTATTTGTTTATTGACACCCCCTACTTGAATGATATTACGTTTTCGTTATTTGAAAACGTTAATAGAATTTATGCAGAGCAAGGCACTTTTTTAAGCCCTTACTTCTAGTATCAATCAATAACAATGTAAGCAAATCCAGCAGAATCCGGCTAAATTTGCACATTTCGCCGTGCCTGCAACACTAGCGCTACATCACTTTACACTTCTTTACTTTCTCTATACCCAAGCTTGCATTTAGCTGGTGCAAACTACATCCATCGTTTGAACAAAAACAACAAACGGCTTTGAACCCACTAATTAAACAAAGGATGTATAAAATGAAAAACGTAAAACTAACTTTAGCGACAACTCTTTCGGTATTGGCTTTAACTTTTGCTGGTGTAGCGTCTGCGGATAACGGCAGCCGATACAATAATTATAAAAAACAGAATGAAGTTTCTTTTAACAAGAAAGCCAATAATCAAAAGACAAGCAAGCAACTGACAAACAAGCAAAAAGTCAGCAACAAGAGCTATACAAAAAACGCGAACAACTCGAATACAACCGCTAAGCGAGTGGTTGTGAAAAAGACAGTTATCAAAAGCCCGACCAAGAAGGTCGTTTTCACCAAGAATGTGAAGAAGCCAGCGAAAACGCAATACGTTTCGAAGAGTCGCGCCAATACAAAATACGTGACAAAATACGTGACAAAAGGAGTAACAAATAAAGTCGTTAAAAGAAACGTAAAACCTTTTGCTTACACAGTGCGCTCTGGTGATACTTTGTATCGTATATCGTTAAAAACAGGTGTTAGTGTGAATAAATTAGCTAAATTGAATCACATAACAAACTGGAATATCAATAACATCCGCATTGGTCAAATCTTGAGAATTTCATAATTCTGCAGCGACCGTATTGATAGGATTTAACTTAATCAAAATGTGTAACACACCCCCGTACTTTGGGGGTGTTTTTTTGTCTGCTATGAATCTTCCTTCTTCTGCACAAACACGCTAATCAGCGCCAACACTCCTGAAACGATCATTAGCAATAAAGATACCGCATTCAGTTCTGGTGTAGAGCCTTCGCGCAAGCGATCGAACATGGTGATGGTGAGTGGTGAGTCGGAGCTTGTCAGCATCAGAGTAGTGTTGAAGTTTTCGAAGCTCATGAGGAAGGCAACAATAGCTGCCCCAACCATTGCTGGTCTCAAATAAGGTAGTGTAATCGTTCTTAAAACTGCGGTTTTACTGGCACCTAAATTGTAAGCGGCTTCTTCTAATGAACGATCCATTTTGCGTAAGCGGGCACCGATAACCATTGTGGCGATAGTGGTGATAAAGGCGAATTGTCCGAGTATCACCAGCACTAAGCCCGGCCTGAGGAATTCAACTTCGAGATTAAATACTTCATCCATATAATTCGCCATGGAGTTGGATGAGATGAGTATCGAGATGCCTAGAATTACACCCGGAATAACCAGCGGCAATAGCATCAGCATGTAGAGAAATTCTTTGAAGCGAAAGTCGTAGCGTTCAAATAGAAATGCATTGGTAGTCGCGACAAAGATTGAAAGGGCGGTTACAAAGAAGGCGATAAAGGCAGAAACTCCAACACTTTCGAGCATTGCCGAATCACTAAACACACCTAAGCGTTGAGGCGTATCGCCAGTAAACCAATCAAGGGTAAAACCATTCCACGGTAGCGATGGGAATAGCGAGTCATTAAAGGCAAAAGTGGCGACCACGGCTAAAGGTGCAATCAGGAATATATAGAACAGCAATATATAAGCACGGTAGGTCCAGCGAAGTGAGGGGGGCTGTGAGATTGACGGTATCATGTCCTTCTTGTCTCGATTAAAAACATTCTCATGTCATGGTACTCGTTAGCGTTTGTCTGCTGAGTTTAAGCCCAAGCCAGACAATCAAAGATGATAGTAGTAGCAATAAAATACCAAAGGCTGAGCCAAGCTCCCAATTAAAGCGCGTAATGAATTGGGTGTAAATTTGTTCGGTAAACCACAGGCTATCTTTGCCGCCTAACAGGTTTGGCGTGAGGTAGTTACCCAAGGTCATCATAAATACGATAATACAACCAGAAACGATACCAGGCATCGCGTGCGGGATAACGATTTGGCGCATCGTCGTCCACATATTGCCGCCAAGGTCATAACTGGCTTCGATGATGTCATCGTCCAGACTTTCCAAAACGGTCACTAGCGGAACCACCATAAACAGCATCGAGGTATAAACCAGCCCAACCATAATCGCGGCATCGTTATAGAGTAATTCAACAGGCCCAGAAACCAAGCCTGCCCATTGGAGTGCGTTACTGATAACACCTGTTTCGCGCAGTAGAATCATCCAGCCGTAAGTGCGTACTAATTCGCTCACCCAGAATGGAATCAGGCAGAGTAAAAACAGGAATGATTTTGATCTGCCACGTAGCATTTTGGCGATGTAATAGGAGACGGGAAAGGCAATTAACAACGTCAGTGCAGTCGCTAGAATCGACATAACTGCGGTGCGCATAAAGGTGCGCCAATAGAGCGGTTCGGTAAAGAATTCGATAAAGTTTTTAAAGCTGAATGCGTACTCTCTGGGCGCTGTTTGCTCACGTAACGCGATGCCAAGCATATCAATATGTGGAATGATAACTAGCAGTATTAGCCATAACGCGAAAGGCGCTAATAACAGCCAGAAGAATATGGAGGTGTGTTGCTTCACTTTGAGGTGCTCTTTGAGCGGGCACTAAAGCAATGTGTCTGATCTTGAGACCAGGCGATCGTAAGACTTTCTCCCTTTTGCAGACCAATGTATTCGCCGGTTTGCGGTAACGCTACGTGGAGTTCTTTGCCCGTGGCGATATCTTCTAACAATGCCGCGCTATTGGCGCCGTTGAAAAGCAGGTCAACGACTCTGCATTGCAGACTATTGTCGCTTTCTTGCGGCTTATCTTCACCTTGGATAATTTTAATCGCTTCAGGTCGCACAAATACATCAACATCATCGCCGACAGCAATAGGTTTAGTGCCGGTGATTTTACCGCGTAAGGCAGGGCCATTAGCCACTTGTGTGGTGCAACGAACATGATCAACCTGTGTGACTTTGGCTTTCCAGCGATTAGCATCACCAACAAAACCTGCGACAAAAGAGGTTTCTGGGTGATAGTACAAATCGGATGGTGTGCCGACTTGCTCGAATGCACCGTTGTTCATTACCGCAACTTTATTCGACATTACTAACGCTTCTGACTGATCATGGGTAATGTAAATAAAGGTGGTACCGACGCGGCTTTGCATTTGCTTGAGTTCGACCTTCATGTGCTCGCGCAGTTTTAAATCGAGTGCGCCGAGCGGTTCATCAAGTAAGAGTAATTTGGGTTCGAGAACCAGACAGCGAGCGATGGCGATGCGTTGCTTTTGACCGCCTGATAACTGCGAGATTTTCTTCTTTCCTGAATCGCCAAGATCAACGCTTTCGAGCGCGTTTTTGACGCGTTTGCTGATTTCGGCAGGGTTAACTTTTCGTTGTTTTAAACCGTATGCGACGTTATCCGCCACTGACATCATCGGGAATAGCGCGAGGTGCTGAAACACCATATTCGCTGGGCGTTTATTTGCTGGTACGCCGAGCATTGAATTGCTTTGAATAAGAATATCGCCAGAATCTGGCTCATCAAAACCTGCAATCATGCGAAGCAGGGTGGTCTTGCCACAACCCGATGGGCCAAGAATGGAGAAGAATGAGCCTTTTTCGATTTGCAGGCTGACGTTATCGACTGCGGTGAAATCACCGTAATGCTTGTTAACATTGCGGGTTTCCAAGTCGATTATGGTGCTGGTGTTTGAATCTTTCGCTGTTACGTTTTTTGTCATTTATTAGCTCAACGTTTACCTCAGAAAAAAATACCCCTCTCAGTATAAACCTGAGAAGGGCGATTCGTCCTGCAAAAGTAATAATTTAAAACAGATTTTCTACGTTTTCTTCTTATCTGCGTTTTGTTATAAATTACTTCTTAATTATTTTGCCGCTTTAACGCGATCCAGAACTTTTCCTTCGATTTCTTCTAAGCCAGCAGGTACTGGTGGGTACCACTTAACGTTATCCAGTGCTGCTTGTGGGAAACTGCTCTGAAATTGTGCTTTTAAAACGTCATCAGCAAATGCATCAGCACCTTTAGATGCAGTGAAGTTACCCGCTGCTGCGGTGATTTTTGCTGCGATTTCTGGCTTCATGACAAAGTTAATCCACTTGTAAGCGGCTTCGTCATTCTTACCTTTACGTGGGATGGTGAAAGTATCAATCCAACCCAATGCGCCAGATTTAGGAGCTACAAATGTGATGTCTTTATTTTCTTTATTAAGCTTCCATCCGCCTGTATCCCAAGCCATTGCTGCTGTTACTTCACCTGAACGAAGAAGGTTTAATAATGCATCTCCACCTGTCCAGTAAGTTTTAACGACTGGTTTACACTCAACCAATTTTGCTTCAACTTTAGACATTAGCTCTGTGTATTTCTCTTTGTCCGCATAAGCTGCAAATGGATCTAAGCCCATTGCGAAGGCAAAACCGATTAGCGTTGGACGCTTTAAGCGGTAAGACACTTTGCCCATCAAATCTTTGCTACAAAGGTCGGTGTAATCTTTAACCATGCCCGCAGTTTTAGTGTTTAAAACTAATCCGCTGGTGCCCCAAATGTGCGGCACACTGTAAACGTTATCTTTCAACGTGGTGTTTGCTTTGGTTGCATCTAGCATTGAAGTGATGAACGAGCCTGCTTCAATTTTCGATAAATCCATTGGCTTGTAGATGTCATGATTTTCTTGTGCGCCTGTTACACGGTCCTGACTTGGTTGTGCTAGGTCGAATCCTGAACCGCCAGTTGCACGAAGCTTTGAGATCATGTCTTCGTTGTTTGACTTGGTAACTTTTACGTCAATACCTGTCTCTTCTTTGAATAGCTTGATCACATCATCTGGTGCGTAGCCGCCCCAGGTAAGAAGTCTCAATTCATCAGCATAGCTTGATGTACCGGCGAATAAGGTTGCACTGATAAGGGGTAATGTAAGAAGTATTTTTTTAAATTTTAGGCTTTTCATAAAATTCCTTTTTATTAGTTTGGTCGTAATGTAGACATAAAAAATAATGCGTAACATAGAGATTATAGGAAAAAATTATTACAGAAACATGAAAGACTTTGACTAAATTTAAAATCGTTGAAAAGTTGAGCATGTATAGGTGATTCTGGTAAGCGGGTTTTGAGGTGTAAAAGCTTATGGTTGAGCCTAGCCTGGCAGAAATGACTACATGTATAATTGTCTTAACTTATGACATTTGACTCCGAAACATTATCAATCAGAAAGCCCCTCTGGGTGGCGCTGTCTGATTTATTTCTGGATACAGAATTGCAGGAATATGATTTGGCATTCATCGCCAGGAAAATGCATGAGTCTGGTTATTCTATTGATGAGATTTACGATATTCTGATGCTGGAAGTGTTTCCCGTGTGTATCGCGAATTTGTATTTTGTCGCAGGAGAGTGGGCGGGATTTGATGAGAACTGGGTGGTTAATACTATTCTGTCAGCTAAGCGCCCAAATCGCTTCCGACGCTGGATGAATAACCGTCATTTTTGGATGATTGAGAAAAATTGGGAAGACTTGGTGAAGCGATTTAATGAATTACAAATAAAATAGGTCACCCCCTACCTTTTGAAGCGTTTTTCCGCTATCCGCATTATTTGAATAATTCTCTGTATGTGTTTTCATGCATTCCCAACAAAAGCAGACATTCATTTACATTTCTTTACTAAGTTACTACCCAATTTTTCATTTGGCTGTTGCAAACTTTATCCATCGATTGAAAACAACTTCAAACGGTTAAATTTTTAATTATTGTAATAACAACATCAAGGGTGAGAACCATGAAAAATATTAAATTAACATTAGCAACAACACTGTCAGTTTTAGCTTTATCGTTTACCGGTAATGCATTTGCAGATGGCGATAGAGAGCACAATAACTTTGAACGTCAGGTTAATAAAAGCCATGTCAAAAATGTTAAGAATAAGAGATACGCGAATCACAAAAGAATAACGAAAAGAGTTGTAGTCAAAAACTCACCGACTAGAAAAGTCGTTGTTACTAAGACGAAATTTAGAAGTCATGCTAAAAATGGATATGCGAAAAACAAACGTTTTCAGCATGTTAAGCGCTTCAATAAGCAATACAACAGATACCAGAAGCAAGCGAATTACCAGAGCAGTAACAAGCACAAGCGTTATAACCAAAAGAGAGTCAGTAAGCAGATTGCCTATTCAGTTCGCTCTGGCGATACATTGATTCAAATCTCTTATAAAACAGGCGTTAGCGTTCAGAGACTTGCTAGATTGAATCGTATTAAAAATAGAAACTTAAACCACTTGGTGGTTGGTCAGGTATTACGTTTGATTTAGATTATATGGAATCATAGATATACATCTAACTATAAATAAGTCACCTCCCTACTTTAGAGCCATTTTATAAAAAGTGCTTGAATACACGCTAAGTTATAGTATCTCCTTTTAGTCGAGCTATAACTAAGCTTTGGTATAAATTTGCTCTAACGTTTTAAAAAACAAAACGAAGAGCTCATTCAAGTAGGGGGGTGACTTTATCTTTTATTTACATTTCTACCCTATTCAATAGGTCCTTTATTTCTGACGTTTCGCTAGCATCTTCCCCATAGGTTAATTTGCTGGCTGCTAACGCCTTTGCGTAATACTGTTTTGCAATAGGGTATTCTTTTTTGATTTTATGAATCGCGCCTAATTTTTTTAAGGTATTAATAGTTTCTTCGTTATTTAGTCTTATGTAACTGAGACGAGACTCATGCATACCTTCGATCATGCCCTGTTCTTCGGTCTTTTCCTGGTCTGTTTCATTGCCTTTATTTCCTAATCTTATTGACAATGATTGCTCGAAATATTGTTGTGCTTGATCGTATTGCTTTTCTTCTTCAGTGATGAGCCCTAATTTAAAATAGGTTTTTGCAAACCCATACATATCATTTTTTTTCAGCTTCTTTTTGATATTTAATGACTTCAAATAATGATTTTTTTCTTCCGCATCATTGCCTAGCTTATAATATATATCCGCCATGCCTTCATACATAGTGGCGGTTTCAGCCGTTTTTTCATCGCCGTCGCTTATTCTTTCTGCCACCAATTGTTGGTAAATATTTAGCGCTTTCTTGTGTTCACCATTTTGCTTCGCTTCTTTTAAGGAGAGCTCTTCTTTGCTTTTAGAAAAGTCCTCAAAAAATTCTGGATAAGCATAGTTGATTATTAATGCATAAATTATTAACGATATAACGCTATAAAAAATGATGTTCGATTGACGGTTTGTCATTTAATTCCTGATGTTATTTTGAGTAAAGCCGATATGTTTGAAGTATGCATTTCTAATTTAATTATTGATAGAATACGATGTGTATTCTGTTCTGAAATTTGTCGATCTTATTTCTTTAGGTTTCAGAACAGTCAGTTGCATTGCTGTTAGAGAATTATTTCATGCTGTAAGTCGATGAGTTCTACATCTAGAAACTCAGCCAGCATTTGAGCATCGCTCGTTAACTGCTCTATGTCGTTGTGGTTAAGCACGTTTATTCGACGTCCATTTTTGGTTAGCATATTAAGCTCATAACAGGGGTAACTTAGGCCGTGCTTACTAGTCACCATTTTATTCAGAATTTGGAATGTAATAATGTTTTCTAACTTTACTGCACGATCAATATTATTCTTAAATGTGCCCCTGTCTTTATCAAAAGTCACTTGTTTGACGAAAGGCATGACTAAGGTTATGCCAAAAGTCAGTATGGCTATGCCAATGCCTCCGAGAAAGAGTGTGAAGTCGAGTTGTTTTTTGTTGTGATAAACGATGGCAGCAAGCATTAATAAAAACAAACCAACAACAATATATACAAGACAAAACCACAATGAACTCATAGTCGGCTTAAGGTCCGCAACATTTTCTTCAAATATAACTTTATGAGATCTGAATTTTGGGCCTTTTTGCAATATGGCTTTATTCAGGTCTATGGGTGTATCTTTTATCTTCATTCTGGTTATTCATCCAAATTAGCTAATTTGTGGTTAATTTGTGGTTAATTAAAAGTCATAAAAAAAGCCCACCGAAGTGGGCTTTAATTGTTACATGAATCAATATTTATTAATGCTTATTAATAATTATCGATTACTTGTACTTCTTGATTTCACCTGATTTTACACGTGCTACAAAAGAAGTTAATTCATCTTTAACAATCGGCATTAAGAAATAAAGACCGATGATGTTGAAGATAGACATTGCAAAGATCGCTGCATCAGAGAAGTCGATTACCGCGCCAAACTTAATAGTTGCGCCAACTACAACAAAGATACAGAAGATTAGTTTGAAAATCATTTCCATCGCCTTGCCTTCACCGAATAGGTAAGTCCAGGCTTTGAGTCCGTAGTATGACCATGAAATCATTGTTGAAAATGCGAACATGATGACTGCTAATGCCAGGAAGTATTTAAAGAAACCAACCGAGTCTGAGAACGAAGCAGCTGTTAATTGAACACCTGTTAAGCCAGCACCATCGAATGGCGCTACGTTCAAACCAGCAATGGTAATTACCAATGCAGTCATTGTACAAATAACAACGGTATCGATGAATGGCTCAAGTGTAGCTACTAAACCTTCAGTGATTGGCTCTTTCGTTTTTACCGCTGAGTGAGCAATTGCCGCAGAACCGACACCTGCTTCATTAGAGAATGTAGCGCGTTTCAGTCCTTGTATCATTGCACCGATAACTCCACCTACAACACCTGCACCTGTAAATGCACCATCGAATATTGCACTGAATGCAGCACCGATGTGACTCGCATTAATCACAATAACAATTATACCCATACCAAGGTATAAAGCAGCCATGTACGGTACAACCTTCTCGGTTACTGATGCAATTGAAGGCATTCCACCGACAATTACAGAGAAAACTAACGCAGCTAGAACGACACCAGTGATAACTCCGTACTCAGCAGGGACATCAAATGCGTAGGTTAACATCGCATGAGCTTGGTTAGCCTGGAACATATTTCCGCCACCAAGAGCACCCAAAATACACATCAAAGCAAAACCAACGGCAAGTACTTTACCAAAACCACCAAAACCTCTTTCTGCCATTGCATCACGAAGGTAATACATTGGACCACCAGAAATAGCGCCGGAGGGTAACACTGTTCTGTATTTAACACCCAAGGTACACTCGAAGAATTTAGAAGCCATACCAAAGAGGCCACACATAATCATCCAAAAAGTAGCACCAGGTCCACCGATTGCTACCGCGACACCAACACCCGCGATATTACCTAAACCAACCGTGCCTGATAGGGCTGTGGTTAAGGCCTGGAAGTGAGAAACCTCACCATCTTCTTTAGAATTTGGATCAGAAAATTTACCACTCACAATACTCAACGCTAAACCAGATCGTCTAAATTGAACAAATCCGAAGTAGAATGTGAAAATTATCGCTGCAATAAATAACCAGCCTACGATTAATGGGAACTTGGCTTCACCAACGGGAACACTATAGAAAATAAGGTTAACAAACCAACCAAAGTAAGTATTAAAAAAGGTATCTACCCCACTACTTATGCCTGCAAGTAATGCACTGAATCCACTTGGATCTCCTTCAGCGGCAAATGCGCTGAATGATATTATTGTTAAAAATATCCCTATGAGATATCGATGTAGTTTTTTCATAAATAACAGCCTTTAGTTTTGTTTTGTAGGGTTGAAAACGATTACGACTGAATAAGGAAAACAGAAGTAATCACTGTAAGATCAATAGGTTGAAAAAGTGAATGTAAATATTTATCGATTGAAGCTTTGTGAATACACATCAAGATAGGAGAAAACTCATATCTTCATAGGGTTTACTGGATATTCATCTAGTGGTTGGAGAAATGCATTGATTTCAGTCTCTATTTCTAATGCAAATTTAAGAGTGCGGGCTGATTCGTTACTATCAAAAACACCTATTTCATTTGTTTTAATCATAGAGATTCCTTCTCTGCCTAATTAATAAAAATTTAAATACTCAATTATTAAGATGCACAAGCTTGTGCATTAATTAATACTATAGTAAACATTTTGGGAAGTTCTGTAGTTAATTTAAAAATAAGTAGATATATCTAGAATAAATTAATTTAGCAATATTAAATTTAAATATTTGGGTGAATTAGCAGATATAATATGGTTTGGACGGTGAATGACTGGTGAAAGTGCTGTAATCGATGTTTTTCTTTGATTAGCGTAGGCCGTGAGATTGAATTAGGCTGACTTATAAGGCGCGAGAATTGTCATTAGATTATCAATAATTATTTTGAAAAGTCCCTTTTTAAAAGGCTTATGCCCACCTAACTTTCTTAACTTCATCGAGTAGCCATTGTCTAAACACTTTAATTCGAGTCAGATTAGATTTGGCATGTGAGTAAATCAGGTAATATGAAAATTTCAGCGGAATATCGGTATCTTCAAAAAGCTTAACAAGCTGTCCTGTTTTTAATTCTTCATTGACAACAACGTCTCCCACAAGAGCAATTCCCTGGCTTCGAATAGCTGCTTCTACTAGCAAATTATGTTGTGAAAAGTGCAGCCCACGTCTGGCGTCGATTTCTTTTATGCCGACAGTGGCGAACCACATTTCCCAGTCTACATGTGTTTTGTCTATGAAAAAGTAATCTCCGTGTGCGTGTAACAAGGTATGGTTTTTAAGGTCTTCTGGCGTTTCGAGTTTTTTCTGTCCTTTCAATAGCTCAGGATTACAAACAGGAATGACATTTTGTGAGAATAAATAATCGGCTTCCAAGCCCGGATATTCTCCCGTGCCAAAACGAATGCCGACATCAATATCATCATTAACCAGATCTGCAAGGTCATTGCTGGCATCGATGCGCACATCAATATCTGGAAATTTTTGTTGAAAGTTAGTCAGGCGTGGCATTAACCAGCGTGAAGTAAAGGTGGGCGATGCGGTGATGGTTAGCGGTTTGTCGTTACTCTGCTCGCGAATCATGTCAATCGATTGCGCCAGTTTATCTAATCCTTCGGTGAGTAACGGCAAGCAAACTTGCGCCTCATCTGTTAACAAAATCATACGATTTTTGCGCTTGAAGAGTTTCAGGTTTAAATAATCTTCCAGTACTTTTACTTGTTGACTAACCGCGCCGGGAGTGACATTTAACTCTTCAGCCGCTTTCGAAAAACTTAAATGGCGCGCGGTGGCTTCAAAGGCCCTAATTGAATTGAGTGGAGGAAGACGACGCATGATTTCGGTGTTCTTAATCTCATTCGCAATAGAATTTCTAAAGCATAGCTTAGATCTAATCGTTTGTTAAGCGCCCTATATTCATTGATTATTCTCACATGGCAACGAAAAGCCAAACCTAAAGTTAGAAATTATGAGGAGAATATCTAAAATGAAAAACAGTAACAGCAATTCTAATAACAACCTTGATAGAAAATTCGAGAAGCAGGTAAGTCACTTATCTGGCTTTATTGGAATGCCTATGTGGAATGGACGTAACCCAACTCTTTCAGAAATTCGTGAATATGATCGGCGTCTACTGGAAAGGCAGAGCATGGGTTTTGAATCTCGAAAAAGTTTGCTGAAACAGTTAAGTAGTTCGGTATCAGCAGTTATCGTGAAGTCTTTTACTCGTTTCAATTCTAAAGATAGGGCTGAAGACGTTGTTGCTGTGAGTGAAAGTAATCTAACTAAGCAAACAGTTGCTTCCAAAGTGACAAATAGAAACGCGTATAAAAATATAAGTAAAAGAAAAGATCCTGTAACAGCTATAACAACTTCAGGTTCTGAATGTTGTGGCTAGTTATTGGGTTTTAGAATATGGAAAGAATATCGAAACTTTTTGTAAAAGTTGCGTATCCATCAGCGTAAAGACAGTAGCTATAATCATCACCAATATCGCTACCAATACCGGTGGTGATATTGATAAATAATTCCTTTAAACAACATTGGTATGTACCTGCCTCATCATTGCTGAAAGCAGTATTTCCATACTCTTTTATGGCTTTATCTCATTGATAAATATCAATAATAATAATTATTAAATCATTGTTCTGTTTCTGATCTGTGTCAATAAAATAATGATTGGGTTCCATTAGATTTAAGGCTAATAGTTGATATTTGTAGTTCACTTATATAAGGGAGTTAAAAAAATGAGCATTCAATTAAAGGCAATCTCTATAGCGGTTGCTTTGGGTATGGTTGCTACAGCCGCAGTAGCGGTAACACAAGAGCCAATTACACCTATTCAGCCGGTTAAAAACATTAATCTTGCGCAAGTTGAACTGGGTAAAAAGTT
This sequence comes from uncultured Cocleimonas sp., assembly GCF_947495625.1. Classification (GTDB taxonomy): domain Bacteria; phylum Pseudomonadota; class Gammaproteobacteria; order Thiotrichales; family Thiotrichaceae; genus Cocleimonas. Next base: position 19,184 of record NZ_CANLZW010000031.1, read on the forward strand.
ATATTTTGATCCGCGCTTATCCAAGTCGGGTTTTATATCGTGTAATTCATGTCACAACTTAAGCATGGGTGGCACCGATAACCTCAAAACTTCAATTGGCGATCATTGGCAGCAGGGTCCTATCAATTCACCTACAGTGCTAAATTCCAGCTTAAATGTTGCACAGTTCTGGGATGGTCGTGCGGCAGACTTGAAAGAGCAGGCAGGCGGCCCGATAGCAAATCCTGGTGAGATGGGTTTTACCCATGAGTTAGCGGTAGATGTATTGAAGTCGATTCCTGAATACGTGGTTGAATTTAAGCAGGTGTTTGGCACCGATGCGATTAATATTGATGAAGTAACTCAGGCGATTGCAGAGTTCGAGAAAACTCTGGTGACACCAAACTCTCGCTTTGATCAATATTTACTGGGCGATAAAGATGCAATCAATGCTACTGAGCTAGCGGGTTACACCCTGTTTAAAAGCAGTGGTTGTGTTGCTTGCCATAATGGTGAAGCAGTAGGCGGTAATTCGTTCCAGAAAATGGGATTGGTTGAGCCTTATAAATCTACAAACGCGGCAGAAGGGTTGTCTGCAGTTACTGGTAAAGATGCGGACCGTTTCAAATTTAAAGTACCGACTTTGAGAAATGTTGAAATGACTTATCCTTACTTCCATGATGGAGAAGCCAAAACACTAACGGAAGCTGTCGATGTTATGGGTAGACTTCAGTTAGGTAAAAAGTATACGGAAGAAGAAAATGCACAAATCGTGGCATTCCTGAAAACTCTAACAGGTGATCAGCCAGCCTTCCAATTGCCTATTTTACCACCTTCAACAGACAATACACCTGCACCTAAACCATTTGAATGATCAGGCACTTAGTTGAAATATAAAAAAAAGGGACACTTTCTGTGTCCCTTTTTTTATACTTAAAAGTATTGAGTCACGAAATGACTAAGAAACAGTTAGCGCTTTACTGCCTCTATGGTTGCCGCAACCACGTAATTTTCCACGCCAATTCCGGGTGCCCAGTCCTGAATAAATTCCTTAGAGGAATCTTTTGGTTGTATCGCAATATCCCTAAACCCTGCTGCTTCTAAATCATTCTTTAGATCATCAATAAGTGCGGCATTCCCCATGCAGCCCGCGATTAGTAGTGGGTCGTTGCGCATTTCTTCAGGTAGTTCAATCGTTGCGACAACATCAGATATGGCAAGTCTGCCGCCAGATTTTAAAATGCGATACGCTTCTTTAAATACCTGGCCTTTATCGGGCGAAAGGTTGATTACACAGTTTGAGATAATCACATCAACACTGTTATCTGATACTGGCAAATGCTCTATTTCGCCTAAACGGAACTCAACATTACTGAACTTGCCAGTACTGGCATTATTTCGTGCTTTACTGATCATGTCGGGTGTCATATCTATACCGATCACTCGACCTGTCTCACCTACTTCTGGTGATGCAAGAAAACAGTCAAAGCCACCGCCAGATCCAAGATCGACAACCGTTTCGCCCGCTTTTAATGCCGCGATAGCTTGTGGATTGCCACAGCCTAATCCCATATCTGCACCTGAAGGTACGGCATTTAGTTCTGCTTGTGAATAACCTAAACGGGTTGATATCAGTGTGTTTATGGCTTCATCATCCGAGGTTCCACAGCAACTTGCAGCGGGTGCATCGCAATCATCTTCAGTCACTGCATTAGCAACTTTCGCATATTTTTCACGGACACTTTCGCGGAACGTGTTGTTTTTAGCAGCAGTATCGGACTGTGTTTCATCACAACAGCTTGGAGCACAGCAATTTTCATTTTCACTCATGATTTCACCTTTTGTTTGTTCTCGGTTAGTTCGCTTTGATTATTTAAAAAGTCAATGTTGAAGAATCCAGATAACTGCTCGAGTAGTTCGGGTTCAATCCAGCATTCGATGGATTTACCGTTGCGTCTTGTTTGTATCAAACCTGCTCGAAACAATTCTTTGAGATGATGAGATACGGTCGAAGGAGCAATCTCTAGTTCTTCGCCAATTTCGCCGACAGTAAAATGCATGGCATCTTCCATTTCGCAAACAGTTCCCGGCACGCAACAGGTAGTGAGTCGCTGAAAAATGGCAAGACGATGCGGATTACCTAATGCTTTAAACATCTCGGCGCGTTTTTGAATATCAATACTATAATTCGACATATTTCGAAGTGTAGTATTGATTGGCTTATTTTGTCAAATACTATATGTAAACGATGATAAATCGAAAATGAGGTGATAATCGTTATCAGTAGATGACGTGATGTTCTAGATTGGACTTTTTCTAGGCAAAAAAAGGAGCCAGTGAAAACTGGCCCAAGACATGGAATCGAGATTTAAATGTGTTAGACAGAATTTGTTACTTTTCGTTATTTGATAGGTTGTTGCTGTTACCGCTAAGGATGAAGGAAATTGCAGCACCTAGTAGTAATAACTGGAATTCAAAGCCACCCATTGGGAACTCTTCAGTTGGTACAAAAGAGAAGCGTGGAAAGTGAACCATAAAGATAGCGCCAAGCATTACTGGTGCTCCCGCTAAACCTGCAAGACGTGTTACAAGATCATTCTTCGGGAAGTTTGGTATTCCGCCAACGATTGCGCCGACGCCTGCTAAAACTTCTGCAACAGCAACTAACGCTAATAGAAAAACGGGTATTCCCATCATTTCAGCAGAGCCTGTTAAATTGCCGAATTTACCAAGACCATGAAAGATAAAAGTAGCTGCAAAAGGTACGCGGATAAACCAGTGTGCGTGTTTGTTCATTGTGTTATTTCCTATTTAAATTTGAGTTGCTGTAATTAACGCGGAGGAATTATTTGTAGATGCATGTCTGGTGGTTTGGTGACAGGCGGTAGAAGATAAGCCGGTATAAAAGTAAGAAAATTTAAATGTAAAATCGGCTATGAACGCAGTGGTGACGATACGAAGTAACATCAAAAATTATAGATGAAAATAACTTCAAAATAATTGAGAGACTCTTGTATCTAAGTGGGAATTGAGTCATTTCTAAAAGTTAAAAGTGGTTTTTTGGGTGGCATATTGCATTAAAAATGAATAAGAGCTTCTGATTGTGGAATTTTAGGGAAATAGTCGTCATTAAAAAAACAAAGAGTGGGGATTTGGGGTAATAAACAACCTAAGTGAAAAAAACGCGTTAAAGTAGGGGGGTGATCATTAGATGACATCATTATCTATACAATGATGTGGTGCTTTCGGAATCGTCTCCATTCTCGCCTCTATTTAAGATAATTAGACGTATTAACGTTGCATGAATAAATTAGTCATTAAAAAACATAACAGGAAAAGCTATGGCACGGACAAAAGTTGAATTCAAAAATAATCAGGGTGAAACTCTGGCTGGCTTATTAGAAACACCGGAATCAAATCAGCAGGCGTTACGTTATGCAATATTTGCCCATTGTTTTACCTGTAGTAAAGATGTGGCAGCCGCATCGCGGATTAGTCGTTCTTTAGCGGATAAAGGCATTGCAGTATTTCGCTTTGACTTTACTGGTCTTGGTAATAGCGATGGTGATTTTGCCAATACCAATTTCTCTTCAAATATTGATGATTTAATTGCTGCTGCGAAAATGCTGGAAGATGAATATCAGGCTCCCAGTTTATTGATCGGGCATAGCCTCGGTGGTGCTGCGGTTTTGGGTGCTGCTCATCAATTACCTTTGGTTAAAGCGATCGCGACGATTGGCTCGCCTGCCACGGCAGATCACGTGCAGCATCTATTTTTAAATGCAGTCCCAGAGTTAGAAGCAAAAGGGGAAGCTAGGGTAAAAATAGGCATGCGAGAATTTAATATCAAAAAGCAGTTGCTCGATGATTTAAACGAGAACGCTTCGGCTGATCATATTGCTAATTTAAAACGACCTCTGCTTATTTTTCACTCGCCTGTTGATACCATTGTTTCAATCGATGAAGCGGCAAAGATTTATCGGGCGGCGAAACATCCAAAGAGTTTTATATCGCTGGATAATGCGGATCACTTATTGAGTAATCGCCACGATTCGGAATACGTAGGTTTGACGCTAGCTGCCTGGGCGAGTCGCTATCTGGAAATAGATTCAGCCGAGTTTGAAGCATCACAAGGAACCGCACCAAAAGTAGAGCATGGTGAAGTGGTTGTAACCGAGAAGAATAAGAAATTCTTACGTGGTTTATACAGCGATAGTCATCAATTCTTGAGTGATGAGCCAATCAGCGTAGGTGGCACGAATCAAGGCCCTGCACCGTATGATTTGTTACTCATGAGTCTGGGTTCATGTACCTCGATGACGATTCGCATGTACGCTAATTTCAAAAAACTACCGCTGGATGACATCACGGTTCGTTTAAAGCATGAAAAAATCAACGCCGAAGACTGCGAGGAATGCGAAGGCCGTAAGGGTAAAGTCGACCGAATCACGCGTTTTATCAGTTTTAAAGGTGATTTAACAGACGAACAAAAACAGAAGATGATCGAAATTGCAGACAAGTGCCCAGTGCATAGAACGCTGGAGAACGATCCGATTGTTTTGACGCAGATGGTTGAAGATTAATATCAATTTCAGTGAGTTAGATATTCACTGTTTATAGTGGCATCACAAAAAAGCCCTCAAAGTAGGGGGGTGACTTTTTAGTTTAAACTCCCCTACGTCAAAATAACGTTAACAATTGCACTCAACCGACTTTCTACGATTCATAATTTGTCGGTTTTAAATCAGCAAATATCTCAAGATTGCGCTACCCTTACTTTTTTATCTGACTTGCGTTTGTGTTGTCGTCTACAACACGCCGCAATGAATAATCATGGAGCATGAAAAAGAATGAGCATAGTACGTAAACAATCTACCGATAGAATGAGCAAAATCGTTATTAACAATAACAGCAATATCTATCTTTCAGGCCAGGTTGCAGATGATGTAACGGTAGGCATTCAAGAGCAAACAACAAGTTGTTTAAACAAAATTGATGCATTACTTGCAGAAGCAGGTAGCGATAAGAATCACATTTTATCAACGACCATTTTCATTAAAGACATGAAAGATTTTGCAGCGATGAATGAAATCTGGGATGCATGGGTTGCTGATGGAGAAAAACCAGCAAGAGCGTGTGTTCAGGCTTTGATGGCGCGCGAAGAAATCCTTGTAGAAATCTGCGTGACTGCTGCGGTTAAATAATCTAATAGAAAAAATAATATAGAAAATACACCCCCCCACTTTCAGGGCTTTTTTCAGAATGACAGCATTGCTCTATATTCAATAATTATTTGAGACCGCACTTTCGAGCAACGGTCTTTTTATTACACACTACCAAAGGAAAAGAATGTCGAAAGTCGATTTCAATAATAGTTACGCCAAGCTACCCGAGAATTTTTACAGCACTACAAATCCAGATCCTGTTGAGCAACCTGGCTTGATTAAATTTAATCACGAACTGGCAGAACAACTTGGTGTGACTGGTTTATATACGGATGAAGCGGAAGCGGTGGAATTCTTTTCCGGTAATAAGATTCCAGAAGGGGCCGAGCCAATTGCAATGGCCTATTCAGGACATCAATTTGGTGGTTTTTCTCCGCAACTTGGAGATGGTCGTGCGATTTTATTGGGTGAAGTAAAAGACAAAGACGGGATTCGTCACGATATTCAACTCAAAGGTTCGGGAAAAACACCTTGGTCACGCGGTGGCGATGGTCGTTCGGCACTGGGCCCTGTGATACGTGAATATTTACTCTGCGAGGCTATGCATAAACTCGGTGTACCAACTACACGTGCGCTTGCGGCTGTCACCACCGGTGAAAAAGTCATGCGTGAAACGCCGAAGCCTGGTGGAATCTTGACACGAGTTGCTACCGGTTATGTGCGCGTAGGTACTTTTCAGTATTTTGCTAGCCAGGGCAATATTGACGATTTGAAAAAACTTGCGGCGTACGAAATTGGGCGTCACTACCCGCAAGCGAAAAGAGGTTTTTCTGACGCTAAAGGCTCTTCTGCAGCTGATGGCTCTAAACAGGAAGTGAAAAAGCCCTATGTCGCTTTCTTGAAAGAAGTCGTGAATGCACAGGCTAAATTAATCGCTAAATGGATGTCACTCGGTTTCATTCATGGCGTGATGAATACCGACAATATGTCGATTGCGGGCGAAACCATTGATTATGGACCATGCGCATTTATGGATGAGTTCTCGCATAGCCGCGTATATAGTTCCATAGACCAGCAAGGCCGTTATGCGTATAAAAACCAGCCACAAATTGGTCAATGGAATTTAATCCGCTTTGCGGAAACGTTATTGCCGTTATTTGCCGAATATGTCACGCCTGAACAAGGCAAACCAGAAGAAGTAGTGGTGCTGTTAGCGCAAGAAGTTTTAAATGAATATGAAACTATCTACAAACATTATTGGTTGAATGAAATGCGTCAAAAGCTCGGGTTGCCGACAACAGAATTTTTGTTAAATCCTGAAAAAATCATGGAACAAAAACTCAAGAAAGCTTCTGCTGAAGGTGCTGCAAAAGCTGCTGCTGAAGGCTCTTCTCAAAGTACCTCAGATAAGCCCACGCAAACCCCTTCACAAGAGGAGATTAAAGAAAATCGTGTTGAAATAGCAAAAGCGCAGCAAACAAATGCAGACGATCATGCGTTAATTGCACGATTGCTGGATGTGATGCAAGCAGGTAAAGCAGACTTTACGCTGACTTTTTATCATCTTTCGCAAGATTTTGAAAACCTGGAAAATGCGCGTAACTTGTTTGAAAACCCAGATGATTTTGATGCGTGGGCAAAGAAGTGGTTGTATCGTCTAAAGCAGGAAGACACAACAGCAGCTGAGCAACAAGCGCTGATGCAAAGTGTCAATCCTGTTTACATTCCACGTAATCATCAAGTCGAAGCAGCGATAAGAGCCGCTGAAGATAATAACGATTTCAGTGTGTTTAATGAATTACACGACGTGTTACAAAACCCTTTTGAGTTTCAAGAGGGCAAAGAAAATTATATGTTACCGCCGAAACCTGAAGAGGTTGTGCTGCAAACGTTCTGCGGCACTTAATGTTCTTGCAGGAGTGGTTAGAAGACAGGATTAGCTTAGATTGTAATCTCATCACAAACAGATAAAGTTAGGAGGAAATCAATATGTTGAACTGGAATGATGTTTTGAAATATGCCCGTGAGGGTAATTTAAAACCGGCCAAACGAGTCGAAAAAACAGAAGAAGAATGGAAGTCAGTGTTAAGCGATGAATCATTTCGAGTCACGCGTAAACACGGCACTGAAATGCCAAACAGTTCTGATATGTGTAGCCTCTTCGAAGAGGGTCTTTATGGCTGTGTTTGCTGTGGCACCTTATTATTCGATGCGAGTGAGAAGTTTGAATCGGGTACCGGTTGGCCTTCATTTACTCTGCCGTTAGAAGACAATGTGATTAATTATATCGAAGATAATTCACATGGAATGAGCCGCGTCGAAACCACATGTAGTACCTGTGATGCGCATCTTGGTCATGTCTTTCCTGATGGGCCAAAGCCGAGTGGTTTACGCTACTGTATGAATGCTGCTGCACTTAAAAAACAGTAATCATAATAATTACTTACTATTAGGTTATACAAACGTAGGGACGGTAATAGATCACCCCCCTATTTATCAGCCCTTTTTATTCAAAAGGGACAATTTATTATTATTTTCCACTGAAACAATAGCTTTTCCAGAAACTTTTAAATAGCTGTTCTATATAGTGGTTATGGTTACGCTTGCTAATAACTTACTTTCAATTAAGTCGCTCTCTGGTTCTGGTACCAAGAGTGAATTCAATTATGTTTGGTTGCGGGATAATTGCCCATGTAGCGAATGTTTTCACCCTGATACCCACGAACGTACCTTGGTGACTGCAACCATCCCAGAGAATATCGCGCCAAAATCAGCAAATATTAATGATTCAGTATTAGAAATAATCTGGAATGAAAATAATCACCGAAGTGAATACGACCTCGATTGGTTGCGTCAGCACGATACAAGTCAAACATTCTACTCAGATGATCCCGCACAAGGTGAAATGACACTGTGGGGAAATGAGCTGCAAGACTCTATCCCTACTTACGATTACACAGATCTACGCACTAACGATGAAATCCTGCTCGCGTGGTGTGAAGCTATTCGTGATATTGGTTTGGCGATTGTAAGAGGTGCTCCGCTAGAAGAAGGTGAAATTGAACGGTTTGCTGATCACGTCGCCTGTGTGCGTGAGGTTATTTACGATCGTTTGCATAATGTACGGGCAACGCCTGGTGCCTACAATGCCTACAACGTTGCCTCTACCAGTCTCGAGTTGAAACCACATACTGATATGCCCAACTATAATAATCCGCCAGGGGTGCAGATGTTTCACTTTTTGGTGAATGAAACCGAAGGTGGGATGAGTACTGCGGTAGATGGTTTTCACGTAGCTGCGCAACTCAAACAACAAGATCCAGAGGCATATGATGTTCTCACCAAAGTAGCTGTTCCATTCAGAATGTTCAGTAGCCGAGGGGATGTTTATTCAGCCAATCCAATGCTCACACTCGATTGTTCAGGTGCACTAAAGGTATTTCGTTATTCTAATCAGCTTGCTCAAACATTGAATATTTCAACGTCTCAAATGGATGACTTTTACCGTGCCTATAGAAAACTGGGTAAGCTCGTTGAAGCCTCAGAAAATATGGTGAAATTCAGACTCAATAGCGGAGACATGATGGCAACCAATAATCTCCGCGTTATGCATGGACGCACTGCCTATGATGCATTAACAGGCGATCGACATTTGCAATTATCCTATATGGATTACGATGATGTGTTGAGCCGTATCCGAATGATTAAAAAGGCGAGAAAACATGGAAAAAGTTAACTTTATCAAGATGGAGGACGGTACAGCTGAGGAGTATCTATTCCTCGATAAGCTCGAAGATGAATACAAAAAAGATCTGCCAAACAAGATCATTGCTTCATTAGAGCGACTCGAAGATTCTTTATCAGGCTATCAGATATCACGTCTGGATCATGTGCTACAAGCAGCGACCAGAGCGCATCAAGCGGGAGAGTCCGAACAGTGGATTATTGCTGCTTTACTGCATGATATCGGTGATGAATTAGCGCCCTATTCACACAGTGAAATGGCTGCTGCGATTTTAAGGCCATTCGTCAACGAAGAGGTTTATTGGGTGGTTAAGCATCATGGAATTTTCCAGATGTATTATTACGCGCATCACAGCGGTGGGAATCGAAATGCTAGAGAACGATACAAAGATCATCCTTTTTATGACAGTGCGGTGCGTTTCTGCCATGAATATGATCAAAACTGTTTTGATCCTGAGTACGAATCCAAATCTCTGGATTTTTTCAAACCGATACTTGAACGAGTGCTTGATAAACCACTAGCGGGAGATGCAGAACATCAGGCGCGATATGGTTCCTAAAATAGATTGAGAGCACACTTCGCGTTGCTAAGATGTTTTTCGGCAGAAATCAAACTACTATTTTATATTTCTATTCGCCTTGCTATAGATATTCTAGCGTCGGGTTAATCATTTGTGGTTAATCGTTATCTTTTGTTGCTTTCAGGACGATTCTGGCGCATCGTTTCCTCTGGTTTATAGGTTTTCATAACCCAGTACAGTAAGTAAATCTTTGCGATGTTGCTCGCGATTTTTCTTATTCTGATCGCGTAAAGATTTAATCTCTTAATGAAAACTGCGCATTAAAGCTTTTAGCTTTTTTGCCGTAGCATGCTCAATTTGCAAATTAGCAACTATTATCTAGATATCTGGGCCGTTTGGAGCTCCTCTACCTTCTGATCCATCAGTTCTATTTGCATTGAATGTGCTTGTCGCAAGCAATGCAAATAAATATATTGATGTGATTGTTTTCATTTACTTTTACTCCTTAGCTTTATTTGTTTAAGTGAGTATATTTTTTCTGATAAATAAGTAATAAATATGAAACCAATAGAGAAATAACAGAAGAACTTAGTCTTAAACATTTATTTAAAAGATGCCCATAAATATGCCTATAAGTAGGGGGGTGTGTTTAAGGAGATCCTGATCAAGTCTAATTATATTAAGCTAGCTAAAATAGCGATTTTTTTTTATACGCTTGAATTTAATCGACTAAATTAGATTCTCCTTAAGGATAATTTGCTGCAGCAACTAGTTAGTTTTTAAAGAATACTGTTGAACTAGTTACAGATTAATTTGTCATTGCAGAATGATATTTTTTCTTTGATAGATAAAACCTATCGTTACCATGCAGAAATACTGTTTTACAGTGCTTATTAAATATTCAATTATGATTTCAACGTTGTTTAGAAAGTAACACTTTAATACTAAGCAATTTCTTAATACCAGCAAGAGGAGAACAAATTATGTCACAAGGTAAATGTCCTGTAATGCATGGTGGTGCAACAGAAACTGGCATGTCTAATATGGAATGGTGGCCAAAGGCCCTTAATCTAGATATTTTACATCAGCACGATAACAAGACTAATCCAATGGGAGCTGATTTCGATTATCGTGATACCGTCAAAAGCCTTGACGTCGAAGCGCTAAAGAAAGATATGCACGCACTGATGACAGATAGTCAGGCATGGTGGCCAGCAGATTGGGGTCACTATGGTGGATTAATGATTCGTATGTCCTGGCATGCTGCCGGTACTTATCGTATTTCTGACGGTCGTGGTGGAGCTTCAACGGGCAACCAACGTTTCGCACCATTAAACTCTTGGCCAGACAATGTAAACCTGGATAAAGCACGTCGTATCCTTTGGCCTATCAAAAAGAAATACGGCAACAAATTGAGCTGGGCTGATTTAATCGCGTATGCGGGCACTATCGCTTATGAATCTATGGGCTTGAAAACCTTTGGTTTTGCCTTTGGACGTGAAGATATCTGGCATCCAGAAAAAGATATTTACTGGGGTTCTGAAAAAGAATGGTTAGCACCAAGCGGCAGTGAAGGCTCTCGTTATTCTGGTGAACGCGATTTAGAGAATCCGTTGGCGGCAGTAATGATGGGACTCATCTACGTAAATCCTGAAGGTGTAGATGGTAACCCAGATCCATTGAAAACGGCTCACGATGTACGCGTTACATTCGAACGTATGGCAATGAATGATGAAGAAACAGTCGCATTAACAGCCGGTGGCCACACAGTTGGTAAATGTCACGGTAATGGTGATGCTGAAATACTAGGAGAGCCACCAGAAGGTGCTGAACTGGAAGATCAGGGCTTTGGCTGGTTGAATAAGACCAAGCGCGGTATTGGTCGTGATACTGTCTCTAGCGGTATCGAAGGTGCATGGACGACAAATCCTACGCAGTGGGATAACGGTTACTTCCAACTATTGCTTAACTACGATTGGGAACTAAAGAAAAGCCCAGCAGGCGCATGGCAGTGGGAACCAGTAGATATCAAAGAAGAAGATAAGCCAGTTGATGTTGAAGATATGGCAACTCGTCTTAACCCAATCATGACTGATGCTGATATGGCGATGAAGATGGACCCTGAGTATCGTAAAATCTCAGAGAAATTCTACAACGACCCTGCTTATTTCTCAGAGGTGTTTGCTCGTGCATGGTTTAAATTAACTCATCGTGACTTGGGACCAAAAGACCGTTACATCGGTCCTGATGTTCCTCAGGAAGAAATGATTTGGCAAGATCCTGTACCTGCAGGCAACACTAACTATGATATTGAGGCTGTAAAAGCGAAAATCGCAGCCAGTGGGTTGAGTGTTAGCGAGATGGTTTCGACAGCATGGGATAGCGCAAGAACTTTCCGTGGCTCAGACAACCGTGGAGGTGCTAATGGTGCTCGTATCAGACTAGATCCGCAGAAAGACTGGGAAGGCAATGAGCCGACTCGTTTAGCTAAAGTTCTGTCTGTATTAGAAGGCATTGCGACAGAAAGTGGCGCAAGTATTGCTGATGTAATCGTTCTTGCCGGTAACGTGGGTGTTGAACAGTCTGCCAAAGCGGCGGGTGTTGATGTAACCGTTCCTTTCTCTGCAGGACGTGGTGATGCAACGGCTGAGATGACAGATGTTGACGCATTTGATGTACTAGAACCTGTGCATGACGGTTTCCGTAACTGGTTAAAAGCTGATTACATTGTTAGCGCAGAAGAGCTGATGCTTGATCGTACCCAGTTGATGGGTTTAACTGCCCCGGAAATGACAGTACTTGTCGGCGGCATGCGCGTTATCGGTACCAACCATGGTGATACCAAGCATGGAGTGTTCACAGATCGTGAAGGTGCGTTAACCAATGATTTCTTCGTTAACCTAACCGATATGAACTACTCATGGATTCCTACGGGTAGCAATTCGTATGAGATTCGTGATCGTGCAACCGATAAAGCGAAGTGGACAGCAACACGTGTAGATCTTGTGTTCGGTTCTAACTCAATTCTTCGTTCGTATGCTGAAGTTTATGCGCAAGATGACAACAAAGAAAAGTTTGTTAATGACTTTGTTGCTGCATGGACCAAGGTAATGAATGCAGATCGTTTTGATCTAGCCTGATACTAGGCTCTGAATTCCCCACACCGTAGTTTGTGATGGTGTGGGGATGTTAATTTTAAGAGTCAGATCCCTCTCCATTTCTGTATTAATTTCATTTATCTTTAAAATTATCCCTAAAAGAAGGGGGGTGACCTTTATTAATTTATTCTGTGGTTAATGCGGCTTTTGAAAACGATAACCAACACCATAGACCGAATGGATAATTTCCTCATCAATAGATAAAGCAGTGAGTTTTTTTCGTAGCTTTTTAATATGACTATCCACCGTTCGATCGGTGACGATTCGATCATCGCTATAGGCTTTAGACATTAATTGATCGCGCGAAAAAATCTGCCCTGGATGTTGATACATCACCTGGAATAATTTGAATTCAACAGCCGTTAAATCAACTTTTTGATCTTCATAAAGTATCTGATAGCTTTTTTCATTCAGCGTTAGTTTGCCTTTTGAATTATGTTCCATTGTATCGGTACGTCTGAACACTGATTTAATGCGGGCAACCACTTCACGCGGGCTAAACGGCTTACAAATATAATCATCCGCGCCTAGTTCCAAGCCGATTAAGCGGTCAATCTCTTCAACTTTCGCGGTGATCATAATAATCGGGTTATTAGACTGTCGACGAAAGTCACGGCAAATGCTGATACCATCGACTTCTGGCAGCATTAAATCTAACAGGATCATTCTGGGCTCATTATTTTCAAGCCACTCTTGCGCCTCGCGGCCGTTATGTATCATTTTGGTTTCAAAACCCGCTTCGGTACAATAATCTCTCAGTAATTCAGCGATTTTGACTTCGTCTTCAACGATTAAAATAGGAGCTTTTTCAGACATATTTATATCTTCTTAAATAAAATTAAGTACTACTTATGGGAAATTCTATAACAAATGTAATTCCACCCAGCGGCGATTGTTTTGCTGATACTTTACCATCATGGGCAATCACTATATTTTCGGCAATCGACAAGCCTAAGCCAGAGCCACCAGCATTTCTATTTCTGGAGGCTTCAACGCGATAGAGGCGTTCAAATAGTTTCTCTAACTCTTCATCAGATACACCCGGTTCAGAGTCAGACCATTCAATAATGACATTTCCAGATTTTTTCTTGAGACTGATTTCTAATTGGCCAGGCGTCGAAGTATAGTGTTGGCTGTTATTCGCAAGATTCGCAAATAGTTGCTCAAGCCTTTGTCCATCGCCATTGATGAAAATACTCTTGCAGCTAGTGTTGAAGTTTAGCGCTATTTGTTTGTCATCAAATTGATGTTGGTGCTGGGAAATAACATCTTCAACTAACTCAACAATATCCAGGTGTTCTTTGTGGTAACTTAATGCACCAAGATCAGATAAAGATAATTCATTCAAATCACTGATCAAGCGACTCAGCCGCATCACTTCCTGATGTAAAGAATCAATAGATGAGGGCGTCAGCTCTCGAACCTTATCCTGTATTGCTTCTATTTCACCTTTTAGCACCGTTACAGGTGTTCTTAATTCGTGGGAAATATCAGAAATCCAACGTCTTCTGGAAGAGCGGTTTTCTTCAAGTGTTTCACCCAGAATATTCAGTTTTTTACTCAGCTGACCTAATTCATCCTGACTTTTATCTAAACTCTGGTGGCTATAGTCTCCCGACGTTAACAAGCCCGCCTGATCACCGATTTTATTGATACGCGAACGTAAGTAAGTCGCAAATAAACCCGCTCCGATCAGCACAATACCGAAGGCCCATAAGGCAATTTCAATGAACGCATGATTTTGATGTTGCACAAACTGCTGATCTAATTCATCAGTAATTTCATTAAATGGTTCAGAGCGAATATATCCCACCACTTTGCCACTAAATTTTAGTGGTTTTAAGGTAGCGTTTTCCGATGCCTGTGTTCCACCGACCAGGAATGATTTATTGGCATCCAATAAAGCCATCGATTTTGGCGGTGGCTTCGGTGCTCCTCTGCTGAGTGATCTAGGTTGTTCTGAGCGAAAATCATTGTCCTCGATGAATAATGGAGGAGGATTACCAATGGCTTCGAGATGTTTTTTACGCTGAGGAGGAGGGAAGTTTCCCGGAGGGGGGCGCCTATCTTCGGGACGTTCTGCAGGACCTTCACTTTCTTTTGCCCTTTTTCCTAGTGTGTTTACATCAGGCAAGGGTTTTTCTGCTTCTTTACTAATGTTTATATCTCGAGATTGATAAAAAGAACGCTCCCAGAGTGGTCTATTTCCTTTTATAAAATCCCAGTTTCCATTTTTATTGTATTGTCTAAGCAATACCACGGAGAGGCTATCTGACCTTTGTTCTTCAATATCGTTTAGATACGCCAAAAATCCAGATTTGACACTTTGATTGGAAAGAAAAATCGCCAGAATTAACACTATCCCGGTAATACATACGATAGTTAAAACCAATTTATGCCACAGCTTAAAAGTCACTCAATTACGCCTAAATTACTGTATCGATAGAAAAGAAAAAGAAAAGAAAAATTATCATCCACCAAGGTTAACATATTGTCTTTAGGCGTTGTTTAGAAAGGCCAGACAAAGCGTGATGTTGAATATTGATATTATTTTAGTATGCACTTTAAGGACGTTCTTTTGATCTGTCCCTAAAGTGCACGAAGCTTTTTACGCCGTACTATTTTGCTTTAGTACTTGCCCATTTCCAGTGTTGTTGTCGCTGTGACCTTGTCATCTTTAACAGCTTTGATAGTCACATAATAGGCATGTCCCTTTCCTCCCGAACACGGTGGCATGTAAGCACCTGCTGTATCCCAGCCAGGACTACGCTGTGCTTCAATAACTTTGAAATCTTTAGGGATGTCAAAGGTGTGTCCAAAAATAGAAGGTATTTCTACCTCAGTTGCTGACGAATCAACCGTAAAGCTCATTCTGCCATGGCCACCGTTATTCATTTTCTCTGAATCGCGGTCGCTGTATTCCAGCACGATTGATTTTGTACCAGCGGGAATATCAGTCACCATCATTTTAGGTGTCGAAGGGTTTTTGCCACCAAACTTCTGGCATTGCTGGCCCGTAGGTATTTTCGTTCCATCCCATACGGCATCTGCAAATTTTGCATCCATTGCAAAAGCACTTGTACTAACTGCTGATAATAATAACGATGTAAATATAAGTTTTGTCTTCATGTTGTTAACTACTCCTGTAGTTTTTATATGGGTTAATAAAGTAAATGGGTATAATGCTGGTTTTTACTTATCTATTTGTTAATTAATTTGTTAATTGATTTATTAATCAATAGCTTATTAAATAAAATTGCTTCTGGTATTTCTGGTGTTAACACAACTTTGAACTTTTGCGCTTTCGTGTCAGAAGGGAGTTTTCTAGTGGCATTAATAGCGAGTGATTTTTCAGTCAATGTTTTACCAAATAGGTTTGAATGGAACGTTAGTTCATTGGTATTTGATTGCTTTTTAACTGAGTCATTATTCGATTCTTCATTTGACAGGCTAAAGCGACCCATGACTACCAATTGGTCGGTAGGATCCCTCGGTGAACTGTGTGCAGCAACAGGTGATAGTAACAATCCGCGAAGAGGTCTAGCGCCTTCCTTATCCGATAATAAGACATTCTTTTTCACCGCGGAGATAATATCAAGTCGGTGTTTAGTGAATTCCCCTTTTGACATTTTGCTGTCACCATCATCATCAATATTGTTAAATGCCGATACAGGAATAGAAAGCACCATAAAGACGTAATCGCCTTTAAAATTTAGCGTGCCACGCTGAGCTACCATCAAGTGGGCCGATACATGCGGCACAATGGCCGCACTTATCACTAGACTTGATAGCAGTGTTTTAGCCCATTTGATCAGGCTTTTAGTTAAACGTTGCTTAGTCATTTTATGTTCTGTCTATTTGAAGATTGCTACTAAGCTGGAGGTCCGCCAGCAGGAGGCCCACCTGCACTTTCAACTTCTCCTTTTACACAGCGTTGAAAGTAAGGATAGCTATCTGTCGCAAAGTAATGATAGATACCATTAGGGAATTCAGGTGTAACACCAAAACGTCCATTGCATTCATCCAGATCTCCAGAGCCTTCTACGTATTCCCAATCTTGTTTAAACATACCCATTTCGTAGATGTCTAAAGAAGGTCTTGCGTCACTCACTGTGGTGATATGTTGATAGCTTCCTGTTATGCTTTTAATGGCTGAACTTGAATTCGTCGCATCGCTATAGCCGTATCTAGCGTAGATAGGGAAGCCATCTGCAGCCCAGCCAATGTGAGTCATCTTAGTGCTATCACCACCTTGTTTAGTAATGAAACCTTCTGGCATACCATGATAGTGATACTGACCATCTGGTTGAACATGTGCGTTACTTTCATCAGCTCCAAAAAAATCAAAACTTGTGTATCCCAGTGCTTCCAGACTCCATGCGCCACTGTTATCGCCACCGCTACAATCACCATCGGCTGCATAATCAGGACAAGATCCACCTGTACCCGCGTCTATCTTGATACCGTTGAGTACGTGACCCTGAGCGCCAAGTGGACCGCCAAGTTCAGTGGCAGTATCAGTTTCTACAGGTGTTAGTGTGTAACTAGCTGTTACGGTTTGTTCTGAAATTGTATTTGGATTGGCGTCATTTGGGAAAGTGCCCGTCGCATGATCTGGAATACCGTTTGCAGCAAGGTCACGTGTAGTATCAGAGCATGTCCATGCTGATGTACTTGTGGTATTTACCGAGGCAGAATCATTAAATTCGCTATAGCTATAATCACATTCAATACCATCTGTGGAACTTGTACCCGAGATAGTTACGGTAGTTGCTGTAATTGTGACTTGATCAGTAACTGTTTCAGCGCCATCGCTAACAGCAACCTGGAAAGTATAGCTTCCATCAGTATCTGCTGTGAATATTGGGCTAACGACTGTCGTTGAATTGAGAGCTGAAGCACTTCCGCTTGGGGAGGAAATTGCAGCCCAATTATAAGTAAGAGTATCACCGTCAGCATCCGAACTACTGCTGGCATCCAGGTTTACGATACTGCCGGTGCTTACACTTTGATCGACACCCGCATTGGAAACAGGCGCAGTGTTAGTCGTTTCTGTTGTATCAGTAGTTTCAGTTGAGTCTGTATTGTCAGTTGTATCTGAACTGTCGGAAGAAGAACCCCCGCAAGCACTTAAAAAGAGAGCCATGGTAATGACTGATAGGTAACGCATATTATTCCTTATTTTTAGATATGATGTCTCTTAATTACTGTTAGCTTAGAGGTGAGCAGGCCTGACTGTTTAAACAAAAAACTATTGTCCGCTTAAATAATTGCTAACTGCGGTTGCTCGCTCTTCTACATGTGAATTTAGTTCGTTAATTGCCGTGCTAAAATCCGAGCTATTTCTTAAAAAAGTATAACCATTTACTTCAGTTGTGGCGTAAGGCTCAATTAAAGTTGAATATGAATTGTATAAAGCTTGCATCTTACTAGTGTTAAAAGCGCTATCAACAGTATCTTGAACATAGGCATTGTACTTAGCTTTATAGGTATCATCTTGATATAGATAGCCTATTAACGGCCATTCTGAGCTTGTTACATCTGAAAAATCTAATGCTACCGCCCCACCTTGATTTCCTTCTTCTAAGGCTTCGTTATTATCCCAGGGAATCCAGGTTAGTTTACTGGTATCAGGGGCATTGTATAAGAAGTAATTGTGAGTCATGCGTCCGTAAGTGTCCCAGTTTTGAATTACCGTATTAACGGCTAAGTATTTTAAAAACACATCGGTATCAAAAACAGCGTCTAAGCTTTCTCTCCAGGTTTCAGCATCTGTGGTTCTTGAATCATCATGTAAGATCGATAATAAGCTTGAAACGTCTGAAAAATCTGCTTCGTCTTCATTCGTTTTCTTTACGTACTCATCTTCATCATAAGTACCAGCAGCAAAGCTTGCAGCGTCTCCATCTGGTTTGTATAAATTACCATCGTTATCGGAAAACTGAGTGTCAATGACGGTGTCGTCTACTTCCTCTACTAACGTATAAACGCCAAAATATTCCGGACCATCACCGTGGTCTACATATACTGTATAAAATGCTGTGTGAGGGGCGACTAGGCCAGCACTTCTAAATACATCAGTAGCCACTTTTTCACGGAGCATAGAGCTATCGTTATAATTATTTTTAACGCTTAATTTTTTAAAGCCATAAAAACGCTGGTTTTTAATTTGTGGGTAATCATCTTCAAATTCATCAAAATCGAGCTTGAGTGATAATTTTAATATTCCCGCTTGCCAGCTCGACACCAAACTTGAATTGCCTTTAAAACGAACGCCAACTTTGTACCATTCTTTATCTTCATAGAAAACTTCTGCGGGTACAAATATAGGGTTTTCATCAGAGAATTCTGCATTGCCACGTTGCCCGAAAGCACCATAAAGGCTTGTCATATCGTCAAGCATATCTTGCCAATAACCTTCTGTGATGACGATATCTAGTCTCTTGACCGTATTGTCCTCAAAAACTTCGTCAAAATTTGGTTCGGCATCTTTACTATGTGTCGCTTCAGTCCAGTCTGTTGCCACAAAATCATTGTCTGTGGTATCAGTGGTATCAGTGGTATCAGTGGTATCAGTGGTATCAGTAGTATCAGTGGTATCAGTAGTATCAGTAGTATCAGTAGTATCAGTAGTATCAGTAGTATCAACCGTATCAGAATTGTCGGAAGACGAAGATCCCCCACATGCACTTAAAAAGAATGCCAGTAAAAGAATAGATATAAATTTCATAAAGATTTCTCTGCTTGTTTTTATGTTTAAAGAAATATGGCGGAGTCTAATTTATGAATGTGCAAGAAATATGACTTTTTTGGTACAGATGAAGCCTAATAGAGAAGTGTTTATAGAATCGAGTTTAAATAAGTCACCCCCCTACTTATGGCTTGTTTTTATAATCGATGAAGTAAATCGAGTTTCTTATAGTTACTATCTTTTGAATTTATTACACAAAATTACATACTTTCACTTGAATTTATAGATGGATAGATTAAATAATAACCACTTAACTAATAAATAAGAGGGCACCCAGTGAAAATAACTAGAATATTACTAACGATCGCTTTGACATCAGCAGTTGCTTTTACAGCTGCCGCTCATGGTGATAAAAAAGATAAGTCACCAGAAGGTCAAGCGGCTAAATACCGCCACAACGCATTTAATATGATTGGTTACCATTTTGGCCCAATGGGTGACATGGTTAAGGGAAAGGCTGATTACAATAAAGATGCTTTTGCAAAGAATGCTGATGCCTTAGCGTCACTTGCTGTACTTGCAGCTAATGGCTTCGAAGTGAAGGGAACTGTAAAAGGATCACGTGCTAAGAAAAAAATCTGGGAAGAAAAAGAAAAGTTTAATGCTGGAATGAAGATGTTTCAGGAAAATACGGCTGCCCTTGCTACAGAAGCTAAGTCGGGTGATATGGCAACAATTAAACCCGCTTTGCTTAAAGTTGCTGATAACTGTAAGCAATGTCACAAAAGCTACCGTGCCAAGAAAGACTAAGCTTACTTAATTTTTTAAGATAGCTTTAAAAAGGCCTGATATTAACAATTGCAGGCCTTTTTTGTATCTGTCGCTTTATTAAAATTACTGTTAGATTTATATCAGATTTGTATCAAAGATTACTTAAATAGGTAACACTGCCAAATACTGCTACAACAGAGAGAATCAATACAAATAAAGCAAGCAGTGGACTTTTGAATATTAGCTTTGGCTCAGGTGTTTTCTCCGGCCAAACTGTTTTTCCCGTGATCATCGGCTTGAGTAGGTTGGTTCGCTTAATCACTCGATAAAACACGATTGCCGCAACGTGCAATCCTGTTAAAAACAGTAATACATTGAATCCTAAGTGATGAAAATCTGTCATTTCTTCAGCCGTTTCTTCATCGACCAAATTGAATAATGGACCCTCGGTGAGAACCAGGTCACTACTAAATAATCCCGCACTCGCCTGTAATGCGAGCATTATCAAAAGAGCAATGACCATTAAGCCACCTAGAGGATTATGTCCCGCGTGAATTTCTGGATCTCGTTTAAATAAAGTAAGTGCATGTTTGATCGCGCCAATCGGTGAAATAAATGAACTAAAACGAGCACTGCTACTGCCAATAAATCCCCATATTATCCGATATAGAATCAACGATAAAATAAGCATTCCCGCCTTCATATGAAGATCGAGATAGTTGCCTGTTTCGCCGCTAAACCACATGAATCCAAAGAGAAGAACTAATCCCCAATGGAATAAGCGTGTTGGGGAATCCCAGATTTTTACTAAATGTTTCATGTTGAATAAGATTCGGTTTATTAATTTCTCAATTATATCTTCAAGCCAGAAATCCCGATACTTTATTTCACTAGCTTCCTGCTTGATAGATACCAGCATTCCTTGATCTGTTGGTCGTATTTATATTGTTAGAAAAACAGCCTAAAAGTAGGGGGGTGTCATTAAATATAAAAGACACCCCCTACTTTTAGGCTGTTTTTGATGGATCCTAGTAATTACTTCAAAAGTAGAATGTCTCAAAAGCAAAAGCCATTATCACTGGCTTCGCATGCCAGATTTTCTGGTGCATTAGCATCACTGGTTTGATTGTATGTCGTGATTTTAAATACAACTACGGAGTTGCCATTACCGATAAGGTTTAATAAATTAATCGTTAAATCAACATCGTTAGCAACGGTAATGATGTTGTCATTACCTATAATATTGATCTCGTTGATATTGGTATCACTATCAATAACCAGGTAATTGCCATCACCCTGAATGGTAATGTCAGAGATGTCATCTTCTAATGTTAAATAGGTGCTATCAGCTCTTAACAGCAGCTCATATTGGTCATCATTACTTAGAATACCTCTGCCATCATCAGTACTATAAGCGACTGTTTGAATGATGTCCGTACTTTCAGTATCGGCATCTGACTGACAGGCTTGTAACAAAACGGTCATGAACGTAATCATTAACAAACGATTCATGAATGACAGTAAAGATGTTTTCTTTCGTGTATTTACTGCGCTTATGTTTTGGGGTATTTGATTGTTCATAATGGGATTTATTGTGGTTAAACAGCGAATCATTGAGGCTTATTTGTTTCTGTTAACTTTAGAGAAAATATGCAGCGGGATTTCTAAAGAAATAAGTAATTTATGTAAAAATCTAAATGAGGGGAGAAGGTTTTTTTGTGAGGTGTGAAGAATCGATTTCGCCTCTCAATAGCTTTATCTACAGCCACTCGGACATTTTATCTCTGACGGGATTTGCCGCTATTTTATTGAATTTACGATTGACGAATTTTACGAACTCAGGATCGTACATTCCGTTACCAAATTTTTGCCACCATGATTGAACTCTCGGCAAAACTAACTGATTCTCTACATTTTCCAGATAAGTTTTAAAGGTGCTTTTATCCAAAACGCCATCTTGATATTGCAACCAGACAAATTCTCGCACACCATAAAAAGATGAGAGCCAGGAAAATAGCTCGGTTTTTTCCTCCAGTGTTAATGGTTCTGGTTTTCTCATGCTAACTGCAATCCGTGGAACTTCGATTAAGCTTGCAGTATTCATCTGGCTAATTTGCCAGATTGCAGTGCGTGTAGTTGCATGAGTCGCTCTGTTACTTTGCCCAAACTGCATCGTTAGAAAAATTAGAGTCACTAGAATAGATATTGAGCTTAATATTTCGCTTATCGCAGACCATTTAACCCAGTCCATTTTTTTAAATATCATGGTTTACCTATCGGCTTTAAGTGTTGAGTTAACTAAGGGGTTATTGCATAACATATGTAATGTAAATCATGTGTAATGCAATTAAAGATAATCTCTTATAAACACTCCAAGAGGGAGAGACTCCCGAAGTGTTTACAGAGATATATCTATAAACTATTACTGCGGAGGGCGTCCGCCTTCTGGTGCGCAAACGAGCTCTTCGTCTCCGCGAGGTGGTTTTATACAGCTACCAGTAGCATCGCCTCGAGAAGCGGAGAAAGAGCAACTGTCCCCAGCACTCTTATCTGCGCATGCTTCAAAAGCTTCTGTAGGTGGCTTTCCACCACCGGGAGGGCCTTGACGTTCGGCAGCACTAGCAGTTGATATTGCAACCGCTCCTAAAATTGTTAGTAGCGATGATGCGATTATTTTTTTATTCATTTCTTAACCTCAAAAAATTTTTCATGGATCACTTTATGTGAGATTTAATTATGAAAAAAAATTATGTCAAAAATAGGGATGAATAAAGGAACAAATGTGAAAGGTGTATTTATTCATGGCGTAATGCATCGATAGGATTAAGGCTCGCCGCTTTACGCGCCGGAACAAAGCCAAACAGTACGCCTATTCCCGCCGAAAATAGAAACGAAACGACATTGATCATGACATTGAATGTATAGGGCACTCCCATGACTTGGGAGAGTACTACGGATGCAACTGTTGCCAGAGCAATACCGATTATTCCGCCGAGTCCGGCCAATACCACAGCTTCTATTAAAAATTGCAGTAATACTTCTTTTTCTAGCGCGCCGATAGCCAATCGAATACCAATCTCGCGGGTGCGTTCGGTGACTGACACTAGCATGATGTTCATAATGCCAATTCCACCTACCAGTAAGCTTACAGAAGCGACAGCACTCAATAGCATGGTCATAACTTCGGTAGTGCCGGAAAGGGCTTCAGCAAGCATCCGTGTATCCAGTATATTGAAATTATCGTCTTCGTTGTCTGTCAAATGGCGTTGCTCGCGCAGTAGTTGGGTCAATTGCGTTTGTACCTGAGTTATATCACTTTCATTTTCAACTGAAACCTGAATGCCTGATACTTCACGGTTACCGGCAATTCGTCGTTGAACGGTACTCATAGGCATTACTATGAGGTCATCGCTATCTCGACCATTACTCGAAGTACCTTTACTCTTTAAGACACCAATAATGTCACAGGAAAAATTCTTAACTCTTATTTTTTCCCCGATAACATTGGCATCGCCATAGAGTTCTCGGCGAATCGTATTGCCAATAACGCATACCGCTTTACCCGATGTTAATTCGGCATCGGTAAACACTCTGCCATCAGCCAGAGTCCAGTTCCCCGATATGAAAAAGTCGTTATTACTTCCTGTTATTGAGGTTGACCAGTTGTTTGCCATTGCGACCACTGTTGCAGATTTGTTCACCTGTGGTGCCACAGCCGCGAGCCCAGAAATCTGTTCGCGAATAGCCTTCACATCAGCCAGAGTGAAGTCTGGAGTACCTGCGCCGCGTGGACCTCTCATACGTGTTCCCGGTCGGATCATTAACAGATTACTACCCATACTGGAAACCTGATCTTTAACTGCCTGAGTGGCGCCATTACCGAGTGTCACCATTGTTATAACGGCTGCCACACCAATCACGATACCGAGAATAGTGAGGAATGAACGCATCAGATTACGCCGGATTCCCTTTATGGCTAAAAGAAAACTATTCCACAGCATTGAAGTCTCCTTTTGAATTACCTTCTATTTCGGCTTTTTTTTCACTTTCAGTTTTTCCATGTGTTCTCTCATGTGGTGGATTTATTGTGTCACTATCCACTTTGCCATCAACAAACACTACGGTACGCTTTGCATATTCAGCCATATCAGGCTCATGCGTAACCATCAGTACAGTGATTCCTTTGTCTTCATTGAGTGATTGCAGGAGTTGCATAATTTCATGGCTGGTTTTGCTGTCCAGATTACCAGTAGGCTCGTCTGCGAGTAATAATGTCGGATTAGTAACGATGGCGCGGGCGATTGCGACACGTTGTTGTTGGCCGCCAGAGAGTTCCCCTGTGGTATGATGCCCCCATCCAGTCAGGCCCACTTGTTCCAGTGCAGCAGTCGCCATCGTATGACGAACAGCCGCGGGTTCACCACGATACAATAAAGGTAGCTCTATATTTTCCTTGGCTGTTGTCCGTGCAAGCAAATTGAAACCCTGAAAAACGAAACCCATATAGTAGCGCCTGAGTAAGGCTCGTTGATTGCGGTCGAGTAGTTCAACATGTGCATCTTGAAACAGGTATTGGCCAGTAGTGGCTACATCCAGACAGCCGATAATATTCATGGCCGTGGACTTACCTGAGCCGCTGGGTCCCATAATGGCAATGAATTCACCTTCATCCACGCGTACATCTACACCTCGTAACGCCTGGAAAGCAGCTTGCCCATGCCCAAATGTCTTGGTGACACCGCTTAGCTCGATCATTGCACTCACTTGTTGCCTCCACTGCTGCCTGTGATTACCTGCATACCGTTACTTAAATCGCCAGCAACTATTTCGGTGTTTTTACCATCTGAAATACCTGTTTTTACGGTAACAGCTTTGGGCTTTCCATTCTCGAGAACCCAGATGGTTTGTTCGGCATTTTGGGGGTTAGTTGTCGCTTCTGAACGCTTCCTCTTCTTCTGACGAGGGGGGCCGCGGGACGTCAACTTGGAGAGAATGCCATTTTCGGCAGATGAGTTAGCTGCTGAATCTTTCTTGGCAGGGCTTGTTTCCTGTGCCTCGGGTTCAAAACGCAGCGCTGCAGTGGGGACGAGCAATACGTCTTCTCGAGAATTGGTGATAATATTTGCAGTTGCTGTCATCCCGGGGCGTAAGGTCAAATCGGTGTTTGTTACGGCTAACACGGTAAGATAAGACACCACATTATCGGTAAGGGTTGAACCCAGACTGACTCGTGTAATTTCTGCCGGATAGCTTCGTCCGGGCCATGCATCGACGGAAAATTCAGCAATTTGCCCTTTTTTTACCTGACCAACATCTGCCTCATCTACACTCACTTCCAATTCCATCTTGGAAAGATCTTCAGCCAGAGTGAACAAGGTAGGTGCGGATAAGGACGCAGCGACAGTTTGCCCGGGTTCAACCGCGCGATCCAATACCACTCCATCAATCGGCGAAGTGATAATAGCTTTACCAAGATTGGTACGTGCGGATCTTAAGGTCGCAGTAGCCTCCATTACCCCCGCTTTTGCTGATTCTAAATTAGCTTGAGCATTCAGTTGCTCGGCCTTTATTGATTCGGCACTGGCTTTGGTTCCGGATATATTGGCGCGTGCTGATACAGCGCTGGCTTTTGCGGCGTTCTCTGCTGCCAATGCGCGCTTCCAGCTAGCAATAGCACTATCAAGGTCGCCTTTTGCTGGAAGCTTGCCACCACTGGTTTTGTTTAGTTGTTGTAATCGATTGAGGTGAGTACGTGCTTCAAGCGTGGTAGCGCGGGCCTGTTCTAACTGAGCATCTGACTGAAGTGCGTTAGCTTCGGTTTGGTCTACACTTGCTTTCGACTGAGTAACATTGGCAGCTGCCTGAGTAATTTGAGCTTTGGCCTGAGCGACTTTAGATTCGGCAGACATTAGGGCTGCTTCCGCCTTGGCCACCGTATCTTCGAGCTGTTCGGTATTCAGACGCGCCAATTCCTGATCTTTTTTAACCACATCGTTATTGTCGACGTAAACCTTTTCTACCGTGCCCGACAATTCTGTACCAATGTCTACCTGGTTAACGGGTTCGAGATTGCCGGTTGCGGTTACACTTACCGTGAGATCACCTCGGCTTACGCTGACTGTTTGATAGACGGCTTTTGGTTGAGAGCTGACTTGATTGGTGTATTGCCAAGCGAATCCCCCAACTATTGCTAATAAGACTAAAGTAATCAGCCATTTTTTCCATGGAGAACCTTTGGCATTAATCGTTTTCTTATTAGCGATATCCGCTACAGAAGGAGTGGTTATAGTATCTCTGTTTTTCATTTTTGGTATCTCCTACCAAGCGCCGCCAACGGCTTTGTAAAGACTAATTAGGGACAAGCTCTGCTCTGCCTGAGCTGTAAGTAGGCTTTGTTGTGATGTTAATACGGTTCGTTGTGCTTCCAGTACATTCTGAAAGTCATCGGTACCTGCGTTGTAACTTAAATTCGATAAACGTTCGGTGCTTTGTGCCAGTTTTATATTATTTTGCAGCAATGGTGTCTGCCTGGCATATGATTGCAGGCTGGCAAACGCATCAGCCACATCCTGAAGAGCAATTAATACGGTTTTTTGATAGTTTGCGACCGCTTGCTCGCGTGCTGCATCTTGTACTATTACCTGCTGGCGTAAACTGCCTCCATTGAATAAGGGAGCACTGATTGATGCTAATAGAGACCTCGCCAGATTGGCTGGATCAATTAAATCAGACAGCTTTACACTGCTATAGCTAAGTGAACCTGATAGTTTGAAACTCGGGTAAAGGTTGGCTTTTGCCACACCAACATGTAGCTCTGCTGCCGTAATCTGGTATTCGGCGACACGAATATCAGGGCGCTGACGGATTGCATTGGCAGGTATATTTTTAGCCAGATTTAGATTTGCCGTTGGAATGGGTTTAATACTACTGAGGCGTGCTTTAACTATTTGAGGTTCTTTTCCTAGTAGCATAGCCAGAGCATGTTGAGAGCTTGAAATACTGTTCTCCAATGCCGGAATTTCTGCCTTAACTTGACCTAGACTAAGCTTTGCCTGTTCCTCTTCCAAACCACTGGCAAGACCAGCCTGTTGTTTCAGTGTAATTAATCGTGAAGTTTCCACTCGCGAGGCTAAGCTTTGTTGTGATACTTTTAGACGAGCTTGAGCGAGGCGTAAATTAACATAAGCGCTAGCAACTTCGGCAGCCAGTGATGCTTTAACATCTTCCAGACTCACTTGGGACGCTTTTAGATCCGCTTCCGCCGCATTGCTGGCAAACCGATTGCTACCAAAGATATCTGCTTCCCAGCTAGCATCGAGCCCAGCATTATAGCTTTCTTTACTACTCACACGACCTGCTGAGCCACTTGCTGATAAAGTCGGTAACAAGCTTGATCTGGCAATAATGGCTTCTGCTCGAGCTGAACGTAAACTGGCTTGAGCCGTTTTAATATCAGGGTTAGCTTGCAATGCTTCCTCAATCAGTGAAGTCATCAAGGAATCGCCAAACTTTTGCCACCAGACTGAATTAATAGGCGTGCGTTTACTCAGCTGTGTCGTCTGCAAGCTACTCGATGCGGTGCCTTTAGAATAAGCACTGCCAGTGAGTACGCTATTAGAGGAACAAGCCGTTAATGATAGCCCTGTTATTACGATGGCTATAAGTGATGGTGATTTTCGCGAAATCATTTTCTAC
Organism: uncultured Cocleimonas sp.; assembly: GCF_947495625.1. Classification (GTDB taxonomy): domain Bacteria; phylum Pseudomonadota; class Gammaproteobacteria; order Thiotrichales; family Thiotrichaceae; genus Cocleimonas. The sequence goes on from NZ_CANLZW010000031.1 coordinate 46,908, forward strand.
CTATATAATTTACGATTGAATTTAGGCCAATTCTAATCCTCAAACGAGCAAGGATGTGTCGGCAACATGTAAATTATTGTAAATGTGTTTTGTCTTCAAATTGGTCATATATTGGAGCGTTCAGAATACCAAAATCCAATATTGTTTTTCTTGATGTGTATGAGGTTTTATGAAGATATAAATTAATTAGGGAAAAGATTTATATCTTTGTGGCTAGATTAAGTCGCTGTCTATTTTAGCTTCTAAAATTGCTTCAAAAAAAACCACCTTCTGAAGACAGAAGATGGTAAAGGGTTCAAGGGAAGGAAGACCTCATGAACCATAAGGAGAGTTTATTGTTTTGGGGTTAATCTAAATTAAAAGCTCCAGCGAATATTAGTTGAGACTGTATCGACATCTTCTCTAGAGGTGGAATAACCTAAACCTGCTGAAATTGATTTATTAATGTAATAACGCGCACCCACTTTTAAACGTGTGTCGTCGCTATTATCAATATCGTAATAGTCGATATTTGCATCCAGCTCTACTTTGTCATTCAATAAATGCCTTACGCCTACTCCGGCACTGTAACCATCTTCATCGTTTCCAGTATCAATGTCCTGGTTTATGTATTTAATGTTGGTGGTGATATCTGTTTTCGGAGCAATAGGGGTGTGATACTCGAGGCCAACGGCACCGTTTTGAAAGTCCAGATCAGATCCATCTGTTGGGTTATCAATATTACCTGCAGCATATTCACCAATTATATTTAGATTTGGTGTCATTTCATAAGAACCGGCAAGTTTGCCTGCATCGGCATCCGTTCCATCTAAGTCATAGTGTTCATAAGAACCTTCTACAAAGTTGTAGTTAAAATCTGCAGCTTGAGCATTGAAAGCAGCTCCTGCTAAAACCATGCTTGTGAGTGAATATATTAATTTGGTTTTCATCATTCTATACCTGTAATTTTTTCCTATTATTAATGTTTAAAATTTAATTAATAAGCTGCTTTCTGTTGAAGCACTGTAGGTAATTTAGATCAGAAATATGAACGCAATATGGAAGTAATGTGAAGGTTTGTAATGAATGTAAAGTTGTGTAATTTAGGGTTTCTAACGTCAATATTATCGCTGTTATTTTGCAATGACACCCCCCTACTTATAGCTGTTTTTTTGTTTATTTGACGGAGTAAAGACAATCGTCTTCTGGTGGGCTTATGGTTTATGCTGTGCGGGTAGTGACTGGATATTCATTATTTTTTTAATAGTTAACAGGCAATAAAAAACCGAGCAAGGCCCGGCTTTTTTATTGAAATATGATTGTGTTTTACTACTGGCAAGTACCAGTAATTTCTTCACAAGCAAGGTTATCAGGTTCATCAACATCACCTGTCTGAGTGTAAGTACCAATATCATAAACGGTTACTGAATTACCATTACCTTGTATGGTCAGTTGGTCCACTGTTAAATTCACGTCATCATCTACGGTAATGATGTTGTCATCACCGTTTATGCTTATTGAATCAATACTGGTATCACTATCTATCACAAGGTAGTTATCATCACCTTGAATGCTAATTTCGGTTAGATTGTCTTCCAGAATCAAATAAGTACTATCGGCTCTTAAAATTAATTCATATTTGTCGTCATTATCCAAGGTGGCTGTTCCACCATCAGTACTATAAACAACGGTTTGCTCATCATCATCAGTACTATCTGTTCCATCATCTAGTTCACAGCCTTGTAAAAATAACGCGAGAAAAGCAATGGTTAATGTACGGCTGATTAATGTGCGTAAGGAGTTGGAGTTTCCAGTGCTTACTTGTTGAAATTCTGTGTTTAGTATATTCGACATAATGTAGTTCTTATTTAAATCTAGTTTAATCCGGTTAATGATGAATAAATGATGAATAAAATTATAGGATGAGACAGGATTGTACAAGAAAAGTGCCCTGAGTTTATTCTATAAAATCATTTAGTGAGTTTTTTTGAGTGTAAATCTTATTTCTAACCGTTTCCTTATTTTAATTATTAACTTGGAAGCTACAAATCAACGACCTGCAATAGTCAATATTCTGTTAATTAAACACTGTTATTTAAATTCTGTTTAAAGCCTAACTCGTAATAAACGCTGTTTAATAATAATCGAATAGTAAACATCAAATGTGCAAACAATATGGAAAAAGCCATCGAAAGTAGGGGGGTGGCATTACGAATCACCCCATGACTTATTTAACTTTCTAATAATTTATCCATTAGCGACAGTAGGTACCCGATTCAACTGCGCCGTTATTACTAATCGTTTTTTGCTCAAAATCATAACAATTCGCTTTGCTTTCTGACGGTTTGAATCGCGTGTAATACTCAGTACCTTTGTAGGTGTAATTAAGCGTGCGAGTACCATCTTCTTTTTTAACATGTTTAAGGTTTTCGACACCTTCTCTAGGTGGTCTTAAATCTGCTCGCGCTGCAGCACCTTTTAATGGCGCGACTCTGGGTAAAATACTGGTGTCTACTTTTCCCACTAAACATTGGATAATATAGGGCGCTTCAACCGAGGTATGATAGCGATAACCGAATTGTTTATCAGATTGGCCATTACACACGTCCAGATCACCTTTAGTGACTGCTGAACCGTCTGGATTTGCATCACCATATAATGGGAAGCCATCGTAACCCCAACCGATGATTGTTGCGTCGGTGACATTCTTCATTGAATCAATCATGCAAGTGGGTTTAGCGTGATAGTGATAATCATCACCGCGACCAGCATGGCCACCACATTCATCAAGCTGCCCAAGTTTTGTAGTATCTTTAGTCGCATCGTAACCGTGTAAATCAATCTCACCTTGAGCCGAATAATCGTAGATTGGCACACCGTTAATCGCCACGCCTAAAGCAGCATCAATACTTGTTTTAGTATCAGATATTTCAGGATTTAACAGAATAGGCGCTGCATAATTTAACGCAGGGACGGGTATTTGTTCATTAGTTCCGGTGATTCCATTCATCAAGCTATGATCAGGGTAGGTGTCTGATTGAACATAGGCATAGGTTTTATCACAAGTAACCGTGACCTTAGTGAACCCCGCTTTTCCTACAGATGCGCGAACACGAGAACAAGCTTCGCTATCAATGCTCTCGCTTACGGTAGGTGCTTTTAGTTGAGCTTCAGGCCTTTTGGGCGGGCGTTTGTTCTCTCTTCTATCTTCTTTTTTAGGGCTTGGTGGTTCTGCATTATCTTGTGAAAATGCAGTAGCGCTTAAAAATAAACCTGCTAAAGCGATAGGAATTATGGCGCTTTTTCTCATTTTTATATTTCCTCGATTACTTTATTTAACTGTTTTTCGAAGAAGTACCACATTGTCCAATACCAGATTTGAAGACCAGATAAATTCTGCATCCGCACCTTTTGTGTCAAAAACATTGGTGAAATTCGTATAGGATCTTTTGTTATCAACACCGACAGTCTCGTTGGTGAATGTTGATGCAGCAGGCCACGAACTATCATCGAAATTAGCCTTCATCCAGTTTTCAGGAAATGTCCAATGTGCTGCAGAAGTAGTTTCAAAACTAGTTATCGTTTGTTGATTACAGGCAGAGCTATCGCGAACTTGCCCTTCGACGACTAAACATTTTCTATTTACGATGGGTGCGGTGTAAAAGGTTTGAGCTTTCCAGCTACCATCAGTGAGTGCAATGGTTTTACCAGAGGCGTCCTGAAACTGCGCGACTAGACCACCATCTCCTGGGTGAAATTGAGTACCTCGATTACTTTCCATGCCTAATCCAAGTGTTTCTTCCCAATCCACCATTTTTACGGCGATGTTGAATGGATAGTCGGCTTTAAATCTGACTACATTGGCATTGAACGGTGTAAATGGAACGGGATCGACAGCAATTAAAACGCCATTGATGTATAGCTCAAAATAGTTGTCGGGGAATATGTAGGCGGTGAATATTTCCTTACCAGCGCCATCCCCACTTGCATCAACTACCGGTACTGTTGATAAGTCCAGATCTGCCAGAGAATCTAATTTTTTGCCACCACATTCATTGTATAGGTCTGTGGCTTTTGTTGCTGTTTTAAATTGAGTGTCAGCGGGAACAGTCCAGTTTTTTCCATCTTCAGATTTTATTTCGCCTACGGCACTAACTCGAGACCTATCTCCACAATCAATTAGGCCCGCATTGGTTTGAGTGGCAACACCGGTTGTAAAGCTTGGTTGCTCTGCTTTTGTTGATGCGGATAAAAACATTGTGACTGTAATTGCTGTCATCATCGCCACCGTTGTCGCGAATCTGATTGCATCAGTAGATGAGTGCTTTGTCATAATGTGTGATTTCATAGTGTATCTATTGCCTTTGAAAGACTTTTCAGTTTTTATACAATGAGTTTAGAAGACTAAAGTAAAAGAAAATATGGCTGCTATGTAAAATTGTGTAAAAGTAGTGGGGGCAGAGAATTCTCTAAGCATTGCTTGATCGCGCAACAATAGCGGTTTTAGCCGCTATCATTTTTTCCGTTGTTGGCGATGTGCGTCGTCTGCCTAACGCATATTGAATAATTCTTGATGGAAAGCACCTTTGGGCAAACCATTAGCCGACATATCTTTACGTAATACTGAGCCGAATCCCGCAGGACCGCAGAACCAGAAACTGGCTGATTGCCAATCAGGTACGGCATTACGTATTTTTTCTCCGGTTAGAAAACCGTCACGACTGTCGATCATCACATGTAATGTTACATTTGCCGCCGTGGCATCTGCGGTTAACTTTTCCAGCGCCTCTGGTGCCAATTCTGTCGCGCTGTGGAAAAGATCGATGGCTTGGCCGCCTTGATGTTGAGCGAGTTGTTTCATACGAGCGATAAAGGGCGTGATACCAATACCACCGCCAATCCAGATCTGGCGTTTTTTATTATCGTCGAATGTAAAGCAACCATAAGGGCCTTCCACGTTTACCTTGTTACCGCTGTGTAATTGTTCAGGAAGTAAATCAGTGTAATCCCCCAATCCTTTGGTAATGAAAGTGATATGAGGATCTTTAGCGTTCCATGCAGAGGCAATGGTAAAAGGGTGTTGTCCTTCCTTGGCATCAAAATTAACAAAAGCGAATTGCCCACTTTTGTGACCTTTCCAACCGTCTTTCAGCAGAATGGAGGTTTCAAGTACCTTCATTTGAGGGAAGTGGAGTTGCGTTTCTATTGTCCCTTCTACCTGTCGCTTCTTGCCTATTTGATTTGTCAGAACTAAAACCGCCGACACCGTACCTGCCAATAATAAAAGTCCCATAAAAATGCCTAGTGGTTTGGTCCACGCAGCAAAGTCCAATAGCACGATTGTGTGGAATACTAGCGCTAAATAAGCAACTGCAAGCAACTTATGTGTTTTGGCGAAGAGTCGATAAGGAAAACGTTTAATTAATGCGAGCGCGATCAGAAGTACCACTGCATAGAAAACCCACTCACCAACAAATTCAGCGGGTTTGCGCAGCTCATTAAAGAATTGCTGAGCTGCGCTTAATGTAGCGGGATCTGGTCGTGGTCCACGTGCGCCACGTTCCATTAAACCCAGATCAATCGCCCAGTGAGGCACATTTTTGGCAAGCCAATGTAAAACTGAACCGGTGAGTGCGGAAATACCCAGCCACTTGTGTAATCGATAGGATTTATCCAGACCACCTAGCCAGGGTTCTAGCCAAACCGGACGAAGCGCTAATACCATCGCGATACTCATAGTGCCCATAGCGATTACACCAGAGTACTGAATAAACAGATCGCGGATGGCTTTGAAGTTCAGTGTTTCCGGGAGAGACAAATTTGCCAGTATCCACAAACCGCTCAATCCAATGAGAAAACCCCATAGACTCAGTTTGATATTTCTAAGCATTTTATTTGCCTCTCACCCGTCTTGCTTTGTCCTAAATTTTCTTGGTTTGTTGATTAATTTTTAGTCGTCGCTCTTAGCATCCATGCTGTTTTTTCATGAATGACCATGCGATCAGAGACCAAAGACGCTGTAGATTCATCTTCAAACTCCTGAGCAATCTTCAAAACTTCACGACAGGTTTTTATCACTTGTTCGTGCCCTTTTGTTAATAACTCCACCATTTCTGTAGAGCTTGGAACACCTTCAACTTCAGCAATAGAACTTAGCCTAGAAAATTCGATATAGGTTCCAGGAGCGGGAACATCCAGAGTACGAATACGCTCTGCAACATCATCTACAGCAGTAGCTAATTCCGTGTATTGTTCTTCAAACATTAAATGCAGCTCACGAAATTGCATGCCTGTTACATTCCAATGGAAGTTATGGGTTTGTAAATAAAGGGTGTATGAATCAGCTAAAAGTTTTTTTAAGCCTTCGGCTATTTTCAATCTGCCTTCTTCATTAATTCCGATATTTATACTAGTCATTTTTAATGTCCTCATTGTTCGTTTTATCGAGATATGAAGATACTCGGATTCAGAGGTTTAGATAATCCGTAAATAAACGTAGTTGAATTGTTACAAATACGTAGTGTGAAAATACTATTTGGGCTGCATATAAGAAAATAGTAAAAACAAGATATGAGGTGTTTAGTGAATATTTAGCCAATCACTTTTCAGCGTAAATGATCGCTTAAAAAAAGCCCTCCAAAGTAGGGGGGTGGGTATGGAATATATTGAGAGTAAATTGTTTGGTTCTGTAAATAGTTAAGACAAGAATGACGCTTTAGATAAATGTGTGATCGATTAACCTAAATTCCTTTCAAAATTCACCAGTTCCGCATCTTCTTTTAATCGGTATAACATTGCTGCTCTTGCGCCTGTTGCTAATGTTTCTCCGGTTTCTTCGAACATATTTGAGGCTTCAAAGCGGCGATATAAGGTTTTTTTCTGAATAGACTTTCCCAGAATTATTTCAATCAATGTGTGATATTCACCAAGCGTGAATTCCTTGGGTAAACAAAACACGGGTAGCATCGAATACAGCGCTTTTTGCTTTAAGCGTTCCAATGCGAATTGAAAGATCTGTTGGTGATCAAAAGCTAATGGCTGGTAATTAGCGGTTTCATCCATAAGGCTTTCTACATCCACCCATTGCGCACTTTCATCATTTCTAGGTGTTACGTCTAGATTGGTTTCTTCATGTGCGATCAACGCAAAATAGGCGATTGAAGCACTCCAGCCTCGCGGGTCTCTACTCTTGGATGAAAACGTATTTAACTGCTCTAAGTAGGGGGGTGTCACGCCTGTTTTATCCGTTAATTTACGACAAGCAGTGTCTTCTGCAGAACCATCTTTATCCACATCGATAAACCCACCCGGTAGTGCCCAGCTATTTTGAAACGGTGAATTCTTCCGCTTTAACAATAGAATTTTCAGCGAGTTATCTTTGATGGTGAATAGCACACTATCAACGGTGAGTAAGGGGGATTTGAAGTTTTCTTGTGTCATAGATTTTGGATAAATCTTATAAAAATGAGTTTATTTGTCGTAAAGACAAAATAGCAAGTCATTGTTTAAAAAGCAAATAATTAAAAATTCACAAAAAACATTTGACAAATAGTGTCTCAAGGACAATTATCTATCTAAGCATTAAATGTCTCTGGGACAATTAATCTATTTTTCATTTAACAGGAGGTCAATCATGTTTGGAATTAACTACATAAAATCAGACCCTTCAACTCACTTGATTCAGTATCAAAAAGGTCGAGCAGTTAAACAGGGTGTCGGTATGAGCTTTTATTACTTCGGCCCAAAAACATCACTGGTTGCCGTACCTGTAACCAGCAAGGAATTACCATTTGCGTTTCGTTTGCAATCGGAAGATTTCCAGAAAGTAACGGTGCAAGGGCAGGTGACTTATCGTATTTCTGACGCCGAAGCGGTATCGAAAATGCTTAATTTCACTATCGATAAGAAAGGTAAGTACTTATCAGAAGATCCGCAAAAACTGGATGAGCGTGTGTTGAGAAGCGTACAGGTATTGCTTAGGGATAACATCCAGCAGCAACAATTGAAAGCGTCATTAAGCATGGCACCGAAGTTGGTGAAAGAGCTTGATACGGCCTTACAAAGCAATAAAGCGCTGGCTGATTTAGGCGTGACCATTGTCGATGTATCAATCGTGGCAATTTCGCCGACACCTGAAACTGAAAAAGCGTTAGAAGCGGAGATTCGTGAGCAATTATTGAAAGAAGCGGATGATGCTATTTATGAACGTCGCTTAGCCAGTATTGATCAGGAAAAACGAGTAAAGGAATCGGAGCTTGAAACAGAAGTGGCGATGCAGCGCAAAGAGCAGGAGATTCAGGAAACGAAAATCGAAGCTGAGCGTGCGGTGATGAAAAAACGCAATGTGTTAAATGAAGAAAATATGCAAGCCGCCATCGCCGAAGAAGAGCAACGTCAAAGTTTGATAGAGCTTGAAACAGGCAATGAGAAAGCGAAGGCTGATACGTCTGCCTACAGCATCGAAAAGCAGCTTAAAGCTTACGATTCGGTTCCTGCTGAAGTGTTGAAAGCATTGGCAATGAGCAAGATGGCGCCAGCACAATTAATCGCTCAATCGTTCGAGAACTTAACTCAGGAAGGCAATAAGGTGGGCAACTTGAATATTTCACCAGAATTGTTGCAGTCACTTATCAAATAGCAAATAGCTTATTTAATTGAAAGAGGTGATCACAATGGAAACTGACAGAAAATTGATATTGGTAACCCGTCACACTCGTTTGCACGAGTTGAAACAGAAGTACGGCACCTTAGGGCAAGCTAAGTTTTACATTGAGCATTTAGGCGAATCCTTTGAGCAGTATGAGGTGGAAGATGGTTTGTTCCATACCGTGCATAAACAAGTGCTTAGTTTTTTAAAAGCATCGGGCAGGGTGCAGCAGTTAGATCGTTCGTACTTACCAACCTATAAATTTTCTCGAGATGACATTGTGGTTGTACTTGGCCAAGATGGATTGGTAGCAAACACGTTAAAATACCTTACAGGTCAATCAGTGATAGCTATCAATCCCTCTCCGCAGAGCTTTGATGGTGTGTTATTGCCATTTACTGCTGGGGATTTACCGTTAGTTTTAGCTGATGTTTTAGCAAAGAAGATGAATTTCAAAACTATCACTATGGCTGAAGCAACAACAAATTTGGGCGACAGTTTATTAGCGGTTAATGATTTGTTTGTTGGCCCTAAATCGCACACTTCAGCACGTTATGATGTGGAATGGAATGGCAAAAAAGAAAGCCACAGTTCCAGTGGAGTTATCATCAGCACTGGTCTAGGTTCGACGGGTTGGTTTAAAAGTTTAATCGCAGGCGCTTCAGGAATTGCGGGTAGACCAGTGCAAAAAAAGATCGCCAATGGTTTTGAATGGGATAGTGAGTATTTGTATTACACCGTTCGGGAGCCATTCCCTAGTCAGCAATCTCAAACCGATTTGGTATTTGGTAGAGTGGATCAGCAAAAGCCGTTAGTTCTCACCTCTAAGATGGCGGAGAATGGCGTAATCTTTTCAGATGGCCTGGAAAATGATTATCTCAATTTTAGTGCAGGTGTCAGCGCGACAATATCTGTAAGTAAAACTCAGGGAGTACTGGTCGTTTAAGGAATATTGATTTCAGCCAAATAAATAATGCCAGATCAATTTAAGGCTCCTATACTTCGTTTCTTTGCGCAGCTGTAATCATGTTTATGATTAGTCTGGAGCGTGTAGGAGGCTTTATCTTTGATTTTAGGCTAGAATATTTATGGTCATTAGGATACTTGGTTCTGCTGGGAAATATCCTGACATTAGCTGTTTATTTAAGCTTATTGCAAGAATAGGTGCAAACAAAACAGCCTATGCTACAGTATTATTTCCAATAGTCGCACTGACTATTTCTGCCTTTGTTGAAGGTTATACTTTCACCCCCATTGCAATAATTGGCTTAGTGCTAGCACTTTTGGGTAATATCATTGTGTTTTATAAGCGTACACCTTTATCTTCAGAAAAGGTTAAGGGAGATACCTAGCTTAAGACTGGGTAAATCGCTTACAGATGAGATCTGTATGTTTTTACACCCCCCCACTTTTAGCCTATTTTATTATAAAGTACTTAAAATTTAGTATGGAGAAAGTTTGATGAATCTTACATTGTTTAATTGGATAACCCTGATTAGTGGAACTTTGGGAGTACTCTTGATAATTATTTTTTTGTTAACAGGTAAAAAGAATCAAGTGCTTCGCGTATCGGGAAGTGTCTTAATAATTGTGACAGTCATCAGTAGTTATATTTCACGTATGTGAGTACTCCAGCAACATTTATTTACATTTAAACGTTCGCGTTATTTAGTTTAATTCTTGTCTGGTCGGAAACAGAATAAGGGATTATTCTATAATATCGTTATTTAACATTTAGTAAGGATTCACCATGACTCTAACGCCCTTTCATTTAGCCATACAAGTACGTGATATTGAAGAAGCACGTGATTTCTACGGGAAAAAAATGGGCTTCCCAGAAGGAAGGAGCACTGCAGACTGGATTGATTTTAATATGTTTGGTCATCAGCTGGTTGTTCATTGCAATAAGGAATTAGGGCCAGAAGGAAAAGTGAATGCATTGAATAATGCTGTGGACGGTCATGGTGTGCCGGTGCCGCATTTTGGTGTCGTATTAGAGTTTGATGAATGGCATGCGCTGGCTGAAAAGGTTAAGGGATTTATCGATGGGTTTATTATCGAACCTTATATCCGTTTCGAAGGAGAAGTAGGGGAGCAAGGTACGATGTTTTTTGCGGACCCTTCTGGTAATTCATTAGAATTTAAAGCATTTAAGAATATTGAATCTGAGTTGTTTGCTAAGTAACATTTGATGAAATTGTTGGGTATTTCAGACATCCCCCTATTTATAATGAGATTGCCATTTCGTTTTTTGAAATGGTCAACTCATGTATGCTAAATCTTAATACTATCTAACATGATAGCCGATACTAGAATTTAGCGTCTATATGGGTACTTTTTCGAAGTACACTAAATACACAACAGTGATTTAAACTTAAAAGTACAATAAATAAACATAGGAATAACATGAAAGGTTCACTTCAAGATCAGCTTCTAGGTGCAGGCTTAATTAAAAAACAACAGGCGAATAATATTCAAACCGCCAAGAAAAAAGCGAAGAAGAAAAGTCAGGCAACTAATACTGAGCTTAAAAATGAAGCCGCTGAATTAGCGGAGAAAGCACGCCTTGAAGAGCAGCAAAAAAGTCAGGCCTTAAACGAGCAGCGCAAACAAGAAGCGCAGCAAAAAGAAGTGCAGGCGCAGATTCGCCAAATGATCAAAAATAATTCGATTCAAAAGTTAGATAAAAAAGCCGCCGAAGATAGCGAGCTAACGTATAACTTCACCGATAATAATAAAATCAAGACAATGCTGGTTTCTGCTGAGAATCATACATTGATTTCACGAGGTATTATTGCCATCGCTAAAATAGCGAAGACTGCAAATTCTGACGCTAGTGATCAAGAACAAGCAGACTATTTTTTGATACCTGCTCAAGCCGCCAGAAAAATCATCGAGCGCGATAACGAATCAATCGTGTTATTGAATGATTACGCGTCTAAAGATAAAGCGAATGATCAAGACACGACGAAAGATGAAGACGATCCGTATGCAGACTTCGAAGTACCTGATGATTTAATGTGGTAATCAATAGCTAATCAGTCACCCCCCATATATGGTCTCCTCCATTTTTGCAAAATAATATTCAACCGTTTTGACAGGGATAGATTTGCTTCCA
>NZ_CANLZW010000032.1 GCF_947495625.1 uncultured Cocleimonas sp.
AGCGCCATTCACCGTTGTTGGCGTATGCGATTTCAAGGTGAAAATACTAGACAGTCCTCCTCAGGGCGTGTTGTTATGTATCTGCATTTTGTTCTGATTTTGAAACAGTCTAATTATTTTCTCATTTCTATAAATTCCGCCAAAAGTAAAACTCCATCAAATAAAAAACCAGATAAAATGAAGGCAAAAAGACTTCCGAGGCCCCAGCTCAGTCTGTAAGGAGTATGGTAAATTGCGGAGCCCGATAGGACGAATACTATTATAAAACAAAAGCTTGTAACTATTCCGAGATTAAGTACTCTTTCTGTAATGAGAACTAAAGCATATAAAATTGCGGCAATGCTAATAGTATTAAATACATCCGAAGATGTTAATGGTATTGATGATTTTGATGTTACTCCTTTCATGATTAAGTGAAATAAAATATATGTTACTGATAAAATCAAGTATAACCAGCCCCAACCAGTTAAAGGAAGAAAATCAATACTAAAAATTGCTCCAAAAACAACACTTAATAAACGAATACCAACTACTATGACGAAGAATAAGCCGATGAATATCGCTGCGATTTTGTATTTATCATCTAGAGGATGATCTTTTTTAAAGAACATTGCATAAATTCCTAAGGGAGAAAAAAATAGAGCAGTGGTCAATGCATCCTTTTCTACATCATTGAATAAAGGCAACGATATGTATTGCTCAGCCCAAATAAATAACTCAGTCCATAACCAACGTGTAAATGGAAACCATTGCTCAGATATCCACTTCGCAACTGCTCCTACTCCAAAAAAACTGACAATATATGTAGCAACATGAAAACTTGCTAGCATAGGTCCCATAAAAAAGAAAAAACGTTGTAACTTACTATTATCTTTAGGTTGAAACTGATTTTTAAGTTTTGTCATTGATAGCCTTAAGTAGTGTTAAGTTATAGATAGCTTAGTGATGAGACCGGTTGTAAAAAACAAACTATAGGGTAGTAGTAAATACACATAACAGACTATTAAGAAGGACGTCGTCCCTCTTAATAATATTATAGGGAATCCCGATAATTCTTTTTCCATGTTTGCAATATTCACTCTAAGCATCTATAAATTAATAAGAAATACTGATTGGTCAGAATTTGAAAATTTAAAAGTAGGGATTCCGTCCCTGTTTCTTATTTGGTTATTGTACGCCGATTGCATTAATCGAATAAGCTTAATTTATTATGCCAGATTTTTATTTTTACACTGCTTATTTATTTGTTATAAAAAAGTACCTAAAAGTAGGGGGGTGACTTATTCAATATGTTGAATAAGTCACCCCCCTACTTTTAAGCTGTTTTTTTCAATTCCTTACTTACCTTTCAACTCCATAGCCAAACGATACAACTCATTCTTCTTTCTACCCGTTATCTTCGACGCTATTGCTGCCGCCTGTTTAACCGGTAATTCATCCAGCAATATGGTGAGTAATTCTTCGCTGGAGCTATTGATTGCTTCGCTGTCGGTTTCTTCTTCGTGGCCATCGACCATTAAAACGAATTCGCCTTTTTGATGCATTGGGTCTGCGTTTATCCAGTCCAGCAATCCTTCTAAGTCTCCACGGAATACTTGTTCGTAGAGTTTGGTTAATTCGCGCGCTAGTACGACTTTTCTGTCAGCACCGAATATGGTGTGCATGGCTTCGACGGTGTTGTCTATTCTATGACTGGATTCATAGTAAACCTGAGTACGGGTTTCTTTTGCATTCGCTTGAAGTGCTTTATTTCTGCCGACTGATTTTGCGGGTAGAAAGCCTTCGAAGGTGAAACGGTCTGTCGGTAAGCCTGCGATTGAAAGTGCGGTGATTATTGCACTCGCACCTGGAATGGGTTCTATTCTGTAATTCTCAGCCCCCAATTCATTAACCAAGTGATAACCGGGATCACTAATCAGTGGTGTGCCTGCATCGCTGACGAGTGCGATATTTTCCCCAGCATCTAACCAGTTTTTAATCTGTGCGATTTTGTGTTGTTCGTTATGATCGTGCAGCGCTTGTAGGTCGGCTTGAATACCGAAATGCGTGAGTAATTTACGTGTATTTCGGGTGTCTTCGGCACAGACTTTATCGACCTTTTTTAAAGTCTCGATAGCGCGATGTGTAATATCACCTAGATTACCGATGGGTGTGGCTACGATATATAAAATTCCGCTGGTCGTGTCTGTGTTTTTTGTTGTCATTAATGATATTCTTACTTGAAATTGGGTAAATTTTGTACATTTTTAAAAACGTGCTAGCTAAAATCAAAGTGCTAAGCAAGTAAAGTACACGCTAAAAAATACAAACTAAATAAAGCATATAAATGGGGATTTATTATGAAATGCAAACTGGCTAAAACCAAGATACTGCGCTTGTTACCAGTCTCGTTACTTTTTGCCGTTGTGGTTCTAGGAGGCTGTGCCTCATTACCAAATATTGTACCGCAATTACCTTTACCCCGAGCTGATAATTACTCTTTACCTGCGGGTCAGGATATTGGTCGTGCCAATGCTTTTTTAACCCAGGGTAAAAAACGCGAAGCGGCAGCGGCTTATTTTGAAGCATCTAATAATTACCGTTCGCCAGAACGTGAGAGACTGATTTTACAAGCCGCCGAACTTGCTGCGGTGTTAAAAGATACACCACTCACGCAACGTTATTTAGCTCCTGTGAATTTTGCGGGTTTGAACGCCGAGAATCAGGCGCGTTTCCGTTTTACTCAGGCACAGCTTGCGTTAAATGATAATAACTACCGCGAAACATTGCGTATTCTTCCTCAACGGGTGAATACCTTGCCACCGGAGCTTGGTACTAAAATATTGAATGCACGCATGAGTGCAGCGCAATCGAGCGGTGACAAACTGGCATTAGTACAAGAGTTAGTATTGCAAGAGTCTAGCCTTACAGAGCAACACCAGAAAGACCTGAACAATGACCGTATCTGGAATTATGCGCAACAAATCCCTAATTACCAGCTGGATGAAGGTATCGGCAGAATTAACCATCCTGTGCTTAAAAACTGGTTGATGCTGGCGAAGCTGGGAAAAGTTTCAAAGAGTGATAATGCAAGTGTAAAGACGTCTCTGCGCGGTGATACTGCAAAGTGGTTACAACAAAACCCGAATCACCCCGGCAAAAGCAAAGCGATTGAGTTATTGAATGTGGTGCCATCAACGACGGTTACGCCCTACCAGACTGATGCTACAACAAGCACAACGAATAGCACTGTTGCCGCTGCCAAACCAGCTAAATCAACAAGCTCTAAAAAACAGATCGCGGTGCTTTTACCATTAACAGGTAATTTAGCTGGAATCGGTAAAACCTTGTTGAACGGTATTCAGGATGCGCACAAGTTGAATCCCAATAACAGTGAGTTGAAAGTGCTAAATACGTCTAGTGGAAGCATTGATGGCATTTACAAAACAGCATTAAACGGTGGTGCGCAAACGGTCATTGGGCCATTTATTAAACCTGCATTGAGTAGCTTATCGAGAAGCACGATTCCTGTGCCTACGATTGGTTTGAATTACGTCGAAGGCTTACAGAATACGTCGGGCAATTTATACCAATTTGGCTTATCACCCGAAGATGAAGCGAGACAGATTGTGGATTATGCGATGAGCAAAGGTTTACAACGTGTAGCAATCTTAACGCCAGATTCTGACTGGGGTAATCGCCTGCACGATGCGATGCGCAGAGCAACAATTGAAAAACGCGGCAAGGTTGTGATGAGCGAAAGCTTCCGCAATAGCGCGATTAGCTATGCGAAACCTGCAGAGAGTATCGGCGCACGCGAAAACGAACTTGATGCTATTTTGGTGGCTGCTTCTCCGACTCAGATTAGACGTTTGTATCCTGATTTACGCCAGAAGATTCGCTCATTGCCCGTTTATGCAACGTCGCATGTTTACAGCGGTTTGCCAGACACGGATAAAGATTCTGTTTTGGAAGGTTTAGTTTTCACCGAAACACCATGGGTACTGGATAGCGCAAGTCGTCAAAATTCTTCATCTAGCGCCTTCCCTCGTTTGTATGCGATGGGTATGGATGCTTACAAGCTTTCATCAAGCACTGAATCTCTTAAAGCCTATGGCAGTACAATTAGCGGTAAGACAGGCACGATTAGTCTTGATAAAGATGGAAGCTTCCACCGTAAATCTGGTTTAGCGCGATTCAATAAAGGCGTTGCGATGCCATTTGGTGGTTAAGCGTATCAACACGCCAATAAGCTATTAATGACACGCTAATGCCGAAGCAGTTATCTTTATTTGCGAAACAGCTGGATAAGTTAAAGTCGTTGTCATCTGACGCGAAGAAACTGACTGCTAAACGCAAAAAAGGCAATCAAGCGGAAGATATTGCCTGTGATTATCTGCTTAAAAAAGGGCTGATTCTTAAACAGAAGAATTTCAATACGCCTGCGGGGGAGGTTGATTTGATTATGCTTGATGCCAGATCAGGCAATCAAAGCATGTCAGATGAATCACTGGTTTTCATAGAAGTGCGCTACCGTAAAAATGCAGATTATGGTGGAGCCGCCGCCAGTGTCACACCTAAAAAACAGCAACGAATCATTAAAGCCGCCCTTGCCTATCAGCAGCAGAATGCGCCCCAATCGTCTATGCGTTTTGACGTGGTTGCTATAGAAGGCGATAATATCAACAATAAGCCTAAAATCGACTGGATAGAAAATGCTTTCAGTGGTTTTTAAATAGGCTATAGCACACAAACAACAAACGAATAACAGACGAATAATAACCGCAACGTAAAGACATTTATGAATAACTCGCGCATCGACTTCCTAAGGGAAGCGGCACCTTACATCCACAAGCATCGTGGCAAGATTTTTGTCATCGCCTTTGCCGGTGAAGTGATCGAGTGCGAGAAGTTTTCACAGCTCATCAAAGATATCGCGATTCTCTCTGCATTGGGTACCCAGATCGTTCTGGTACATGGCGCACGCCCGCAAGTAGATAGAAGCCTCAACGCTATGAATCATGAGATTCAAGTGGTTGACGATATGCGCGTGACTGATGCGGTAACCCTGCAAACCGCTAAAGAAGTGATTGGTGCATTACGCGTTGAAATAGAAAACCAGCTGAGCCATGCCTTGAGTATGCCACCCGTGGTTAATGAAAGCCTGGGTGTGTTGTCAGGTAATTTTATTACGGCGCAACCGCTGGGTATTTTTAATGGTACTGATTACCAACACACGGGAACGGTTAGAAAAATCAATGCCAATCTCATCAAGCAATTAACGTCAGCAGGCAGCATCGTTTTATTATCGTCATTAGGATTTTCACCTTCTGGTGAAGCGTTTAATTTACGTTATGAAGATGTGGCGAGTTTTGCGGCGAAGTCATTACACGCTGACAAATTGATCTTTCTCCATGCGGATGCTGCGACACCTACTCTCGATGTAGACCTGCAACAACTGGATAATTTTATCGACGCAAATCCAGAGCAAAAAAGTTTACTCAACCATATTAAAGCCGCGATGAATGATGGCGTTGAACGCGTCCATTTAGTCAGCGCTGAAACCAAAGATGGATTGTTATTAGAGATCTATACACGCGATGGTATTGGCACCATGTTTAACGCCAGCCAGTATGAAAATATTCGTCAGGCACAAACTGAAGATGTCAGCGGCATTATAGATGTGATCGAACCACTGGAAGCAAAAGGTGCTTTGATCAAACGTTCTCGCGAACAGCTAGAACTAGAAATTGATAAATTCAGCGTGATTGAACGTGATGGAAAAATCATTGCCTGTGCTGCCTTATATCTGATCCCTGATACGAATACCGGTGAACTCGCTTGTCTTGCCGTACACCCGGATTATAAAGGCGGTGAACGTGGCGATAGACTGTTGAAACGCATTAGTCAGGAAGCAATGAATCGGAAACTCAGTCAGTTATTGGTTTTGACTACGCAATCGATAGACTGGTTTAAAGAGCGTGGGTTTAAACCCGGTGAGGTAGAAGATTTGCCAGAGCATAAAAAAGCGCTGTATAACTTCCAGAGAAAGTCTAAGATTTTATTGAAAGATCTGCTTATTAAAGCTTGAGACTAATCTTTATTTGTATTGATAACGTAGTTAATAAAGTCATATAGATAAAGTCAGCCCCCTACTTCTGAGCCTTTTTTCTAGGGAGAGACCAAGAAAATGAGCATTAAAGATATCTTTAACTTCATTGAAATTTCTGACGCGATCAGCACTTCAGGCCAACCTACCCCTTTCGAATTCGAAGTTATTGCTAATGCAGGTTTTCAGCACGTAATAAATCTTGCCATGCATGATTCAGATAATGCGCTACCAGAAGAAGGCAGTTTCGTAGCAGAAGCAGGTATGAACTACTTTCATATTCCAGTCCCGTTTGATGCCCCAACGATAGATCACCTCCAATTATTTCTTAAACAGATGAGCATTTTAGAAGGCGATAAAGTCTGGGTACACTGCGCGTTAAACCATAGAATTTCTGCTTTTATGCAGCACTACCAACGCAGTGTAATGCATCGAACTGAGGATGAGATCATCCCTATGGTAGCTACCTGGAAACCTAGTGAAGTTTGGCAGGAATTTATTAAGCTTGATTTAAAGGATGACTAATTAAAAAAAGGCCTATAAGTAGGGGGGTGACTTAATTTTAGTCACCCCCCTACTTATAGGCACTTTTTTCGCTCTAGCTAATGAATTCTAACTAAGATTAGCTTTCAAAAACTCAGTAGTCCTCTTCCATGCAGTTGCCGCATCTTCTGCATCGTATCTTGCACCTGTGGGATTAGCAAAAGCGTGATTGGCATCGTACCAATTGACGGTTAATGAATCTTTCTTGCCTGCTTTTTCCATTTCAGTTTCGAAACCACCGACCATCTCTTTATTGATGTTTTTATCCTGGGTACCGAAATGCCCGAGTACTGGACCTTTTAATGATTTGAGCTGATCTGCTTTCTGTGTGACATAACCGTAGTAAACGATGGTTGCATCAACAGGTGTTGCGATTGAGGCGTTCACTGACCAACCACCACCAAAGCACCAACCCATGGTCCCTACTTTGCCATTAGATTGTTTGTGGTTTTTGAGATAATCAACCCAACCCACTAAGGTTTCGGTTGCCTTGTCACCATCAACAGCTGACATTAATGCTTTCGCTGATGGCGCATCCGTTCCGACCTTGCCGCCATATAAATCTACTGCCAAAGCGACATAACCCATATCTGCCAGTTCCGCAGCGACCGCTTTGATTTGATCATTTAAGCCCCACCACTCATGAATCAATAATACCGTGGGTGCTTTTTCTGCTTTGGGTAACGCGATTGCCGCACTTACTTCTGTGCCATCTGCTAGTTTAATCGTTACATTATCAAGCTTTGCTGCAGCTGCCTGAGATAGTTCAGGAAAGGCTAGTACTGATGCCAAAGGTAAACTTGCTAGCCCTTTTAAGAATAAACGTCTGTCTTCTGGTTTTACTTTTATTTCTGGTAGATGACTCTGATCATCACACCCGTCTAAATCACACATAACTTACACCTTTACTTTATTGTTTACATTATTTTAAAAAATGATCTGCGGATATCTTCTAGACATTATTTTAGTATAAAAAATATTCTAGTTTTTGCTATTTACAAAAAATGCAAACCTGAAGATTAGCGGTCATCCAAAAACTATATAATTGAATACTCATTCATTTTTAAACTACCCTCACTGAACTGGTTAACATATATCAAGTACTTAGCTACTGCGCTCTGTTTTAATTGGGACTCTTACAAAAGAACGATGAGTAATATCACCATGAAAAAAATAGTTTTACTTAGCCTGCTCTCTGCAGTTACGGGATCCGCTTTTGCAGAAAATGATGTGCTAGATGAAGTCATCGTTACTGCAACCCGATCAGAAATAGACACTACAGAAGCCCCAGGTAGCGTGACTGTAATAAGTCGTAAAGAAATTGAGGAAAAAGGTGGTGAGAATGTACTCGATCTAATTCGCGGAACAACGGGTGTTAGTCTGCAAGGTATCGGTTCTGGTGGACGTAAAACTATCAGTTTGCGGGGCATGGAAAGTAAACACACTCTTATATTGGTTGATGGAAAACGCATTCCTGGCACTAATGATACGATTGGTCCGAATACCGATTACCAATACGATTGGGTTCCTACATCCCAGATAGAACGTATCGAAGTGGTTCGTGGTCCTATGTCGGTATTGTACGGCTCCGATGCTTTGGGTGGTGTGATAAATATCATTACCCGCAGACCTGGCAACGAGCTCACAGGAAATGTAAAACTAACCAGTCGATTAGCGAATGGTGATTCTATAAATGGCAGCAAAGATGACGGAGATGGTCACGATGCCAGTTTCAATATCAGTGGCGGTGTAAGTGATAATTTTCAATTGAGTGTGGGTGCGGAAAACTCCCGACGCGCTTCTGTCGATAGCCAGCTGAATCTGGGGCAATCAGCCATTGAAGGACGCAAAAAAGAGCAACTATCACTAGGTGCAGACTGGCAGCCTGCCGAAGATCACAATATCGAGCTGAAATACAGTACCGGACAGGAAAAACGCTGGTATGACACTGCAACCAGCAGGAATGTTCTCTATCAAAGCCAATATGACATTGATCGCGATCAGTTATCTTTAGGGTGGAAAGGGACTGTGGGTAAAATCACAAGCTCGCTACGCGCTTATCAAGGCAAAGTCGATATTAGTAATAAAGCCACCAATGGCGTCGCGGGGACTGCTCCTCAAAAACTTACCGATACCGTTGTGGAAGGTAATATCAGTACTCCATTAGGAGAAAAGCATTTTATTACTGCTGGTTTGGAACATCGTATTGAAGAATTAGAAAATTCGAATTTGGTTAGCAATAAAGAAAATTTCTCGCTTAATTCGCTTTATATACAAGATGAAATAGATATCACAGACAGTACCTTATTAACCCTGGGTACTCGATTCGACGACCATGAGGTCTTCGGCAACGAAGTGAGCCCTCGCGTTTCTGTGGTCTGGAGTGCTAGCGATAATTTAAAGTTAAAAGGTAGCTACGGCCATGGTTTTAAAGCACCCAATATCAAACAGGCTTCATCTGATTATGTATTTGCATTTGGCCCATACTCAATTTCTGGAAACTCTGATCTTGAGCCTGAAACCAGTGATTCATTTGAGGTAGGTGCAAACTACACTAGAGAAAAATTCAGCATTGATGCAGCTATATTCGACAGCAAAGTTAAGAACCTGATTGAGTTGACAGGACCACTGACCGATAGAACTTATCAAAACATCAACGAAGCGCGCTTGAAAGGCGTAGAAATTTCTAGCAAGATTCTATTAACGGAAGCCTTAACGCTGAACACCGGTTATCAATACCTTGATGCTAAAGATGGTGATGGTATTCGCTTGAATCAGCGCCCTCAACATACACTTTCAACGGGCATTACATGGGATAAAAACAAGTGGCAATGGAACCTCAATGCAGAGTATCTATCAGGGCAGATTGTCGAGAAAAATAACGTTTCAACAGATGTTCCTAGCTATACCATCTTGAATGCAGGCGCACGCAGATCTATCAACAAGAATTTAGATCTGGCTATTCGTTTAGACAACCTGACCAATGTTCGCCTGGAAGATAAATCAGATGCTTTTCTTCATGAGGAATATCCACGTACTTTGAGTTTGGAGTTACGCGGCAAGTTTTAAACGACCATGCTTTAAACGGACAAATAAAGACCTCTATAAACAAAAAAGCCCCAGCATTTGCTGGGGCTTTTTTGTTTCTTAGTCATACGATATTACTAATATTGTATGACTAATAATGCATGACTAAACTAGTATCATTCTAATCCAGAAAGGTACTCAGAAAGCGCTTCAATTTCTTCATCACTGACTGCAGCCATAATGCCTTTCATAACCATTGATTGGCCATTGCTACGTGCACCACTTTTGATATCTTTCATTTGTTGCGTTAGGTATTCTTTATTTTGACCGGCTACCTTAGGGTACATAGCAGTCATTGGGGTTTTAGCATCTGCACCATGGCAAGCAACACAGCCTTTAGCAGTGTAAAGTTCTTTTCCATCAGCGGCGAAAGAAGCGCTGCTAAATGTTAATAGGCCAGCTGTTATTAAAAGAGCGCTGGTAGAGGATAATTTAGAAATCATAATGTCTTACTCCAAGTAGAAAAATAGTGTGCCATCTGTTTATAGCAACTAATTTGCACAACGACCTTGAGGTAGATCAATGCCCTTTGATAAATCAGCTAGTTAAATAGTTAATATATAAATTAAATCAGTAACTTATGTTATAGCAATTTTGAATTTATAGATCCTGATATCCCACCAGCTCCCAGTTTTTCATGTTAATCAGCTTAGTACCTGGCTTACCCAAAAAAGGCACTGAAAGGTGGGGGGTGCCTTTTACTGTTATTAATTTGCTCCTTGTTAGATTAGGAATTTCATTGAGCACAATTGTGGCAATTGTTTGGCGCGCATCTAGCTGAATGACTTCTATGGCTTTAGCTCTGGCGATAAATAAAAAACCACTGTCTGCGTAAAAATAATAAGAAGTAATTGGGTTAAAGGTTTTACCAACAAGGTTTATTATCCTTACTGGAAATTGGCTCTGATCTCTTACCATCCCCTCGTTCATTCGATAATCATGCATCACTCCGTTGTAAACAGGTAAAGGGCTATCTTTATAAAGTATTTCCCAAAGCTGGTTATCAACACCTTTCTCGCTACTTATTCCAACGATAAAACTTTGTCGTGATGCGATATTAAAAACTATATCTATTTTTTTATGAGCTGTAGTTCCTTGAACTGGGAAGGATTTCATCACACTGAAATCTGAAGCATCGAGCAACTCTAATGCTTGTGACTGCTTACGCACCACCAATAGATATTTACCGTCAGTGGAGATTGCATAATCGCCTATGCTTTTTTCTGTTTTTACTTTTTCTTTAATGATCTTAACTTGTGGGTCGTCATTAACAACAGAACCTACAGAACCTTCGTAACTAGCAGAGTCTGCAAACAGTGAAAACTGAAATAAAAGAAAAGCAATGAATAACAATTTGTTTAACATATACAAGCCTAATTTCTGACAATAAAAAAGCCCCCTTCCTTCTCAGGTTGGGGGCTTCAGATTTAGCTATTTTACCTATTTACCTATTTCTCCTGGCTAGGGTAACGTTGAATCTATTAAGCTAATCAACCAGCTCATCAACGCTTCCTTATATTTCGGGGAGAAATATTAGTAAATATCGTGCAAGGTATTGGTCAAGTTGAACTTGCCTGTTGGAGTAACGATACGTTCATCATCGATAACACTTTTAAGCTTTAACGTTTTGTCATCAACAACTACCAATGCAGATTTCTTGTCTTTGGCATTCCACACTGAGAACCAAACTTCATCTCCAGCCTTATTGAATTCTGGCTGTACCACACGCTTAGGACCGTCACCTAGATTAGCCCATTCTGCTATCGGCAATACTTTAAAGCCTGCAGCAAAGTTATTGATGTCATAAACAGCAATAGATTGGCTAATTTTAGCATCTGGATTCAATGCAGTATCGACATATAAGTTGGTAGATTTTGGATGTGTCTTTATGAATAAAGAACCGCCACCTTGACCTTTTAACGTTCTTACCACTTTCCACGCTTGATCTTTATGACCTACAGGATCAGTTCCGATCAGTGAAATAGTATCGTCACCCAAATGACTGGTTGACCATACAGGACCGAACTCAGGGTCAATAAAGTTAGCGCCACGACCTGGATGAGGAATCTTTCCAACATCAACCAATGCAGTCAGCTTGCCTTCTTTCGAGTCTATTACCGCAACCTTGTTAGATTGGTTCGCCGCTGTTAAGAAGTAACGCTTAGTCGAATCCCAACCACCATCATGCAAGAATGGAGCAGCACCGATGCTGGTTATTTTCAAATTATCAATATCCGAGTAATTAACCATCAATACCTTGCCAGTTTCCTTCACATTGACAATAAATTCAGGATGTTCATGTGACGCAACAATAGCAGCAACACGTGGCTCAGGATGATATTCCTTAGTATCTACTGTCATACCACGAGTACTAACAATCTGTAGAGGCTCTAAGGTATTGCCATCCATGATTGTGAATTGTGGAGGCCAGTAAGATCCAGCAATTGCATACTTGTCTTCAGTGCCTTTGTATTTAGAGGTTTCAACAGAACGCGCCTCCAGACCTACTTTAATCTCGGCAACCGTATCAGGCTCTGCCATCCATAAATCAATCAGATTGATTTTAGCATCACGTCCAATAACAAATAGGTAACGACCCGATGCAGAGATACGAGAGATATGAACTGCGTAACCCGTTTTGAGGATTCTAACAATTTCTTTGCTATCGCCATCGATTAACGCAATCTCACCAGCATCACGTAATGTCACAGACATGATGTTAGTCAAATCTAGTTTATTCATTTGCTTAGTAGGACGATCTTCAGGCTTGACTAACACCTTCCAGGATTCTTTCATATCCTTCATGCCCCACTCTGGAGGCTGTGGTGGCTCGTGCTGAACATAGCGCGCCATGATATCGATTTCTTCTTTTGTCAGGTCGCCCGATGTTCCCCAGTTAGGCATACCTGCTGGCGAACCATAGGTAATTAAAGCGGTTAAAACAGCTGTTCCACGCTTTTGGGTAATATCTGGTGTTAATGGTTTTCCGGTTGCACCTTTACGTAAAACACCATGACAACCTGCACAACGCTGGAAGAAGGTTTTCTTTGCAAATTCGAATTCTTCTGGTGTGATTGGAGGCGCTTTAGGATCAAGTGTGTCCCTCGTCGATGCTGGATCAATCCCTATTGGGGCACTTTCGTATTTGGTTTCTCCTTTCTCACCCACTGCCGGAGCGGCTTTTTTAGCGGCATCGGCGGCAACTGTTTCAGCGTATGAGAGCTGTAAAGCAAAAGCCAAAGCTGTCATGACCAGTAGCTTGCTACCGGAAGCAATTAGTTTTAATTTCATATCATCACCATTCAAATTATGTTCGGAGAGTAAATTCTCACCGTTAATATAGTGACCCCAAGAACTTTAAGCCTTGATGTGTATCAACAGGCGCCAGTTAGATTTGATATATATCAATTTTTGATTGAATTATGAGTGAAAAATTGGGTGAAATTTAGAAAAGTGATTTTGAAATGGATAAAAAGAAGCTTTGGCTAAAAGGCTGTATTGGGACTTTGCTCTTTATTTATATGAATAACATCTCTCTTAATTTAGATGGGTTTTTAACAAGGATATGTTCATCAAAGACTTCTATCAAATCATCTTTTGTTAGATTTTTTAGGGTACGTGAAAAAGTTTCAGGAGTGACTGATATCCTGGAAGCAATAATACGTTTAGGCGCACCTAACATTACTTTGGTTTCCTCAACACTTTCATGATGAATATCTTCAAGCAAATAACTTATCAAACGATAGGATGCATTGTGCAGACTTAAACGCTCCATTTCATTCATTAACCAATGCAAACGGGCACTTAAACGACTAATAACTTTGAGGCAGGCTTCAGATGAGTTACTTAACACCTGGATATATTTCTGAGCATTAATACGAAGAACTGTGGCGTTACTCAATGCTTTTGCATTAACGGGATACCCTTCCATGCCATTTAAGATAATCACTTCCGCAAAGGTATTTCCAGGATTGATGATATCAACGACTTTTTGCGTCCCTTCAAATGACAACAAGCTAATCTTAATCTTCCCTTCTACCAGTAAGAAAAAATCGGTTGCCGGTTGCTTTTGTGAAAACAAAATCTCACCCGCACGCAATTCACAAACAGAAGTGCCCTGCAATATTGTCGCAAAATCTTCTTTATTAATATCCATAAATAAGAAATTGCTACGCATCGCTTCTTGAAAATCAGGGTTTAAAACTTGCATCACTTTCCTTCATTTAAGTATTCATTTTCTAGCTACCGTTTAAGTCTCTCAGCGCTAATAAAAGAGTATACCTAATCACTGCATAGTTGTAATGACTTGATCAACATCAAGGTCATCCTTTATTACATCATTACATCAATTCACGTTTGGTAAACGACTAATAAATTGGCCTGCTTTTTACAACTAAGAGTGAGACTAAATAAAGTTAAAACATTCTTGAAAAAAGTGCTCTAAAGCTGGGGGGTGTCTTTAGCTCATTACGATATGGATTAACAACAATACCTTTGTGCATAACAAATAACATTACCTGCCGAATTGATATTTATCAAATAACTTTCATTGGCCCCATGGCACTTGATGCACATCAAGGCTAGCCAGACGCTATATAGATACAGTCGCTAAAACTATTAATGGACTGGAGTGTATATTGCTATGAGAGAGACCTTTACAAAAGGTATGGCTCGCAATATTTATTATGGAGGAGGCGTTTTCTTCTTCTTGGTACTTATTGGATTAACCGTGGATACGGTGAGAGGCCTACCGAAAACCGATAATTCACAAAACCTTACCGAAGAAGTTGCAGCGGGTAAGAGACTGTGGGAAATAAATAACTGTATTGGATGTCATACCTTATTAGGAGAAGGCGCTTACTTTGCACCTGAACTTGGTAATGTTTACACCCGATTTGGCGAAAGCACTGATGCAATCAAAGGCTTTATTATGAGCCGCCCAAAAAATGGTATCCCGGGCCGTCGCAGTATGCCGCAATTCAACTTTACTCCAGATGAGTTAGAAGAAATTGCGCAGTTTCTTAAGTACGTTGATGGCATTAAAGTTGCCAGAGACTGGCCACCAAATAAAGAAGGGTAAGGGAGAAATCACATGAAATATCAATCACAATCCATAGCAAAGCTGTATTTTATTGCCGCTATTGGACTCTTTGTGGGACAGATCCTTTTTGGTGTAACACTCGGGCTTCAATATGTAATAGGCGATTTCCTCTTTCCATATATACCATTCAACGTTGCACGTATGGTGCATACTAATCTTTTGATTGTTTGGTTACTGTTTGGTTTTATGGGGGCAGCTTACTATCTTGTTCCCGAAGAATCAGAGCGTGAACTGTATGCACCCTGGCTAGCCAAACTTTTATTCTGGATATTCCTGGTTGCAGGCGCACTCACGATACTGGGCTATTTATTGGTGCCTTATGCTGCTTTGGCAGAACTCACCATGAACGATTTGTTGCCTACTATGGGACGAGAATTCCTTGAACAACCCACCATTACCAAGATAGGTATCGTCATAGTTGCCCTTGGCTTCCTGTTCAATATTGGCATGACAATTCTTACTGGTCGTAAGACAGTAATTTCTCTGGTGCTATTAACGGGCCTGATTGGTCTAGCCGTATTCTTCCTGTTCTCATTCTACAACCCAGACAACCTGGTTCTGGATAAATACTTCTGGTGGTTCGTTGTACATCTATGGGTAGAAGGCGTATGGGAATTAATCATGGCAGCTATGCTGGCCTATGTATTAATCAAGGTAACTGGTGTGGACCGCGAAGTTATTGAGAAGTGGTTATACATCATCATCGCGATGGCTTTGATCTCTGGCTTAATCGGTACAGGTCATCACTTCTTCTGGATTGGTGCACCGGATTACTGGCAATGGTTGGGATCTATATTCTCAGCAATCGAGCCAATTCCATTCTTCATGATGACTTTATTTGCCTTCAATGTGGTGAATAAAAGACGCCGCGACCATCCAAATAAAGCAGCGGTATTATGGGCACTCGGTACAGCGGTTATGGCTTTCCTTGGCGCTGGTGTTTGGGGCTTCCTACACACACTTGCACCGGTTAACTTTTACACTCATGGTACTCAGATCACAGCGGCTCATGGCCACATGGCGTTCTACGGTGCTTATGTAATGGTGATTTTAACCATGATCTCTTACTCAATGCCATTAATGCGCGGTAAACAGGCAGGCAATGCAAGAGCTCAGGTTATTGAAATGTGGTCATTCTGGTTGATGACTGTAGCGATGGTGTTTATCACCCTATTCCTTACAGGTGCTGGCATCTTACAGGTTTATTTACAGCGTTATTCAGATACACCATTAGGTTTTATGGCAACTCAGGACAAGCTCGAGATATTCTATTGGGCACGTGAAGGAGCTGGATTAGTATTCCTAATTGGTTTGCTGGTTTACGTCTACAGTTTCTTTGCCAAAGGTGAAGAAGTTGAGATGCTAGAAACGACTACAGTAGCTAATTAAGTAGCTCGTTAGAAGGTTTTACTTAAATGTAAGCTTTAAGAAAATACCGCTTTTTGAGCGGTATTTTTTTTAGTAACACATTCGTAAATAAAACATCACTGAATACCAGAATAACTTAATAAGGAAAAAGTAATGATGAAATCAGAAACATCAAAGAATCAAGAACAGCAACTTAAAAACGCATCAAATGCTGCCCTCGCCTCTTTGCTTAATCTAACGATTTTGCCCGTTATTAGTTTTATCGCACTGCTATTTATTTATAAAAAAACACAGCCAGGAAACATAGATCACTATCATGCTGTGCTTGGTATAAAAATTAATCTTACTGCGACGATCGCATTATTTTTAGTCAGCACATTGATGATATTGCTAGGTGGATTTCATTCTCCCTGGACATGGGTGTATGTAATCACTTATTTCACCATTGTACATACGATATTTATCGTTTTTGCAATCTGGGCATTGGTACGATCATGGTCAGGTGATAAATTAAAATCTAAACACAAAAAGTAGATAATTTTAGATAACTACAGATAAGCAAAGTCACCCCCCACCTTTCAGGCACTTTTTTAGAGCGAATCGTTATTCATCACTTGATGATCATCAAGGCATTACCCCCTAATCAGCATTACAGTTAAGTCATTAAAAATAGAATAGAAATACTGTGAATACTGACATTATCGATCAAGAGCCAAAGCTGCTTCCGGGCGATCTAGCTATCTGGTTTTTTATATTTATGGAACTGCTTGTTTTCGGCATTGCGTTTATCAGTTACGCCGTGGTTCGTGTGCAAAACGAGGAAATGTTCAATCAATTCCAGTTAACACTGAATACCGAATTAGGCGCGATTAATACCATCGTATTGATTACTTCCAGTTACTTTGTCGTGCGTGCAGTGCATACGATTAAAAAACATGGCGATTATATTGGCTGTTCACGATGGTTATATGCGGCGGTAGCAGGTGGTGGTTTATTTCTCGTTTTAAAATCATTCGAATATTACGACAAGTTTTCTGCAGGCATTAGTCTCAGCACCAATACGTTTTACATGTTTTATTTATCACTCACGATGTTCCATTTTTTACACGTCATTCTCGGCATGATTATCCTGCTGGCAATTGCGATAAAAGCGCAACGCGGTGGCTATAGCGCAAGCAACCACATCGGTGTTGAGTCTGGCGCATCTTATTGGCACATGGTGGATTTGGTGTGGATTATTTTATTCCCTCTTGTTTACGTAATGCGATAACGGGAAGATGACAATACGATGAAAAGTTATTACAACATTCACACCATCTGGATAGCATTGATATTGCTAACCTTATCTACCTACGCGATGGGTGCGCTTGGTTTTAGCGGGCTTCCAATAGTGATAGTCCTGCTACTAACAGCTGCTATTAAAGGCGTATTAATTATCAGTGAGTTTATGGAATTACGTGGCGTTTCTTTGTTATGGCGAGTCATTATGTATGGCTGGTTATGGACCGTTATTCTTACGATTGCGATTACTTACGCAATTACTATTTAGCTTAGCTCGCTTAAATTTAACTAAACTAAACAACTCAACACTAAATAGGCACCATTAAATGAGCGACATTCCTTTCTACCAAAACCAGAATAACGAAGTTGAGCTGTTTGGTCATGCGTATAACAATCAGCTCCCTCTGTTAATCAAGGGTCCGACAGGTTGTGGCAAAACACGTTTTATTCAACATATGGCTGCCAAACTGAATCGCCCACTTTATACGGTTGCTTGTCATGATGACCTTACTGCGGCAGACCTCGTCGGTAGACATTTAATTGGCGATGGTGAGACCTATTGGCAAGATGGCCCACTGACCAAAGCCGTTCGTGAAGGGGCTATTTGTTATCTGGATGAAGTGGTTGAAGCGCGTAAAGATACGACGGTTGTGCTTCACCCGCTCTCTGATGATCGCCGTATTTTACCTATTGAACGTACGGGTGAAGTACTTACTGCATCACCAGAGTTTATGCTGGTCGTATCTTATAACCCCGGCTATCAAAACCTACTAAAAGGAATGAAGCCATCAACACGTCAGCGTTTTATCTCTATGCGTTTTGATTATTCAAATATTGAAACTGAAACCACTATCGTCCAACAAGAAACACAGATCGATAAAGACACTGCGACTCAATTAATCGAACTGGCGCATGCTTTACGCGTATTGAAAGATCATGATCTGGAAGAGTCTGCATCTACCCGTTTATTGGTTTATGCAGCCACGTTAATAAAGTCTGGATTTGATCCGATCGATGCCTGCCGCGCCGCAATCATTGAGCCTTTAAGCGATGACGAAGAAACAGTTGAAGCGTTAATGGAAGTTGTCAGAGCAAAAATTGTACAAACGAAAAGTGTAGCAACGAGTAGAGACATATAGGTTTCGATTCAATGAATAAACAAAACCCAGAAATCACTACCAAGTATGAATTGATAGAACCCAGGCACGCTGAAGATCACGCTGGAACTATTGCAGAAGCTTTCTTCATTGCGAATCTATTGTTTGTAGGGATTTTTTACGTGTTACTTTGGGGTTTGTATTTCATGGCATATAAAAATGCATCTACCGTGAGTAAGCATCATATAAAACAAACATTGATAGCGAGTAGTGTCACGACAGCTATCGCGATATTACTGAATATTATTATTTTACTGACGACAGGATATGCCTCTGCGACTGCCCTCATTTTGGCAGAAATGTATCTCATGCTAATCGTTCCTGCTTTTTTGATATTGGGTATTCTGGGTTTTACCAAAGCAGTTCAAGGGTTGGATTTTAGATTCCCCCTGATCAGCAAATTTATATCAAAACCTAAAAGCCAATAATGAACTATGAATGCTATCACACATCCTGCACGCCCCTTTGGCGCTAAGCCCAGAAAAATTCCTGGTAGTCTGGCGATATGGGCAGCAATACTCGCAGAGATGAGTGAATTTGCGGTGATGTTTATCGTGTATTTTCTGGCAAAAGTACATAACCCTGAAATTTTTGCAGAAGGCCCATTAAAGCTGAATACCACAGCTGGCACTGTAAATACCTTGATCATGTTAACTAGCAGCTTCTTTGTTGTCAGAGGCGTTATTGCATTAAGAAACAATAATAGCGTCGCTTGTAGTCGCTGGTTATGGGGAGCAGTTATTTGCGGCGGGTCGTATCTTGTTATCAAGTATTTTGAGTACCGCTGGAATACTGCACAAGGACTAGAAACCGAAACCAATATTTTTTACGGCGTGTATTACTACATTACCTTTAACCATTTTTTGCATGTAGGCTGGGGTAGCGCTGCCATAGTTTGGGTTATTTACCGCGTAAATACTGGCATCTATACCAAAAATGAACACGAAGGTTTATTAAACATTGCTGTTTACTGGCATATGATCGATCTTGCCTGGATTACCATTTTTCCTTTGCTGTACGTAATTCGATGAGGGCTATCTGATGAGAACCATGCAATGAAAATATCAATTAACAAAAAGATGACACATATACAACTTATCAATACCTTTTGGGTAATTCTGATATCGCTGACACTGTTCAGTGCTTATATGGCAGAACAGGCAAAACCTGGGTTGACCAGCATCCTCATTATGTCACTAGTACTCGCCATAAAAGGTCGAATAATTGTCGACCACTTTATGGAATTGAAAGATGCACACGTGGTTTTGCGCACACTCATGCGAGTGTATTTTTATGTGATACCTACACTGATAATTCTGGTTTATTTATTTCCGGAACAGATTGTAAAATGGACGGTGCTTTAACGATGAAAAGCAAAAAGAACAGCAAGATGAACAGCAAAATGTTCAATAAACAAAAAAGTAGCTATAAGTGGGGGGGCGACCTTAATCACCTTCAGAGTCATATCAGATGAGAGAACTCAATTGCACCCATTGTGGTAAAACCATAGCCGCCGATGATCAATCTTGTCCTCATTGTGGGATGCCATTAGCACCTCACTTAAGAAAATCACCCCAGCGTAAATTTATTTGGTGGTTTATCGGCATTGTGATTTTCTGTGCGGTGATGATTTATTTATTGCCCTTCTTCGGCTCGACCAGATTCCCGGGGCGCTAGACTATGTTAGAGGAATTTGTTGGCGAAACGTGGCATCGGTTTATTACCAAACGTGCGGATAAAAGTTATCCCGAAGCAACGGTGTATCTGGATGAAGTTCGACGCACCGCGGGGATATTCTTCAGAGCCCTTGGTGGTGAAGGTGGATTACGCGTTGAAAATGCAACCGATTCTGACGTACATGCAAAGCGCACTATCTTGCAACGTATCGCAGGTGTTGGCGATAAAACCCAATATGCATGGAGAGATGAAGAAACCCTAAGATTACCAGATAGCATCGCCCTATTTCCTACCCGTCAGCTAAACCTGGATTTATACCTGTGGTTAACAGCGTTATCCGTGATTGATGATGACGACAATGACAATGACAATGACGATGCAAAAGCAAAAGACTGGATCAGTCGAAACCAATACCGCACGTTACAAACACTGGAAATCTGGCCAGGCCTAAAGACCCGTTACCAAGATCTTCTTCAAGCTCATTTAGCTCAACGACCTGATGCGAAAGAGTTATCAAAAGACGAAGCTGGGCAGGAAACAGCGATTCGTGCAGCACTGATGGATTCTGACAAAACAGTACAACTTCAGTATGCAAAGAGACCACCTCAGCCAGTTTCATTATGGTTGCACCCTTCACCGCCCCAAGATGAATTTACTAGCAGTAGTGCACCTCCAGATCCTGATATAGAGGACGCAGCTCACTCAAAAGAGCAAAAGAAAAAGGATCAGGACAAACAACAAAAGCGCAAACAAGGGAACCGCACTGAAATGCCTGAAGGTAATTCTGGTCTGATGAGTTTTCGCCTAGAAAGCCTATGGAGCTGGGGTGAATACAGCAAAGTCGATCGCACTACAACGGAAGATGACGATGACGATGCGATGCGAACCGCAGAAGACATGGACAATATTACCGTTGCCCAAGACAGTCAGACCACATCCAGCAAGATTAAACTGGATCTCGATCTGCCATCCAGTAACTATGATGACGTCGTACTGGGAGAAGGTATTCCAATCGATGAATGGGACTATAAAAAACAAGAAATGCAAAAAGCTCACTGTCGATTGCAAACCATGATGTCTCGCGATGCTGTCCCAACAGCGTTACCTGAAAGGCTCCGAGCACAGGCACATAAAGTTCGTCGACAATTTGAAGTACTTAAACCACAGCGTGTATGGAAAAACCGCCAAAGCGATGGTACCGAATTAGATCTGGAAAACTATATTAATTACCTGACGGATCGCAAACATGGTCATGTAAATAGTGACACGCCGGTTTATCGAGAACTGAGAAATCAAGACCGTGACCTTTCGTGTTTATTACTGGCAGACCTATCACTGTCAACTGATGCACATATTAATAATGAATCACGCGTGATTGATGTTATTCGTGATTCTCTGTTTTTATTCTCAGAAGCGCTTAATGCAACGGGTGATCGTTTTGCTCTACACGGTTTCTCTTCGCGCAATCGTAATCATATCCGTTTTTACAATATCAAAGATTTCGATGAAAATTACAACGATGAAGTTCGTGGACATATTGATGCATTAAGACCGGGTTACTACACGCGAATGGGTGCGGCAATTCGTCATGCAACCGACCAACTGTCTAAACAGGCAACCACGCAAAAACTATTATTGATACTTACCGATGGCAAACCAAATGACCTGGACAAGTATGAAGGTCGTTACGGTATTGAAGATACGCGCATGGCAATCCTGGAAGCGGAAAAGCTTGGTATACGACCATTTTGTGTGACGATAGATGAGCAAGCTGAAGATTATATGCCGTATCTATTTGGCAGTCGGTCTTTTGTGCTTATACGAAATGCCGCGGAGTTACCGAAGAAGCTGCCACTATTATATCTACGACTAACTAAAAACTAGGTATAAGTAGGGGGGTGACTTTCACCGTCTGTTATGAATTGATAGAATATTTTTTCAATCGGTAAAGCAGAGTATCTCTAGTTAAACCTAATAAACGCGCCGCTTTAGATTTATTACCTCCGCTACTCCGCAATGCCTGTTGCATTAAATCAACTTCAATATTATCTAACTGCACGCCAGATTCAGGAAGGGTAAAAATCGAATTAGAACTTTTCCTGTTATGGTGCTGTATCTCTGCCGGAAGATTAGTTACATCAATTTGTTGGCTATGGAATAGCAGAAACATTCGTTCACAGAAATTTCTGAGCTCTTGAATATTTCCCGGCCAGTTATAGTCCCTGAGTTTTTCTTTGGCTGCATTGGTGAAAACAGGGGCTGATCGTAGATGTTTCTCAACTAGCCCTCTAAAAAAGTGATCCATCAGCAATAACAAATCATCTTCCCTATCTGCAAGTTGCGGAAGTTCAACGGGGATACTCCCTAATCGATAGAATAAATCAGCGCTAAACTTTCCTTCGGCGACTAATTTTCTTAAGTCTTTATCACTGCTAGCGATTACTCTCACATCTAGCTTTTGTTGTTTGAGTGTCTGGGCAGACAATACATTGTCATTATCAATTAAATATAATAATTGAGCTTGTGCTTCTAAAGTTAAACTAGAAACATCCTGCAAATACAGGGTCCCTTTGTGGGCCTGAAAAACATAGCCATTCTTTTCAAGAGCTAGCGTATTATTTAGTGAAAATAATAGCCCCTCACAGGACTCTTTAGGTATCGCTGTACAATTTACATTAACGAAATTACTACGATTGCTTTGAGCATGTAAATGCTTTGCGATTGAATGTTTACCTGAACCTGTTTCTCCTAAAATCAATACAGGCACATTAAGCTTTGCGATTAATCCAGTCACTCTAAGCACTTCCTGAAATGATGCGGAAGAGCCTATTAGTTCAGGTATCTGTCGATATTCCTGTTTAGGTTTTTGCCGATGATTCATAGGTAAACTGCTCTATCAAAACACTCTGAAATGTAACTGATGATGTAAGTTAGGATATATTGCCAATAACAAGCTAACAATACCCATAATGATCAGTAAAAGACCTGATAAATATCGTATCTTCTTCGAATTCCTAAACTGTGTAATCTTTCCAGTAAGAAGACCTGTACTCATCAATGGTAAAAGAGTACCTAATCCAAAAGCTAACATGAATAATGCTGAATTAATTGCGCCATCATTAGCGGGTGACATTAATAACATATAATAAACTAGTCCACAGGGCAACCAACCCCACACCATGCCAAAAAAGAATGCTTTCCAGATTCTGTCTACGGGTAACAGCTTTTGACCTAAAGGCTGCAATAGTGACCAAATGGGAGCCCCTATTTTCTCTATCCGTGAAAACTGAGGGAACCAGCCAGCAATATAAAAGCCCATGGCAATAATCATGATCGAAGCGATTAAGCGCAGAAGTCCAATGCCATGCTCTGGCATTATAAAGTCTTTGAAAACCTGGCCTAGTAAACCTATGAGTATTCCAGCAAATACATAACTCAAAATTCGGCCTAGGTTATAAGCCAGCGTGTATTGCAGCAACTGTAGTTTTTGCCCTCTGATATCAGAACTTAGGCTCATGGTCATTGCGCCAACAAGCCCACCGCACATGCCAATACAATGAATAGTGCTCAGTAAACCGACAACAAAAGCAATTAGCATAAATTACCTGAGCCTATACGTTACAGGTATCGAAATCTGCCACTGTGCTTTTTTCAGCTCTCTCGGAATAGGCAATTTCCCTGAAATAGACTGGATAGCTTTAATTGCAGCTTTATCCAGAGTTGCATGTCCCGAGCTTTTAATTGCCCTTATTTGAGTGATCTGGCCATTAGCAAGTAGCACAAATGAAACAGTGACTGTTCCCTGTTCGCGGCGACGCTTTGCACGTTTTGGATAACGCTTATTCTTTGCGATTAACTGTCTAAGCCTTGATTTATAAGCTGCCTCTAACTTTTTAATCTGCACACTGTTATTAGCAGGTTTATTTGCGGGCCTTGGTTTTGCTACAGCTTTAGGCTGAGGCTTGCGTTGTGGAGCAGTTCGTACTGCATTATTGGGGTTAGCCTGAGGTCTTTGTACTCTATTCGGCGCTGGTCTTTGGGCAACTCTTGGGTTTGCCTGTGGGTTTGGCTTACGAACGATTTTTGGACGCGGCGGAGCCTTTCTAACATTTTTTTTAGGAGCCATTCTCTTTGGCTTTGAAACAACCTTTTTCTTTTTAACAGGCTTTTTTACTATTTTTTTCTTGATCGGCTTTTTCTTGACAGGTTCTTTCTTGACCGGTTCTTTTTTGATGGGTTTTGGCTTAACCGTTTTCTTTTTTTCAACAGGTTTGGGTTCTACTTTCTTTGGCTCAAGTTTTTTAACAACAGGCTCAACAGCTTTTTTAATAATAGGCGCAGCTAGAACTTCTGGAATTATCGTTGGTTCTGGTTCTGGCTCTGGTTCTGGCTCTGGTTCTGGCTCTGGCTCTGGCTCTGGTTCTGGTTCTGGTTCTGGTTCTGGTTCTGGTTCTGGTTCTGGTTCTGGTTCTGGTTCTGGTTCTGGTTCTGGCTCTGGTTCTGGCTCTGGCTCTGGTTCTGGCTCTGGTTCTGGTTCTGGTTCTGGCTCTGGCTCTGGCTCTGGCTCTGGCTCAGGCTCTGGCTCTGGCTCTGGCAGAGTTTTTTCTGCGATTTTAGGAAGCACAATAGGTTCAGGCTTCACTTCTTCAATAGGTTCTTCAACAGGAGCCTCCTTTGCAATTGCTTCTTCAAACATCGACAGGGAGATCGCAATTTCTTCAGGCTCAGATGGTTTAGGCACCTCTTTTGAGTCAAAATTAATGACTAAAGCAACCACTCCAAGATGGAGAAATGCTGAAAGTAAAAAGCCTGCGAGATAATTATTCATCGAAAGAGTGGATCTAATCAAGACCCTTCTTTGGTAATAATTTTGAGTTTTTCGAGATTATTCTTTTTCAATAAATCGATGACATCAACAAAGTTTTTAAAAGCGATTTCTTGATCAACTCGTAAGCGTATCGGGGTATCCTTGGCTATATTTTCTAGCTTAGTCGCAAGAATTTCTCGTGTTGCAGGCTCACCATCAATAAAAAGTTCCTTATTTGCATTGATCGCAATTTCGATGGTTGTTACTTCTGCTTGTTCTGATATCGGCTTGGCACTTTGTGCTTCAGGTAGATTGATATCAATCACCCCTTGAGAAATAAAGGTAGCCGTTGTTAGCACAATCGCGAGTAACACCAACATGATATCAATAAATGGAATCATATTGATTTGGTCAAATCGTTTCATGGGTTATTTTGCGCTTCTTTATTCGTAGCATTAGCAGTATTTTGTGTGTCTCTAAACTCGCGCCATCTTGCCGTTACCACATCCACTTTTCTAAGCAGAGCGTTGTAAAAAATGATGGCTGGAATGGCGACTAACAAACCACCCGCGGTCGCTTTTAGTGCCAATGCCAGTCCAGTCATAATATTTTGTACATCTATCTTTCCACCTTGACCCATATCGTAGAAAGTAATGATAATTCCAAGTACTGTCCCTAATAGACCAACATACGGCGCATTCGCTGCAATGGTAGAAATGACAGTAAGATTCTGGGTTAGTGACACATTCAAATTATCTTCATGGGTAAAACCCTCTACTTTTACACGCGCGAAGTAGAAATATCTTTCTATGACGAACCACAGCATAAAAAAACTCATCAGGCCCAGAACGCCAAAGACCATATAGTCTAAATTATCTCTCAAAAAATCCATCGTTATATTTCTTCACTCATGTAAAACGCAAACAGAATCTAACATTTATATTCTTTTGCAAATAATAATTACGTCCAAAGTGTGTGATATCACACACTTCTGTGTCAATTAACCTATTCGAAATTTTATCCGTATCACCCTCAAATACTAATTCATATACTTGGGCGGATACATTATATGACTTATTGACGGGTATAAACATGGGAAATAAAAACCTCTTATTTTTGCTTTCACTTTCATTGGCGGTATCTTCAAATGTGCTTGCAGAAGAACTAGATAATATCGTTATTGAAGATGTATTAACTATTAATCCGAATTCAGCCGATGCTAATGATATTAATCGAGTTAGCCCTACCAGTTCTGACGGAGGAGATTTTTTAACACAGGTGAATGGCGTTTCCATGAGCCGTTTTGGTGGCAGAGGTTTAGAGCCTATCGTACGCGGCCAAAGTCAAACTCGTCTGAATATTTTATTAGATGGGGCATATATCCATGGCGGCTGTCCTAATCGTATGGATCCTCCAGCAAGTTGGGCTGCATTAGAAACTTACGAGAATGTTACAGTACTTAAAGGCGTTCAAACACTTGCATACGGCAGCGGTGGAAGTGGTGGAACCGTTTTGTTTGAGCGCGATACTAAAGATCTGGCCGAAGATAAAGGCGTCCATGGTCGAGTAAGCGCAACTTTTACTGATAATGGGATTTCTCATGACCTACTTGCAGATGTTGTCGCGGCGGGTGAAAAAGGTTATCTACGTGGTATTGGAGAAATAAAAAAAGCACAAAACTATGAAGATGGTGATGGTGTCGAAGTTCGATCATCCTATGATCACAAACAGGCTGGCATCATCGCTGGTTTCACACCCACAGAAGATAGGCTCTTCGAGTTTAGTTTCGAAAGAAATTCATTCTCTGATGCACTTTACCCCGGTGCAGGAATGGATAGTCCGACCGAAGATGCCGATATCATTCGACTACGTTATGAAGATAAGCCAGCCACAGATAAA
The DNA here is from genome assembly GCF_947495625.1 of uncultured Cocleimonas sp. Lineage (GTDB taxonomy): Bacteria > Pseudomonadota > Gammaproteobacteria > Thiotrichales > Thiotrichaceae > Cocleimonas. The sequence goes on from NZ_CANLZW010000032.1 coordinate 27,009, forward strand.
ATAGATAGTATTAAAGCAGAAGCTTATTTAAGCGATGTAGATCATCTGATGGATAATTATAGCTTGCGCACACCACCTACTTATATGGCCTGGCACCCAAAAGCGGGGCAGGATATGTTACGCGCAACACCGACAACGTCTAAAACGACTGGTGGAAGAATAATTCTCAATTCAACAGCTGGCGCAAACAAATGGGAATATGGGGTTGATCTTCAGCGTAACACCAGAAATGCATCACTTAATAATATGGATAGCGGGACTGCTGTACCCATCACATTGATGTGGCCCGATATTACTATTCAACAGTTAGGACTGTTTGCAGAAAGTACTCAATCACTGTCTAAAAAAGATACTTTAAAATACGGATTAAGAATTGATCAAGTCGATGTCTCAGCGGGTAAAGCTAACGATATGATCGTTAGTATGCCAATGGGTGGTCACTCTGCAAACCAGTCTTATGCCGAATACTATGGCAGTAATGCGGATGATAAAGATGAAACTAATATTGGTGGCTTGCTGCGTTATGACAAAGACATGGGTAATGGAATATCGCTTTTTACTGGCCTAAGCCGAAGTGTAAGAACAGCTGATAGTACCGAAAGAGGAATCAACAAATGGTCAGCTGTGCCGGGAACTGCGCCTGTTGAAGCGCAAGAAACTATTTTAGCTGGGCGCTGGATCGGAAACCCGGATATCAAACCTGAGAAACACCACCAATTTGATATTGGTTTAAGTAAAACAACTGATACATTAGATTTCAGTGCTGTTGCATTTTATGACAAGGTTGATGATTACATCTTGCGTGATACTGCTCGCGGGCAAGATGGAATTCTCAAATCTGACGGTGCGGATATTTACCGGAATGTTGATGCTGAGCTTTATGGCCTGGAGTTTGAAAGCAAAATTAAGCTCTCAAACCGATTAGATCTAAGTGGCAGTATTGCATTCGTTCGAGCCACAAATACCACTGATGATAATCGGCCCATTGCTCAAACGCCGCCTATTAACGGAAAGCTACAACTGGATTATACAGGTGGTAAATGGGGCGCAGGAGCAAGAGTCAATTTTGCATCTCGTCAAGATAGAATTGATGTCCTTAGCAAGCAGGAAGTTGGAGAAACGGCAGGTTACGGCACTTTAGATCTTTATGGTAATTACAAATTAAATAAGACCGTTAGCCTCCGCGCTGGAATAGATAATGTGATGGATAAGACCTATGCTGAGCACGCAAGCCGATCTAACATTATGGATATTAATTCAATCAAAGTTAATGAGCCTGGACGAACTGCCTGGCTTAAAATAACGGCTGAGTTCTAAATAGTAGTATTAGTAGTATTAGTAGTAATGAGTAAAAATTACATCGAATGTACTTACAGTTAACATTCTTGTTAATTGTAAGTACACCCCCCTACTTTAAGGCACTTTTTTAAAGCGTTTTTTTAATGAGCTTTATTTAGTAACTTTACCTAACAGTATAAAAACGAAACGGCGCCATCATTACGCCTTTTTCCGTTTCAAGTTTTACTTGGGCTTCCCATTCCATTCGCGTATTCACACAAATAGGAATAGTAAATTTACCGCTATAACTATTTGGTGTTTCCAGTTTTAACTCACTGCGGTTAAAACCCATATCCATATTCAAACCGACAAAATCTACCTTGACTGATGAAGCTGTGATTCCTTTGGTTTCAACATGCAACGTTAGAGGCGTTAAAATTGGTATGTCTTTGGGGTTTAATGAAAAAGTGACAGATTCGCCATTAGGAAACACATTGATACAAGAGTCTTGCCTAAGATCACAGGGTTCTTGCAACGATGCTTCGGCAATATAATTTGATACCAGAAATTTTTTATAAAAGTAACTCGCAGCAATACCGCAAGCAAAAACAAGCAATGCGATAATCGTCAGAAAGTTCGTGGATTTTTTAGTGTCGGACATGATTCAGCTAAATTAAACGATGAAAAGACTAAGACCGACGATTATAAACTGGCTTCAACCGCGAGAACACATAAAGACATCAGTGCGCCAGGTAAAATCCCTAGTGCTAATACTGATAGGCCATTCACACTTAAAAGCAATTTGAAATCGAAACCCGATTTAGCAGGTACGAGTAATTCCTCATCACCTACAAATTCATCGGGCTGATCAAAGTACATAAGCTTTATCGCACGCAAGTAATAGTAAGCGCCGATGACTGACATCACCACTGCAAACACTGCAAGCCAAACCACTTCAGCACCGACAACCGCTTTTAATACGGAGAGCTTTGCGTAAAAACCCACGGTTGGCGGAACGCCTGCCATGGAGAATAAGAACAGCATCATCATAAAGGCATACCAGGGATGGCGTGTGCTCAAGCCTTGTAAATCGATCAATCGATCCGCTTCATAACCATCTCTGCTGAGTAGGATAATGATTCCGAATGCACCCATCGCGACTATTGAGTAAGTGATGATATAGAACATCGAAGATGCATAACCTACTTCCGTACCTGCAAGAATTCCAAGCAGTACAAAACCCATATGTGAAATAGTTGAATACGCCAGCATGCGTTTGATATTGGTTTGCGCGATGGCAATAATGTTACCGATAAACAACGATAAGGCAGCGAGTAAAGAGAGTATCTGCTGCCATCCCAACAACATCTCATCCAGACCTTCTACCAATAAACGGAACATCATGGCAAAAGCAGCAATTTTGGGCGCTGTTCCCAAAAATAAAGTTACTGCAGTAGGTGAGCCATCATAAACATCTGGTACCCACATATGAAAAGGAACAACACCGAGTTTGAAACCAAGACCAACTAGAATGAAAGATAAGCCCAGTAATAAGCCCATATTCTTCATCACATCATGACCCATCATGAAATTATCAATATGATCAAGATGTAAGCTACCGGTAACACCATAGATTATCGACATGCCGTAGAGCAACATGCCTGATGCAATAGCGCCAAGTACAAAATACTTCATACCTGCTTCTGAAGCCCTGCCATCGTTACGTCTGAATGCCACCATTGCATACATAGCTAGTGACAGTAGCTCTAAACCTAAATAGATGATCAGCATGGTCTTCGCTGAAACCATAATCATCATGCCTAGTACGGCAAACAATCCTAAGGTGAAGTATTCACCCTTATACATTTGCCGAGTTTTTAAATAAGGTCGAGAATATACAAATACGCCAACCGTAATTAACAGGATAGAAACCTTTAGTACCTGTGACATTGGATCAAGCACAAACATATCACTAAATGTGGTTAGGCTTGCCTTTCCAGTTGTTTGCAGTGCTTCTGCCATATTGACATCGTTCATACCACTAATCACTAAAACAGCCGTGGTCAACAACACAATTTGTGACAATAAGTAAGTAACGTAACGATTTGAGTCTTTCAAAAACAAATCTACTAACAAAACCAGACACGTCCCCACTAACAGGAATATTTCAGGTATCGCAGGAGTAAAATCCGGAATAGCGAATTGCATAGGGATTAAAGTCGCCACTATTGTAGAAACTAGCATATTAATTCCCCAATTTACTGGTTGTGGCTTGCTCAATCACATGAGCTAGTGAATCATTCATCACATGTACCAAAGGCTCTGGCCATAGACCCAGGAGCAAAACGAAAAAGGCTAATGAGGCTAATATGATGGTCTCGCGTTTATTGATATCAGTTAACGCTGCAACATTATCGTTAGCAACCGCACCGAAGATCACTCGTTTAACCAACCATAAGGTATAGGCAGCGCCAATAATTAAGGTAGTCGCAGCAAGAAATGCTATCCAGAAATTAGCCTTGAAGCTGGTAAGGATTACCATGAACTCACCGACAAAACCCGAGGTACCCGGAAGACCTGTATTCGCCATCGCAAATAAAACAAAAAATCCTGCAAACCATGGCATGCGATTTGAAACACCACCATAAGCGGTAATCTCACGAGTATGCATACGATCGTATAACACACCGATACAGAGGAACATCGCGCCTGAAATAAATCCATGTGACATCATTTGCACCATGCCACCTTGCAGGCCTAATAGTGTTCCTTCAGCGCTTCCTGTTTTCGCAACAATCGGGAACAACACAAAGAAACCTAAAGTCACAAAGCCCATATGAGCTATCGATGAATAAGCCACAAGCTTCTTCATATCGTTTTGTACCAAAGCGATAAAGCCGATATATACAATTGCGGTTAACGACATAAATATTACTAACCAAGCGAGCTCGCTCGAAGCATCAGGAACCATTGGCAAAGAGAAACGTAAGAAACCGTATCCGCCTATTTTCAACATGACCGCTGCTAGTATCACCGAACCACCGGTTGGTGCTTGTACGTGAGCATCTGGCAACCACGTATGCACTGGCCACATCGGCACTTTGACACCAAAGGCTACCAAGAAGGATAAGAATATTAAAATCTGTGGCGTCATTCCTAACTTAACAGTATGGAAATCTGCGATCGCAAAACTATCGGCCTGTGAATACATATACACAAGACTGATTAGCATGAATACCGAGCCAAAGAAGGTATAGAGGAAGAACTTGATAGTCGCATAAATACGGTTATCGCCACCCCAGATTCCAATCACGATAAACATCGGAATCAGCATCGCTTCGAAGAACACATAGAACAAGATAGAGTCTTGCGCGGCAAACACTCCATTGATGATGCCTTCCATGATTAAGAAGGCAGACATATATTGCGCTGGCTTATGTTTAATTACTTCCCATCCAGCAATAACAATCAAAACGGTAATGAATGTATTGAGTAGAATTAGTGGCATTGAGATGCCATCAACACCCAAGTGATAGTTTATTTTGAAAGACTCTATCCACGGCGCTAATTCAACAAACTGCATTTGATGACCGACGGGATTAAAGTCAGTCCATAGTGGAATACTGAGCAAAAAGGTTAAGACACTGAATACAAATGCTATAGGTCGAGGCGCAAACTTATCGCCAGTAAACAGCAATATCAACCCACCGATGATCGGCAGCCAAATTAAAATACTGAGCAAATTACCCTCAAACATTATTCGCTCCAAACAATAACCAACTCATAATTGCCAGGACACCAATGATGATTGAAAAAGCATAATGATATAAATAACCCGTTTGCATGCGTCTGATAAATGACGCAAACCAACCCGTAACTTTTGCCGAACCATTTACTAGTAATCCATCTATTAAGAAGCGATCACCAACAGCCCACAGCCCTTTACCAAGAGCTAGCGCACCGCCTGCAAAGACTGCCATATTGAACTCATCGGCAAAGTATTTCTTATCAAGAATTGTGTAAATAAAGCGTAACTTGTCATAACCCCACTGAGCAATTGAAGGTTGTTTCATATAGATATAATAAGCACTTCCTGCGCCAGCCATTGCTAACCAGAAAGGCAATGCCATCAAACCATGGCCAACAAAACTAAATATGTTTACTATCCAACTGTCACTTCCATGAAAGTGATGTGTAATCGTTTCTATAGCAGGATGATTTTCATTAACATGTATTACACCATCAAAGAAATCACCCACAACCATCGGGTCTAAAAAGTAACCTGTTAACACTGCTGGAATAGCTAATGCTATCAATGGCCACGTCACGACTTTTGCAGGTTCATGTAAATGTGATTTAGTGTGTTCATCCATGCGCTCTTCACCATGGAACACCAGGAAGAACATTCTGAAGCTATAAAATGCGGTAACGAATACGCCGAGTAAAACCATCCAGTAAGCGTATTCTGAGCCGGGAATATTTGCAGCATGGACTGCTTCGATAATTAAATCTTTGGAGAAGAAACCAGAGAAGAATGGAAAGCCAATCAAGGCTAAAGAACCCACTAGTGAAGTCCAGTAAGTAATCGGTAGATACTTTTTCAAGCCACCCATTTTGCGTATATCTTGTTCGTGATGCATGGCAATAATGACAGAACCTGCCGCCAAGAATAATAGTGCTTTAAAGAAGGCATGTGTCATCAAATGAAATACAGCAGCGCTATATGCCGATGCACCTAAGGCAACTGTCATGTAACCCAATTGTGACAACGTAGAATACGCAACAACGCGTTTAATATCGTTTTGCACTATACCAATCAGTCCCATGAAGAACGCTGTTGTCGCTCCAATGATTAACACCATGCTTAATGCAGTGTCCGACATTTCAAAGATGGGTGACATACGAGCCACCATGAAAATGCCCGCGGTCACCATTGTCGCCGCATGTATCAATGCAGAAATGGGTGTCGGGCCTTCCATCGAATCGGGCAGCCAAACATGCAGTGGAACTTGAGCTGACTTACCCATTGCGCCAACGAATAGGGAGATCGCTATGATACTCACCAACATCCACTCGGTATCAGGCAAAATAGTCAGGGTAATATGTTCAATGGCGGGGAGACGCTCAAAGACTTCTTTATAATCGACAGATCCGGTATAAGTCCAGATTGCCGCTATACCTAATAAAAAGCCAAAATCACCAACACGGTTCACCAAGAATGCTTTCATATTGGCAAAAATTGCGGTGTCTCGGGTAGACCAGAAGCCGATCAATAAATATGAGACAAGACCTACCGCTTCCCAACCAAAAAACAGCTGCATGAAGTTATTAGACATAACCAGCATCAGCATAGAAAAGGTAAAGAGAGAGATATAAGAAAAGAAACGTTGATAACTATTCGTACCACCACGACTATCTTCAGGCCAGTTATGTTTGTCGTCTTGCATATAACCAATGGTGTAGATATGCACCATTAATGACACAAAGGTCACCACAACCATCATCATTGATGTTAGGCGGTCTATCTGAAAACCTACTGCGAATTTCGTATTGCCAACTTGAGCCCAGGTATACACATCACCATAGAAAGTATGCCCATCAAAACCGACATGTTTAAGAACAACAAAAGACAATAAGCACGAAATGCCTACACCTAAAATGGTAATAGTATGTGCGCCTTTTCGGCCAATAATACCGCCGAATAAACCGGCAATAATTGCGCCAATAAGAGAAGCAAGAGGAATAGCTAAATAGATACTTTCCATAAATGCCCTTACCCTTTCATATCATCAAGCTCTTGCACATTGATGGTACGACGATTTCGAAAAACCGTAACCAAAATTGCAAGCCCGATAGCTGCTTCTGCAGCAGCAACGGTGAGAATAAAGAATACAAAAACCTGTCCAGCCATATCACCAAGATAATGAGAAAAGGCGATAAAGTTCAAATTCACTGCGAGTAGCATTAGCTCGATACACATCAAAAGAATAATCATATTCTTCCGATTCAAAAAAATTCCTGCCACAGCGATTGAAAACAGCAAGGCACCAACAATGAGAAAGTGTGATAAAGGTATCATTATCTTTCTCCCTGCTTAGCTTCTGTTTTCATTTTAATGATGCGTAATCGATCTTCTTTTCGAGTTCGAATTTGCGCTCCCTGATCCTGCTTTTTAACGCCTTCACGTCGACGCAGTGTTAAGGCAATAGCAGCAATAATAGCAACCACTAAAATGACTGCTGCAATCTCAAATGGGTAGACATATTCAGTGTATAGAATCTCACCCAATGCTTCGGTATTGCTGCTGTCTAATGGCGCGGCTTCTGGTATCGGTCGATCAAAGGTTTTTGACTTCATTACCAAAATCATTTCAGCAGCGACTGCAACTGCAACCAAAATACCTAGTGGCATATACCGCGTAAAGCCTTCTTTCAAGATATCTATATTGATATCCAGCATCATAATCACGAATAAAAATAGCACCATGACAGCGCCTACGTAAACGAGTACTAACACTACTCCCAGAAATTCTGCTTCAAGTAATACCCACGTTGCGGCACTGGTAAAAAACGCCAAAATCAAAAATAAAGCAGCATAAACAGGATTACGCGCAGTCACTACACGTACTGCAGAAAACAGTGTTACTGCTGAAAATACGTAAAATATGAATAGCTCGAATGTCATTTTCTTCCTTGTTTAACCTTACTTACTTCTTAGTTCTACAAAATTAGTTCTACCAAACATCATTATTTAATTATTATTTATAAGGCGCGTCTGCTGCTTTTCGTTTTGCGATTTCGCTTTCATGCTTATCACCAAAGGCTAATAACTCTTCCTTAGTGATGATGTTTTTGCCACGTTCTTCAAAGTGATATTCAAAAATATGGGTTTCTACAATAGCATCTACCGGACAGGCTTCTTCGCAGAACCCACAGTAAATACACTTAAAGAAATCAATATCGTATTTAGTGGTTCGACGTGTTCCGTCTTCACGTTCTTCCATTTCTATGTCAATTGCCAAGGCAGGGCAAACCGCTTCACACAATTTACAAGCAATGCATCGCTCTTGACCGTTAGGGTATCTGCGCAAAGCATGATGCCCCCTGAAACGAGGTGACATCGGGGTTTTTTGTTCTGGATACTGAATGGTGATTTTACGTTTGAATAAATACTTTCCAGTAACACCCAGTCCTTTAAACAATTCAAATAGCGTAAAGGATTTAATGTAATGTTTGATTGATCTAATCATTGCACTCTCCTTTATTTGCTCTTTGATTCACAGCTTCAAATTTCATTTCTTCTAACGGCTTTGTCATTCCAGAAAAAAGTGCCTTAAAGTGGGGGGGTGACCTTTTAATACTATTTAAACCTGTATTTACAACCATGGCTGCCACCCTAGCGCTATTGCAACACCCTCACCAAAAATCCAGACTAGCGTTACAGGAATTAATATTTTCCAGCCTAAACGCATAATCTGATCGTAACGGTATCGAGGGAACGTCGCTCTAAACCATAAATAGCAAAATAGAAAGAACATCGCTTTTAACAGCAACCAGTGGAACCCATCACCCATTAGAAAACCGAGAACAGGAATATCATCCATAGATGTTCCAAATGGAGACAGCCAACCACCGAAAAATAGTAAAGCGGTTAACGTTGAAATCAATATCATACTGGCATATTCAGCGAGGAAGAATAGCGCAAACGCCATACCAGAATACTCTACGTGGAAACCAGCAACGATTTCTGACTCGCCTTCTGCCACATCAAATGGAGCACGATTGGTTTCTGCTACACCAGAGATAAAAAACACCACGAACAAACCAAAGAGTGGCCATACATTCCAACCGAACAGCCCCCCACTTTGAGCTCTTACTATTTCTGTTAGATTCAAGCTCCCTGAAACCATTAGAACGCCTACTAGAGCGAAGCCCATTGCAATTTCGTAAGAGACTACCTGTGCGCCAACACGAAGTGAACTCAAGATCGCATACTTGGAATTTGAAGCCCAGCCAGCAAGAATAATACCGAAAACATCCAGTGAATTAATCGCCAAAATAAGTAATAAACCAGCGTTCACATTGGCTAGAACCCCCCCATCCCAAAATGGAATTACTGACCAGACAGCTAGCGCTGGGGCTAACGCCAGCATTGGAGCAATAAAAAATACGACCTTGCTTGAACGTGTTGGAGTAATAATCTCCTTAAACATCAGTTTTACGGTATCAGCAATGGGTTGCAACCAACCCTTTGGTCCAACACGATTCGGCCCCATGCGACTTTGCATATAACCGATAATTTTTCTCTCGGCAAATGTAGTGTACGCCACAGCTAGAATTAACGGCAATAGGATAGCGATGATCTTAAGCAAGATCACAATCAGAGTGGCTAAACCCTCTGGCAGGAAACTGTTTAAAAATGTCGTTAAAGTATCCAATTTATCCCTGTTACATTTGTCCGTTTAAAAGCTGGTTTAAAACACGCTGTATTACACTAAATACTATTCTAAATTTATGCTGTTATTTCTATTTCCCCAAAAGCTGAGCCTAATAAACTACTTGATTGAGTTCCCGAAGCCAGCAAAGCGCATTTATCGGGAATATAGTCATTGATGATTAAAGGCATAGAAACGACAACTTCACCTTGCTTTACCTCAACTGTCGTAACTTCTTTACTGTTGTCATCAACCAAATCCTTCAATCCAAGCAAAGCAATTTCTTTAGAATTGAGTTGCACCGCATTTTGCTCAGGACTACTTTTCTGTAATGCAGCTGCTCTTCTAACTAAAGAATCACCCGAATACTCACCAACATTACCTATACGGTATAAACATTGAGTAGGCACGTCATCGAGTTTTGTATATATACCCTCAACACTTACTGAGTTTTCATTATTAATATCTTTGCAAAGTTCACGAAGCTCGTTTCTCACGTCTTTAGAGCTCACATAATCAAAGCCTTTTACGTCTAATTTATTACCTAAAACACGCAGTATTTTCCATGCTGGTCTTGCTTCGCCGCTTCCTTTCGCTGCCGCTTTAAAACTTTGCCAGGTACCTTCTGTATTTACATAAGTACCTGAGGTTTCGGCATAGGCTGCACTCGGTAATATTATGTCAGCCAACGCCAGTAGGCTTTTATTTGCATAAGGAGTGATAGCGATTACCGTATCTGCCTGATTCATCGCTGCTTTAGCTTGCTGTGGATTATCCGAATCTCGTTCTAACTCCAAATCCAAAAGTACGTATACTTTTTTGGCTCTCGAGAGCATCTCGCTTGCATTCTTACCGATGACATCTGCAACTTGGTCAGCTTCTTTTTTATGAGGCACTACACCTGCTAGCCATGCTCCAGCTGAATTTGCTGATTCTGACAAATAGCCTAATGTAGACTTTGTATTTGCCGCAATCGCTTTAGATAAAGCCCGTAACGTCGAATACCCTGGATGTTGTTTAGAAATATTACCCAGAAACACTGCAGATTTTTTTGATTTCATCAAATTTTCGGCGATTGCTTTATCTATTTTATTGACTCTAACGCCAGTAAATAAATCTTTTAAACCGGCCGGAATTTTATTTTTACTCAAGGTATAGCTGGCTTTCGCAATAATTGCCAAGGTGTTAATCATTTCAACCGGATTACTCACTCTTTGAGTGTCTACCTCGTAATTAAAATCTAGCTCCATAGGATTAACACACATCACTTTAGCGCCGTTGAGAGCGGCTTTACGAATGCGATGATTAATCATTGGCTGTTCTTTTCTAACATTAGAACCTACCAACAGAATGCTATCCAGATTTTCAATTTCAGCAATCTTCATACCCAGTGACGGAAAAGCTCCTGCACTTTCTTGATCGTTGAAGTCAATCTGGCGAAGGCGATGATCGATATTTGAAACACCAATACCGCGCATAGACTTCTGCAGTAAATATAGTTCTTCAAGCGTAGCTCGGGGAGAAGCTAACACTGCAATATCTTTGGCCGCAACCTCAGTGAGATTTTCAACGGTTCTATCTAACGCTGTTGACCAGTCAACCTCTTTCCAGATACCGTTATATTTGATCATTGGTTTTTCTACACGATCTTCAGCATAAACACCTTGGTAACTGAAACGGTCTCGATCAGAAATCCAGCATTCATTTATGTCTTCATTCTCAGCAGCAATGACACGTACTAACTTTTGTTTGAATGTATGTAACTTGACACTAGAACCCACGCTATCATGAGACGCGATGGAGGGCGTTTGCATCATTTCCCAGGCTCGTGAATGATAACGTGAGGGCTTGGCAGTAAGTGCACCAACGGGGCAAATATCAATAATATTCCCTGATATTTCTGAATCTAAACTCTTTTCAACAAAAGTTCCGATTTCCATTCGATCACCACGGCCGGTTGCACCCATTTCACGCATTCCAGCAATTTCTTCACCAAAACGTACACATCGGGTACATTGAATACATCGAGTCATTTCAGTCGCTACAAGTTCACCGATATCCTTATCGACTACTACACGTTTCATTTCATGGAAATTTGATGAACCGCTGCCAAACTCCATTGATAAATCTTGTAACTCGCATTCACCACCCTGGTCACAAATAGGACAATCCAATGGATGGTTGATAAGCAAGAATTCCATGGTATCTTTCTGTGCAGTCAATGCCCTTTCAGACCTTGTCCAGACTACCATACCTTCATTTACTGGTGTAGCGCAGGCTGGCAATGGCTTGGGTGCTTTCTCGACATCAACAAGGCACATGCGGCAGTTTGCGGCTACAGATAATTTTTTGTGATAACAGAATCGTGGAATATGGATATCTGATTTATCAGCAACATCAATAAGCATCGACCCAGGAACAGCCTCTATCTCCTTATCGTTGATAGTGATTGTTACGAATTTGTTATCAGAATTACTCATCTTTCATCCACCATTGAGCAACCATTTTCTACATAGTGAACAAACTCTTCTCTAAAGCTTTGCACAAAGCTCCACACTGGCATTGCAGCAGCATCGCCCAAGGCACAGATAGTGCGACCTTCAATTTTATGTGCGACCTCATCCAGACGATCAATATCTTCTAAAGTCCCTTTACCTTCTACGATGCGACACAACATACGGTACAACCAACCCGTACCTTCACGGCAAGGTGTGCATTGCCCACACGATTCAGAAAAGTAGAAACGAGAAATGCGTTGTAGAACCTTAACCATATCAGTGGTTTCATCCATAACGATTACTGCACCAGAACCCAAATAAGAGCCTGCTTTAGCAATAGTGTCGTAGTCCATGGTCAATTCCATCATCTGGTCGCCAGTTAGTACCGGGACTGATGATCCGCCAGGAATCACTGCTTTGAGCTTATTCCCATTTCTAACACCGCCGGCCATCTCAAGTAATTCTGAAAAAGGCATACCCATCGGAACTTCAAAGTTCCCAGCATTATTTACATGGCCAGAGACAGAAAATAGCTTTTCTCCTCCAGAACCTTCAACACCCATATTTTTAAACCACTCGCCACCACCTCTTAGAATTGCTGGTATTGAAGATAAACTTTCAGTGTTGTTTATAGTTGTAGGGCGCCCATATAAACCAAAGCTAGCGGGAAATGGTGGCTTGAATCTTGGCTGTCCTTTCTTGCCTTCCAGTGATTCAAGCAGTGCCGTTTCTTCGCCACAAATATATGCACCAGCGCCTAAAGCGCCATATAAATCAAAATCAATACCACTTTTTTGAATATTTTTACCAAGATAACCAGCTTCATAAGCTTCTTTGACAGCTTGCTCAAAGCGTATAGATGGCTCATCCATGAACTCACCACGCATATAGTTGTAGCCGACCGTCGCTCCAATACAATAGCCAGCGATAGCCATACCCTCAACTAATGCATGTGGATTGAATCGTAAAATATCTCTGTCTTTACAGGTACCGGGCTCTGATTCATCCGAATTACAAACGATGTACTTTTGACCGGGCATATTGCGTGGCATAAAGCTCCACTTAAGCCCTGTTGGAAAACCAGCGCCACCTCTGCCACGTAATCCAGAGTTTTTAACTTCTTCAATCAGGTCATTAACATCCGTGCCCTCTTCCAGTATTTTCTGCCAGGATTGATAACCGCCTGACTTCAAATAATTTTCAAGGGAATAACAATCATCACCATATTGCTTCGTTGCAAAACAAACCTGATCAACCATTAGCTTGCCTCCTTATCTTTTAAGGAGCGCTTACTTCTGACGGCATCAAGAAGTTCATCAACTTTTTCATTAGTTAAGTTTTCGTGATAGACATGATTCAACTGCATCATTGGAGCACCGCAACAAGCAGCGAGACATTCTTCTTCAACTTTAAAGAAAAATTCTCCATCTGCTGTTGTTTCACCCATTTTAATACCTAGTTTTTCTTCAATATGTTCAACGATGCCATCTGACCCATTGAGCATGCAAGACACATTAGTACAAACCGCAATCGTATTTTTAGCCGCTGCTTTTTCATCCAGTTCATACATCGAATAAAAACTGGCTACTTCATAAACGGCAATTTTTGGAAGATTCAAATAATCGGCAACCGCATCCATCTTGGCTGTAGAGAGATAATGATCCTCATGCATCACTGCCCTTAAGGCTGCCAATAATGCTGACTGAGCCTTATCTTTAGGAAATCGCTCTAGCCATCTGTCGATTTCATCAGTCTCGTGCTTAGATAAAATAGTTTTCGTAGTAGCCATTATCTGTCTACCTCTCCAAATACAATATCCATGGTTCCGATAACCGTTACCACATCAGCTAGCATATGACCTTTAGTCAGTTCATCCATGGCTGACATATGAGCAAAACCAGGAGCGCGGATTTTTAAACGATAGGGTTTATTCGCACCATCGGAAATAATATAGCAACCAAACTCACCTTTAGGATGCTCGATTGCTGCATAAGCCTCACCTTCTGGCAAACAATAACCTTCAGTCGCTAATTTGAAGTGATGGATTAATGCTTCCATATCACCTTTCATTTCTTCGCGTTTTGGTGGTGTGATTTTATGATCAGGGTGCATCACTGGACCCGGATTTTTACGCAACCAATCAACACACTGTTTGATGATACGGTTTGATTGACGAAACTCTTCGATACGGACTAAATAGCGGTCATAGCTATCACCATTCTTACCCACAGGAATATCAAAATCCACTTGATCGTACATTGCGTATGGTTGTTTCTTTCTTAAATCCCACTCGACACCTGACCCACGTAACATTGCTCCGGTTAAACCAAGTTGCAACGCTCTTTCAGGTGAAACTATTCCAATATCAACCAATCGTTGTTTCCAGATTCGGTTGTCTGTCAGTAATGTTTCGTATTCATCCACACATTTAGGAAAACGATTGGTAAAATCTTCTATAAAGTCTAATACCGTGCCGCCACGCGTTTGATTCAGACGCTCGATATCCGCATCACTGTGCCAGCGTGATTTTTCGTGCAGTGGCATAACATCCGGTAAATCCCTGTAAACACCACCCGGCCTGTAATAGGTAGCGTGAAGACGCGCACCTGAAACAGCTTCGTAAACATCCATTAAATCTTCACGCTCGCGAAATGCATACAAAAACATGGTCATCGCACCAACGTCCAAAGCATGTGCGCCAATCCAGAGAAGATGATTAAGAATGCGGGTGATTTCATCAAACATGGTTCGAATATATTGCGCACGAATTGGCGCTTCAATTCCCAGCATTTTCTCCAATGCCAGAACATAACCGTGCTCATTGCACATCATCGAAACATAATCGAGACGATCCATATAACCAATGCTTTGATTATACGGTTTACTCTCGGCTAACTTTTCGGTGCCTCGATGCAATAAACCTATATGAGGATCTGCGCGCTGAATAACCTCGCCATCCATTTCTAAAACAAGGCGTAAAACACCATGCGCAGCGGGATGAGCCGGGCCAAAATTTAGTGTAAAATTGCGAATCTCAGGCATTATTCTTCAGCCTCTGTTTTCGTCTTATTTTCTTTAGCGGCAGTAAAGCGTAAATCATCCCTGATAACTCTTGGCACAAGAACCCGAGGTTCTATCGATACTGGCTCATACACTACTCTTTGCTGCTCTTCATCGTAGCGCATTTCTACTTGCCCAATTAATGGAAAATCTTTTCTGAATGGATGCCCCGAAAAACCGTAATCGGTGAGTATTCGACGTAAGTCTGGGTGACCGCTATACATAATCCCAAGAAGGTCAAATGCCTCGCGTTCGAACCAGTTGGCAGAATTCCAGATATCTGTAACAGAATCCACAACCGGGAATTCATTATCATCGCAGTAAGTCTTTAAGCGAATACGATGATTATGTTTTATTGAGAGTAAATGAATCACTGAAGCAAAACGCTTACCTTCAAATTCAACATCCATTTCATCTAATTCACTATCATCAAATGAGAACTCTCTTTTAACACCTCTGGAGAAACTACTTGCATCAACATCCCATTCAGATTCACCATAGGCGAGATAATCGACGCCACATAAATCGATTAATTGTTCGAAACAACAGGATTCATCATCACGCAGAAAAATAACTGTCGAAAGCAAGTCCACAGGTGCTACTTCAATCGTAAGCTCATTGATTTCAATTTTACTGGAAATTAGTTTCTCGGATAAAGACTTAGTAATGTGTGTCTCTAACGTTCTTAAAGCTTCCGTCATGCAACTTCTTCCTGACGGGCAATCGTGTTGGTATTCTTTATTTTATTTTGTAGCTGAATTATCCCATATAACAAAGCTTCTGCTGTTGGAGGACAACCCGGCACATAAATATCAACCGGCACGATACGATCACAACCACGTACAACCGCATAAGAATAATGATAATAACCACCGCCATTCGCGCATGAACCCATGGAAATCACCCAGCGCGGTTCTGCCATCTGATCGTATACTTTGCGTAAAGCGGGAGCCATTTTATTGGTGAGTGTGCCAGCAACAATCATTACATCCGATTGACGTGGACTTGGGCGAAACAGGATACCAAAGCGATCCATATCATAACGTGACGCACCTGCCTGCATCATCTCAACAGCGCAACACGCCAAACCAAAGGTCATCGGCCACATTGAGCCAGTTCTTGCCCAGTTGATGAGTTTATCTGCGCTTGTGGTTACAAAGCCTTCATTGAGTTTTCCCTCTATTCCCATTCCAAGGCTCCTTTTTTCCACTCGTAAATAAACCCGATGATTAAAATACCAAGAAAGACGCCCATTGCGATAAGGCCAAACAGACCTATTTTGTCGAGTACCACCGCCCAGGGGAATAGAAAGGCTATTTCGAGATCAAAAATAATAAATAGAATAGCAACCAGATAGTAACGCACATCGAACTTCATGCGAGCATCACCGAACGCTTCAAAACCGCATTCAAATGGGGAATCCTTCGCTTCGCCAGGGCGACGAGGTGAAAGCAAAGAGCCTAGTATCAACATAAAAATCGCCATTGCAAATCCAACACTCAGAAATACAAGAACAGGCAAATATTCTGCAAGCATAAACTCTCCATAGCACTTAAGATTTTATTATTATATTAAACAATCAATGAATTCTTAATGATGTTTATTTACTGACTAAGTCGAATATACACTTATTTTTACCCAGTTCACAACAAACCAAGTGAAAAATATTTATATAATTTTTTCTTATATTTATATAAACATAAAAAATATCATTGAATAAATAATACTAATAAACCATAAGTAAGAATCATGCTAATTGATTACTAAAGTATTGAAACAAGAAGAAACGATATGAAAGTCACCCCCCTACTTTTGGGCACTTTTTTTGGTACTGCTTAAATGGACTAAATGAAACGATTATTTATCTACGTTTCATAAATCATTTCAGGCTATGCATTACAACAACATCACAAATTAACTGTTTATTTTTATTTTGATTAATACAGTAACTATGAGAATTTAAGCCTGACGATAAAATATAATTAATTTGATCGTCAGGCGATAAAACAATTAAGCCCTAAAATCTCTTATGGCTTTATTAAATGTTTCACTAGGTCGCATGACGTTCTTGGTTTTTTCTGCATCAGCATAGAAATAACCACCGATATCAACCGCAACACCTTGCACTGAATTCATTTCTTCAATGATTTTGTTTTCATTCTCGGCTAATATTTTTGCTAAAGGCGCATACTGAGCTGCAAGCTCTGCATCTTCATTTTGTTCTGCCAGAATTTCAGCCCAATACATAGCCAGATAGAAATGACTTCCGCGGCTATCTAATTCTCCAGTTCGTTGAGAAGGTGATTTATTTTCATCCAGTAATTTTCCAACTGCCTGGTCTAGCGTTTTGGCTAATAACTTTGCCTTATCATTACCGGTAAAGTCACCGGCTTTTTCAAGAGAGACAGTAATTGCCAAAAACTCACCCAAAGAATCCCAGCTTAAATGGTTTTCCTCTAATAGCTGCTTAACTAAAACAGGTGCAGTTCCTCCCGCACCGGTTTCAAATAATCCACCACCCGCCATCAGCGGAACAACAGATAACATTTTTGCACTAGTTCCTAATTCCATAATCGGGAAAAGATCCGTTAGATAATCTCTCAATATATTACCTGTCACAGAAATTGTATCTTTACCGCGAATTATTCTTTCCAGGGTATAACGCATTGAACGTAAAGGAGACATGATTTCAATATCCACACCCGTAAGATCATGATCTTTCAAATAATGCTTAACTTTTTTGATGAGCTCAAAATCATGAGGGCGGTATTCATCAAGCCAGAAAACAGCAGGAATTTGAGCTTCTCGCGCGCGATCCACCGCTAATTTAATCCAGTCACGAATAGGAAAGTCTTTGGTTTGACACATTCTCCAGATATCACCCTTCTCGACTTCCTGTTCGATAACAAAATTACTTTCTTCACACACTATTCTTGCTGTGCCGTCTTCAGTAATTTCGAAAGTTTTATCATGCGAGCCGTATTCTTCTGCCTTTTGCGCCATTAAACCAACATTAGGCACTGTACCCATTGTCGTAGGATCAAATTTTCCATTACTTTTACAGAAGTTAATCATCTCTTGATAAATACGCGCATAAGTACTTTCTGGCATCACAGCTTTTGTGTCTTTAGGCTTGCCATCAGGCCCCCACATTTTACCGCCATTACGAATCATGGCTGGCATAGACGCATCAACAATCACATCATTTGGTGCATGCAAATTCGAAATACCTTTAGCTGCATTTACCATGGCTAATTCTGGTCGTTCTGCATAACAATTATGAATATCTTCTAGAATTTCTTCTCGAACAGAACCAGGAAGTGTTTCTATTTTTTCGTAAACACTGCTAATTCCATTATTTGGGTTAACACCCAGCTTATCGAATAGCTCGCCATGTTTTTTGAACAGGTCTTTATAGAATACTTTTACCGCGTGACCAAAAACAATCGGATGCGACACTTTCATCATCGTTGCTTTAACGTGTAAGGAATACATTACGCCAGTTTCCTTGGCGTCATCCATCGTATCTTCGAGAAATTGACAGAGTGCTTTTTTACTCATAAACATGCTGTCTATGATTTCACCTTCCAGTAGATCTGTTTTTTCTTTGAGGATTGTTACTTTACCCTCTTTATTAACAAACTCCATCCTGACACTACAGTCTTTGTCGACGGTTTTACATTTTTCGCTGGAATAAAAGTCACCGTGACGCATATGAGCCACATGAGTTCTTGATGCAGGACTCCAGTCAGCCATTTCGTGAGGATTTTTCTGTGCATAGCGTTTAACCGCTGGTGGCGCTCTACGATCGGAATTACCTTCACGTAAAATTGGATTAACTGCACTACCTAAAATCTTCGAATAACGCTGTTGAAGGGTTTTTTCTTCATCTGTTTCGGCAGACTCCGGATAATCAGGAACACTAACCCCATGCGATTGCAACTCATCAATTGCAGTCAGTAACTGTGGTACCGAAGCACTAATATTAGGCAACTTAATTATGTTCGCGCTTGGCTCAGCAATGACCTTGCCTAATTCCGCCAGATTATCCGGAATTCTCTGTTCTTCAGGAAGAAAATCTCCAAACTCACCAATTATCCTTGCCGCCAGGGATATGTCACTCTTCTCTATCTCTATCTCAACCCCTGCCGCTGACATAAACGCTCTCAAAATGGGAAGTAATGAGGCTGTTGCTAAAAGTGGTGCCTCGTCAGTAAGTGTATAAATGATTTTCGAACTTTCATTTCCCATTTGCAATACTTCTCCATTGTAATTAAGTTAATTTATGCGCAGATTAGATCATATAATTATATCTCTTTTGGAGTAGCCTAAACCCTCATATTCTTCAATGAAGGGTATTTGACCATTTAAAATCGCCAACTCCACTTGAGAATACCATTGAAAATAAAATATTTCGGACACAAAAAATCCCGCATGAAGCGGGATTTAGTCTGAATAAATTCAGGAATTTGGTGCCGATGGCCGGAGTCGAACCGGCACTGCTTGCGCAACACGCCCCTCAAGCGTGCGTGTCTACCAATTTCACCACATCGGCTAATATGACGCTATTTTGGTATATCTGAGGGAGCTTCATTTTCAATAGCAGGAGCAACATCACCCGAGCCTTTTGGTAGATCTACTTCTGACGATCCTGCAGGAGCAGGCTCAGTGATTGCAGTAGGTATAATTGACTCACCCACAACACCATCAGGGTGTGCAACTAACCACGCGAGCATTAGCGAATTAGCAAAAAATACCGTTGCGAGTACTGCAGTTAGTTTTGTTAAAAAATTACCCGAACCACGCGAACCAAACACTGTGCCTGAAGCACCGCCACCAAAAGCAGCTCCTGCGTCCGCACCTTTACCGTGCTGAATTAGCACTAGACCAATAATACCTAGAGCTACCATGATTTGAATAATTAACAATACGTTATATAACATGTAAAACCTTTACCTTATTAAGCAAGCGCAGCAAGCCAGAGTAGACTCAATTTAGTCTTTAACCTGCTTTGCAAATCGCTAAAAAATCTTCTGCTTTCAATGAAGCGCCACCAATAAGACCACCGTCTATATCAGCCATGGCAAAAAGCTCATCGGCATTTCCACCGTTTACGCTTCCACCATATAAAATTTGTACTTTCTCAGCCACATCAGCATTCAATGCAGCAATCTTTCCACGAATAAACGCGTGCACATCTTGTGCCTGTTGTGGCGATGCTGTCATTCCTGTACCTATAGCCCAAACAGGCTCATAAGCAATAACACCATCTGCAAGAGCTTCTACACCTTCAAGCTCAATTACTGCGTCTAATTGACGAGCAACCACCTCTTCTGTGATCCCTTGCTCTCTCTCTTCTAATAACTCACCAACACATAAAATTGGCTTCAAACCATGCTTACGTGCAGCTGCAAATTTATTTGCTGTATCTTCGTCTTTCTCTGCAAACAAAGTACGTCTTTCCGAGTGTCCTACGATTGCATATTCACAATCAAAATCATTCAACATAGGTCCAGATATTTCACCTGTAAATGCACCCGAATCATGCTCAGATATACTTTCTGAGCCGTAAGCTACATCAGTACCTGATAACAACTCTTGCACAAGAGGTATATAAATATAAGGAGCACATACTGCTACTTCTGTTTTAGCTTCTGACATTCCCGCCAGAACACCATTTAACAATTCTTTAATACTTTCTTTAGAACCGTTTAGTTTCCAATTACCAGCTACCAGAGTTTTACGCATGTGTTTTCCCTGCCGTGTTTTTCGAATCGCGGAAGATTAACCCTAGCCCACACATAAATCAATTGTTTTGTGCATTAACGCGCGACTTTCTCTACAACATCAGCAATAAGTTGCGCGTATTGCTTCGTATGTTTTTCTTCTACAGCCTCTACCATCACTCTAATTAGAGGCTCAGTACCTGACGCTCTCAAAAGAACACGACCACTATTCCCCATCTGCGATTCAGCATCTTTAACAGCGGCCTGAATTTCTTTATTATCTTTCAGGTCAATTTTATTATTGATCCGAACATTAATTAGTGTTTGAGGGTATTTAGTCATAACTTGCTTCAAGTCATGCAAGCTTTTACCACTTACAATTACCGCATAAAGAACTTGAAGCGCAGCAATGGTCCCATCACCTGTTGCTATTCGATCGCGAACGATGATATGCCCAGACGACTCTCCACCAAGAATACCCCCCGACTTACGCAGCAATTCCATCACATATCGATCGCCTACATCTGCACGATGAAAATTCAGACCCATTTCCACCATCGCTTTCTCCAAGCCAAGATTACTCATCAAGGTGCCAACCACATCCTCTTTGAGTCCTTCATTCTGCATTCTATGAGCAGCAATTATAGCTAAAATTTCATCTCCATTAACTACTTCACCCTTATGGTCAACCATCATCAAACGATCACCATCACCATCTAAGGCGATGCCTAAATCTGCTCGATACTCTTTGACGCTCTTTTGCAATAAAGCCAAAGATGTAGCACCACAACCATCATTGATATTAAATCCATCTGGTTTCGCCGCTATCTTTACGACGTCAGCACCTAATTCAGAAAACACATCAGGGCTGACGTGATAAGTAGCTCCGTTGGCACAATCAACAACAATACGAAGACCTTCTAACGTAATGTGAGAAGGTATGGCGCGCTTACAAAACTCAATATAACGGCCTGCAGCATCATCAACGCGCTCTACTTTACCTAGCTTATCAGAACTAACAGTAACCAACTCTCGCTCTAGATATTCTTCAATCTCATGCTCAGTCTCATCTGAAAGCTTAGTCCCTTCCGCAGAAAAGAACTTAACGCCATTATCCTGATAAGGATTATGAGAGGCACTGACAACTATGCCAGCCGACGCTCTGAAGGTTGTAGTTAGATATGCCACACCAGGAGTTGGCATAGGCCCCAGCAAACGAATATTCACGCCAGCAGCCACTAAACCAGCTTCAAGCGCTGATTCGAGCATGTAGCCTGAGATACGAGTATCTTTCCCAATAACAACAAGCGGAGTGCCGTGAGCGGCTAACACTTTGCCCGCAGCCCAGCCTAGCTTTAAAACAAAATCTGGAGTCATAGGTGCTTTACCTATTTCTCCACGGATACCATCTGTGCCAAAATATTTTCTACTCATAAATTTTGTACTGCTTAGGGTTTTGTTTAATTTGTGCGGCACATTATAGCACTTTTCCTTTATCTAAATACCCCTACCCAATTAAACAAACGCAGGTAAAAGAAACCATAAAAGAACTACTAAATAAAAAAAGGCCTACAAGTAGGGGGGGTGACCTTAATAATAAGTTCACAATAAAAAAGGACGCTAAATGCGTCCTTTTTCACAACTCTTAACAAATAGACTAAATAGACTCAGCAGGATCACCAATTACATCTTTTTTAGATTTTTTATCATCTTTAGATGCTTCGGCTTCTACCACTGAACCACCATCATTATCGCCATCAAGAGGAGAATCATCATCAGTCCAACCCTCTGGCGGAGGAGGTACGTCTCCCTTCATTATGGCCGCGATCTGCAGCTGATCAATTGTCTCATACTTAATAAGTGCTTTAGCCATTGCATCTAACTTATCAATATTCTCTTTCAGAATAGTTTCAGCACGAATGTAGTTAGTATCTATTATTTTACGAACTTCATCATCAATTTCATGAGCCGTATCATCAGATACACTCTTAGTTGGCGCACCCATAAACCCTTGATTCTCATCATCACTGTATGACAATGGGCCTAGTTTTTCAGACAACCCCCATTTAGTCACCATATTACGTGCGATGGATGTGGCGCGTTCGATATCGTTTGATGCTCCAGTAGTTACACCTTCTTTACCAAGAATCATTTCCTCAGCAATACGTCCACCAAATAGTGTAGAAATCTGACTTTCCAGATTTTGCTTACTGGCACTGTACTTATCTTCTTCAGGTAAAAACATTGTCACACCCAAAGCACGGCCACGAGGAATAATAGTCACCTTATAAACAGGATCATGCTCAGGAACTGTCAAACCGACGATTGCATGTCCTGCTTCATGATAAGCCGTGTTTGATTTCTCTTTCTCATTCATCACCATGGACTTACGCTCAGCACCCATCATGATTTTGTCTTTGGCTTTTTCGAACTCTTCCATGCTAACTACGCGTTTATCACCTCTTGCCGAAAATAGTGCGGCTTCATTCACAAGGTTTGCTAGATCAGCACCAGAAAAACCTGGAGTACCACGCGCTAAAATTGCAGGCTTAACATCTTCACCTAAAGGTACTTTACGCATATGTACTTTCAAGATTTGTTCACGACCACGAACATCTGGTAACGGAACAACGACTTGGCGATCAAAACGACCTGGGCGAAGCAATGCTTCATCCAGAACATCAGGACGGTTAGTAGCAGCAACTACAATAACGCCTTCAGTACCTTCAAAGCCGTCCATTTCAACCAGAAGTTGGTTAAGTGTTTGCTCACGCTCGTCATTACCGCCACCCATTCCAGAGCCACGCTTACGACCTACCGCATCAATTTCATCAATAAAAATTATGCAAGGCGCGTGCTTCTTTGCTTGTTCAAACATATCACGAACTCGAGATGCACCAACACCAACAAACATTTCAACGAAGTCAGAACCAGAAATACTAAAGAAAGGTACTTTAGCCTCACCAGCAATTGCTTTAGCAAGAAGCGTTTTACCTGTACCAGGAGAACCAGCCAATAAAACGCCGCGAGGAATTTTTCCACCCAATTTCTGGAATTTGCTCGGGTCACGTAAGAACTCTACTATTTCAAAAACTTCTTCTTTCGCTTCTTCACAACCTGCAACGTCATTAAATGTTACTTTAACCTGGTCTTCCGTCATCATTCGCGCTTTACTTTTCCCGAATGACATTGGACCACCTTTACCACCACCGCCTTGCATTTGGCGCATGATGTAAATCCAAAGACCGATGATCAATAAGAATGGAATAGTATTCACCAGAATATCTACAAGAACTGAACGACCTTCTGGCTCTTTTACGTTAATTTTCACATCATTAACGATCAACTCATCCACTAATTTAGGATCGTTGTAAGGCGCATAAGTCTGAAACTTTTCACCAGAAGTACTTTGACCAGTGATAGTTTGACCACTGATTTCAACTTCTTTAACGCCTTTATTATCAACGCGCTTGATGAAATCCGAATAAGACATGCCAGTTGATTGCGCAGTAGGCACATTGAATTTACTGAAAACAGCAACCAAGACCAGCGCTATCACCACCCACATGACTATATTTTTATTTAAATCGTTCAAGAAATATTCCTCTACTTAAATCTTATGCTTGTTAAAAAAGAACAAACTATTTGCCTCTGATCTTACACTATTATTTAAAAGATAATTAGTTATAAAAACCCTGAGCTACAACATATACTTCACGACTACGAGGCCTAGAAGCCTTTGGCTTACGTACTTTAACCTTTTTAAAATGACTACGAACGTCTTTTAAAAACGCATCCGATCCATCACCTTGAAACACCTTTGCAACGAAAGAACCACCTGGCTTTAATATCTGACAAGCCATATCTAAGGAAAGTTCGCACAAGTAAATTGATCGAGGTTGATCTGTTGCTTCCACACCTGACATATTTGGGGCCATATCTGAAATTACAACATCTGCCTTGTAATTAGTTGAATCTTTATTCAATACGTTCAAAATATCATTAAGGACGCTTTCTTCCGTAAAATCCCCTTTAATGAACTCAACAAATGGCAATGGATCGATATCAAGTATATCGCTAGCAACCACACGACCATTTTTTCCCACTAATTCGACAGCATACTGACTCCAACCGCCTGGAGCTGCACCCAAATCGACGACTTGCATGTTTGGGCGGATTAAATTGTCTTTCTGTTGAATCTCTTCCAACTTATAAACAGCCCTAGATCTATAACCATCATTCTGCGATCTTTTGACATATTCATCATTAAAGTGTTCTTTTAACCAGTCTCCACTGGTTTTGCTTCTAGCCATTTACATCTACCCGCATTATGATTGCGCCCATGAATAAATTAGAAATTAAACAGCTTAAAGCATTAGCTCACAAACTCAAGCCGATTGTTACCGTTGGACAACATGGCATGAAAGACTCAATCGGTGAAGAATTAGATTCTGCGCTAGAGTTTCATCAACTGGTAAAACTAAAAGTAAATCTTGGGGATCGTGGCTCCAGAGATGCTTTAATCGAAGAATTAGGCAAAAAATACAAAGCCGAACTCTTGCAGCGCATTGGCAACATAGCCGTTTACTATCGCAGAAACTTCGACAAAGAAAACTTACTTAAAAAACCATAAAACAGCACTCGTTTACACTATTCACTCTATTTCATATATGAATATTAAAGCTTACTATGCTCCCGATCACAAAAAGGGCTATTTTTAGTGTGCTTACATCCACATAAACCATATTTTTTCTGTTCATCAACCTCGAACTTTAGCGGTTCGAGGTTTGTATCTTTATGAGAACCATCACAAAAAGGCTGATTTTCAGATCTCCCACAAGCACACCAGTAATAAGTTTTCCCTGGCTCTAATTCAACGACGTAAGGACCTTTCTTTGCAATTACAGGGTTAGATCTATGTGGCACAGCATTACTCCTTTGTGACTGTTTCTATTTTTCATAGGGTGAATCATACAAAAATTCATTTCATCTGCACATTATATTATAAGGAATATCGAAAGGATTTATCTTCCTTTGCGCTTGAAGAACCCACCAAATAATTTTTTCGGAGCATCGTCTTTTTTTGCTGCGGAAGGTTTATTATTTTTACCCGGGCTCGGATTAAACTCAATCAAACCAAGGTTTAACAAGGCATTGTAAACATCAATAACTTGAGCATGCTTTACAATTAGTTTCTGTTGTACCTCAGATAAGCTGTAAGCTCCCTCTTGCAATAAATCAATTATTTCAGCCATGTGAGGCACAATCATCAATTGCTTTAGATTTAACTGATTTTTCAAACCGATAATTCTTGATAAATCCGTGTTCTGAGGCGACCTGCCTTTAGAGGTAAACACACTAGCAGCCCAAACAAACGACTCTATCGAATGAGAGAGCTCTGACTTCTCTCGCCTAAAACTTTGGTGTGTTTTAGCTTCATCATAATCTAAATCTCTAACAGAAAATTCCCCGGGCTCAACCAATACAGAACAGTATTCTTTAAATTTAGGAGAATCCAAAGCGATATTACAGTAAACCGTATTTAACCTATGATCGATAATAATTAAAAAACCGTTTAGTTTAATTTCGATAAGCTGATAGGTTTGTTTAGCTATTTCCAGTTGACGCAAGAAGATAGATAACATGTGTTTTTCTGGCACAAAACTCTCTAACATTGATTCATCAGAGACATTATCTACATTATCATCTACAAATAAACTCACCCCCCCACTTTCAGGCGTTATTTCAGACTCTTCTTCAAAATCATAAAGGATATCATCGATATCTTCAGTGAGAACTTCTTGAGCCCCCCCCTGATCATCTACCTGTTCAAAATCTGATGACGCGTTAGAGCTAGAAGTCGATTCTAATTCGTTTGCAACAGTTTGTATCTCGGGCTCTTGAACAGCACTGGCCTTTTTCTGAGTTTTAGATTGCGTCTCCAAAGCCTGATTTAATTTAGCCGCCAAATCATTAGGATCAGACTGTTTTTCAAGATTTGATTTACTGGCTTCAATTTTTTGCTGTTTGAGCAACATCCTTTCATGCTTTAATTTCTCGCGCTCTAACCTTAATTTTTCTTGCTCGCGGCCTATTCTCTCCATTGCGAGCCTTTCTTTTTCTAAAGCCGCTTTTTCTCTTTGCTCTATTTCAGCTTTTTCTTGCTCAATTTTTGCCAGCTCAAGATTTTCTTGTTCTAGCATTACTGTTTCTAATTGCTCTTGTTCGAGCCGCTCCTTTTCTAGTTGCTCTGCTTTGAGCCTCTCTTTCTCGTGTTTCACTTTATCAAGCTTTTCTTGTTCTAGCCTTTTTTGTTCGAGTCGTTCTGCTTCGATGAGTTCTGCTTCGATGAGTTCTGCTTCGATGCGTTCTGCTTCGAGTCGTTCTGCTTCTATTCGTTCCGCTTCAATTCGTTCTGCTTCTATTCGTTCCGCTTCAATTCGTTCCGCTTCAATTCGTTCCGCTTCAATTCGTTCCGCTTCAATTCGTTCCGCTTCAAT
>NZ_CANLZW010000033.1 GCF_947495625.1 uncultured Cocleimonas sp.
TGACATACTCCTGATATAAAAATCAGGAATATCTCATAAGTTATTTGAAATTAACAATTTTTAATGCGTTTGCCCTGCCCCCCCCCCTTACTTTAAAGCACTTTTTTAATGAGACATCAAAACGGGAACGATCATAGACTTAAGTAATATCGCTGAGACACTGCCAAATACTTTCTGTTTTAAAGTGGGTGTTCCGTAACCGCCAATAATCAATAAATCGATATCATATTCTGAAATTTTATTAAGAATTGTTGTGGGTACATTATTCGAGCCGGGATTGACGCGCAGCAGTTTTGCGTTAATCTCATGATGCGATAAATGCCTAATTAAACGATCTTCCAGTAAATTTTTCTTTTGCTCTTTTTGCTTTTTACTTTCAACAATAAGAATAAAGACTTCCTGGGTTCTTGCTAATAAAGGTATTGAATCATGGACTGCACGGCTTGCCGCTGGGGTACCATCCCAGGCAATCATCGCTTTTTTAAATCCTGTTCTTCTAGTGCCAATGTATGGCATGAACAAAATTGGCCGACCGCTGCGAAGAATGACTTCTTGAGAGAAGCCCTCTAGCCTTGAGAAATTGTCTCTAGATGGGTCAGGTTGCCCGAGTATTACAAGGTCTGCATTACGAGCGTATTGCGCCATCTTGAGGGCACTTTTAGATGCGCCTCCGTTAATCACTAGTGATTCGACATTAATGCCTTCAGTCTCAGCATTTTCGGCGAATTCACCAGCTATTTTGTGGGCTTGTTTATCCGATATGCGCATGAGGACTTCCTCATTATCGGACTTTGCGTGAATTGGCTTCATAGAAGCCAATGAGGCCCCTGTTAAATGGGCCCCATGTGCTTTGGAAATATCAAATGCAGCATTAACTCGATCTTCGTGTCCGGCACTATCATCGAGAAAAACAAGTATGTCTTTAATGCTCAAATGTAATTTTACTAACTATATCGCGAGGTATTCATGACGAAGTTCTTCGTTATCTAGTACTTCTTTAGCAGTACCGTCAAACACGATATTACCCATATCAAGAATTAACGCGCGATCTGCTAAGCGTAAAGCGGCAACCGCATTTTGTTCAACGATAATGGTTGTAATACCTTGTTTTTTAATACTATCAACGATGCTAGCAATTTCCTGAACGATAACAGGTGCTAAGCCTTCATAAGGCTCATCGAGCAGTAATAATTTGATATCGCGAGCTAGTGCTCTTGCAACCGCAAGCATTTGCTGCTCACCACCCGATAGAGTAGTACCCATTTGATTGCGACGTTCTGCAAGACGTGGAAAATGCTCGTAAAGTCGCTCTATGCTCCAGCCTACAGGTGGAGCAATTTGTGCTAGCTCTAAATTCTCATGAACGGTTAAACCGGCAATAATTCGGCGATCTTCTGGTACTAGTGCAACACCACTTTGAGCCGCTTCGTAAGAAGACATTTTATGCAAAGGTTTATGGTCTAGCCAAATTTCACCGTGAGTTACTTGAGGATCGTCAACACGTGCAATAGAACGTAGCGTTGATGTCTTGCCCGCACCGTTTCTACCAAGAAGTGCAACAACTTCGCCTTCACGAATGTCAAAATTTACACCTTGAACAATATAACTCTCACCGTAGTATGAGTGCATATCCCAGCAAGAGAAGAAAGCAGGATCAGAACCTTTGCTATTGACTGGGGCAACTCTATCTTTGACCTCAATATTTTCTATTATACGATCACTCATCTTCAGTTTCTCCCAGATATGCTTCTTTTACTTTTGGATCATTTTTAATATCTTCAGGTGTTCCAGTGGCAATGATGTGTCCACGGGCTAGTACACTGATTCTATCTGCTAGGCTAAATACAACGTGCATATCATGCTCGATAATAACTTTAGTCATCGCACCCATCTTGCCGCTTTTGAGTAGATCAATTGTTGCGTTAGTATCGTGTCTCGCCATACCTGCAGTTGGTTCATCTAACAACAGTAAAGTAGGGTGTTGAATCAATCCCATTGCAAGCTCAAGACGACGCTTGTCACCACGAGACATACTGCCAGCGTGATGGTCATGAAATCTATCTAAATTAAAGTCGGCTAGTGTTGCCATCGCCTCTTCATGTATGGCAGTTTCTTTAAGGAGACTTTTAAATGGATTGAATTTGAATGTTCCATCACGTTTTGCAAGTGCTGGAATCATCACGTTCTCAAGAAGAGTGAGTTCAGGAAAGATTTCTGGTGTTTGGAATACACGAACCATTCCTGCATGATTAATATCATGCGCTTCCATTCCAATCATATTCTTTCCATTGAACGTCACACTTCCGTTATCTGGAATTAATCGTCCAATACAACAGTTAAGAAGTGTTGATTTACCCGCACCATTGGGGCCGATAATCGCGTGTGTCTCACCTTCCTCAATTTGTAGATTCACATCTTGTAGAGCGTGCAAGCCACCAAAGGTTTTATTTACGCCTTTAATCTCAAGGATATTACTCATTTTGCCTCTCCTTCGATTTCAGCAGTTCTATTGTCTTCGCCCTTTCCAAAAATACCTAAAATAAAGTCTTTAATTTTGGTTACACCTTCCATAACACCACCTGGTAAGAATATAACTATCAGCATGAATAATGCACCTAGTGTCAAATGCCAGCCTTCTCCAACAAAAACATTCGAAATATTCACTACAATGGTTTGTAACCACTCTGGCATAAAGCTGAATATTTCTGTTAATTCGGATTTATTTAACGCAGAGAATATATTTTCAAGATACTTAATGATTCCAGCGCCTAGTAATGGTCCGATTAAAGTACCAACACCACCCATGATTGTCATCAACACTACTTCACCAGAAGCTGTCCATTGCATTCTTTCAGCACCCGCCAGTGGATCGATTGACGCCAAAAGTCCTCCAGCTAAACCTGCGTACATACCAGATATAATGAAAGCTGTTAATAGGTAAGGTTTGGTGTTGAAGCCTGTGTATTTCATTCGGGTTTGATTAGACTTTATCGCTAACAACTTCATCCCAAAAGGTGATCGAAAAATCTTTAATGAAATATAAAATGCGAAAATCAAAAAAGCTGCAGCAACATAGAAACCAGAATACCCACTCATCAAAGTGCCGAATAAATTGGTAGATGGGAGGCCATCCGTTACAACAACGCCAAACATTGAATCTATCACGCGTGGGTCTTGTTGTTCCAGCTGCAAACCAGTTTCACCGTTAGTTATAGGTGTCAGTACAGAATAAGCAAGACTATATGCCATTTGCGCAAAAGCTAAGGTTAATATTGAGAAGTAAATGCCAGAACGTCTCAGACTCAAGTAGCCAATAATCAAAGCGAATATGCCTGACACAATGACTGCGAGAATTATTGCAGGCACGACATTCATCGTTAGTAATTTAAAAGACCAAACGGCTGTATATGAACCTATTCCTAAAAAGGCTGCATGACCAAAGGATAAATAACCCGTTAGACCAAATAGAATATTATAACCAACTGCAAATATTCCAAATATTGCAAACTTCTGAAGTAGGTCAGGATAGTTGGCACCAATTGGCGCAGTCCACATTGGCGCAGTTAAAACAACAGCTGCAAATATCAGCATGATGACGGTATTACTTTTAATTAAATTTTTCATCATTAATCCTCAAATACGCCTTCGCGTCCCATTAATCCACGCGGTCTTACTAGAAGTATCACTACTGCCACTAAGTAAATAATAATTTGATCAATACCAGGGAATAACGATGACACTTCAGTCATCGAAGCGAATGATTGTAAAACACCCAATAAGAATCCAGCTGCGACAGCGCCCGGTAAAGAGCCCATGCCACCAACAACCACTACAACAAAGGACAGTACTAAGAAGTCCATGCCCATGTGATAGTCAGGTGGTAATATTGGTGCATACATAACACCTGCTAGACCAGCTACTAATGCAGCAATAGCGAATACGATAGTGAAGCGCTTTTGAATATTGATACCCAATAAACCGACAGTCTCACGGTCTGCCATACCCGCCCTAACTACCATTCCGAAGGTAGTAAATTTCAAGAATGCAAATACGGCAAGGATTATGGCTGCAGAGAAGACTAAATATATTAATCGCCACCATGGGTAAACTAAATTTTCGTTGAGTCCAAAGAATGCTCCAACCGCGGCACTACCAGAAACTAAATCTGGCGCAGGTGTTGGAATTGGATTTGCTCCAAAAAAATGACGAATGACCTCTTGTATAATAATTGCCAAACCAAAGGTCACGAGAATTTGTTCTGCATGTGAACGTTTGTAAAAATGCCTGATTAGGCCACGTTCCATTATAAAACCAATCAATAGCATCACTGGAATTGCCATTATTATTGATAGTGGCACGGCATAATCAATGATCGCGGTTCCTGTGTCACCCCACCATATTTCTAAATAGGGCTGCTCCTTATACGCATCGAAAAAAGTAATACTTTCGTCTTTTACTTTTTTTGATATCGTAAGAATTTTTTGAAAGCTGACGGCGCAAAAAGCACCGAGCATGAATAATGCACCGTGTGCAAAGTTAACAATACCCAAGGTGCCAAATGCTAGAGTCAGACCTAATGCAATTAATGCATAAGCTGCACCTTTATCAAGGCCATTGAGTAGTTGGATCAGAATCGCATCCATGATTTTATCTTCTCTTTTTGTGAGCTAAAGTATTTGAATCAATTTAGAATTTATATAAAAAGATAGCGAGCATTTAAAAATAAACACTCTTTGCGTATATTTCAAATTATTAGTAAAAATGAAATTTTTTGATTCAAGCGTGTAGGTAACCGTTCATAAATATTGAAACTATTATTTATAACGATTCAGTATTTTAAAATTTAAAACCCCATCAGAAATATTCTAATGGGGTTAATTTTACGACTACTTAT
This sequence comes from uncultured Cocleimonas sp., assembly GCF_947495625.1. Taxonomy (GTDB): domain Bacteria; phylum Pseudomonadota; class Gammaproteobacteria; order Thiotrichales; family Thiotrichaceae; genus Cocleimonas. The sequence continues at coordinate 4,895 of NZ_CANLZW010000033.1, forward strand.
ACTTCGTATGGACCTAATTCGCCACCAAGCATGTCATGTGGATATTCAACCTGTGCACGAGGAACTTCTTGTACAACTTCAAGCAGATCGAATTGACTAGTTGGTTTTTCATTACCACGTACAACCAATACATCTTTGAAACACTGATGATCTTCTGCACGATATTCAGTAGGACCATTACCCATTCCGTCAAACTTAAAGCCTTCAAGCGCTTTGATAACTTCAGGTGGATAGAAAGTACCAGCCATTTCACATGCATTTGCATATAAAAGAGTCTGAACATAACAGGTATGCGCCGCCATTGATGGTGGTTGACCATACTCAGCGCCAAATGACTTAACAAATGCAGCTGAACCTTCGTCTTTAAGTGCCCAGTTCCAGTTAGTAGAACCTAAGATACCTTTGATATTTTCACCAGCACCCTGTGCCATTAAACGAGAGAATAAAGGAACAACTATCTGGAAATCTTTACCATTAACTTGCTTATCACGTAAACCAAACTGTACTGCCTGGGTAAGTGAATTAACCATGTCTTTACCGTAATGGTTAAGAACAAGTACGTCAGCACCAGAGTTTAGTACCGGTGTAATAAATTGTGAGAAGTCACCTGCGCCAACAGGAGTTTTAACTGCTGCTTTGGTTTTCCAACCCATTTTCTCAGTATACTTCTTGATTGAACCTTCTTGAGACCAACCCCAAGTATAGTCAGCCGTTAGGTGATAAGCAGTACGATCTGTACCATACTCTTTCTCAAGTACAGGACCAAGTGCAGCACCAGACATTTCAGTATTGAAGAAATGACGGAAACCGTAACGACGTCTGTCTTTACCCGTTGTGTCATTTGAGTGAGTCAAACCAGCCATGAAAATGGTGCCCATTTCCTGACATAGACCCTGTACAGCTATTGCAACACCAGATGAAGAACCACCTGTGATCATTAAAGCGCCATCTTTTTCGATCATACGCTTAGCTGATGCGCGAGCAGCGTCTGATTTAGTTTGAGTATCACCTGTTGAGAAGACAACTTTCTTACCGAGAATACCATTGCCTTTCAGCATGCTTGGCTTCATGGTCTTCATCATTCCGCCATCGCCTTCGCCGTTAAGATGCTTAACAGCTAATTTGTATGCGCGTAATTCGTCAGCACCTTCATCGGCATAAGGACCAGACTGTGGTACGTTGAATCCTAATGTTACTGTTTTAGAATCTTTAGGGTCATTTCTAAAGTCCTTTGCCGCGTACGCGTCTTTCATAAAAATCATTGGTGCAGAAGCAGCTACACCTGTAGCACTCGCAACTTTGAGGAAACCACGTCTGTTTAGATGTGGCGTATTTTCATTTTTTTTCATTGTTTCTCTCCTTGGGGTTTAACAAGACTGCGGGTAAAAATATTATTATTGTTAGCGATCTAATAATGCAATTTGCACATTTACTAGAAAATGGCTCTTTAAGAGAGCTCTAAATACAGGCTATCATCAATAAAGATTAAACCTAAACAGTCGTTTTTTCTATTGCACCATGTGTGTACATCAATGATGTTGGTCAAAATAGATCGCCGAGTATAAGCTATGTTTTTGTTTTTTCTAAGACTATTGGTAGAATTTATGTAAATTATTTCAAAACTTAATATTAGTAAATTTAATATTAAGGTTTTCAAAACTTTAATTTAATACTAGAGAAATATCAATTATGAAAGCGCTATCAAAGGCTTAGAGGATTTCACATAAGTCTGATTATTTGTGTTTTTTGAAACTATTTCACACCAAAAATGAATTTTTGCCGTGCTAAAGATTTGGATTGATCGAATTTAATTTGATCATTTTTTAAGCTAATCCCAAATTTTTTCCATATATTTTCAAGCTCAGGATCAAAAGCCTTGCTTTTCATTTTGTTATATAAATTCATAAGTGTTTGAGTGCCAACAGCTTTATCTCCGATTGAAAATACCTCGCTTATTGGCCATGTTCCATCAGCAGCCATACTTGCACCAGAATGATTGATCGCCCTTAGCGCATCTTCCAGCCCTAACTTATTATTGGTCTGTTCACGTATTTCAATATCGGCTAGTAGAAAATATATGGCACCACCCCAGTATTTCATTCCCCAGCTACGGGTGTTGTCTAATCCTCTGTCGCCCTCTTTGGGAATGCCGTTGGGTGTCCCTTTTAATAACCAGAGCCAGACATCTTTCTCTTTAACTATGCCAGCTTTGAGTCTAACTAGGGGCTCAACATAGGTGGCAAGACCTTCTTGAGCCCAGCCATGATCATCCTCCATCAGGGGAAATGCCAGATGAACCATTTCATGTACCAATACCCAATCCTTTTGTAATTGTTGTTCTGTGATGTCAGGTTGAATTCTTAAAACGATTAAGGGAGTAGCCCGGTAATAAGCATTGCCACCAATTCTTGAGCCAGAGCCCGGGGTGATTGCAATTTTTAGATTTTTCACGGGAAACTGCTCAAAGTAATCGGCAACGGCGATTGCAGATTTTTCTATCCAGTTAACGATGGTTTGTTGATCCAGCGCAAGATGCTTATCTGACATTTCTGGCGAAAATTTCAGGTTTATTAAGCTACCTTTAATAGTTAATTGATACTCTGAATTGGCAATAGCGTTTGCACTGCTAATGCTGCTACTAAGAATGGTTAACAGTAACAAGAAATAACAAACGTAGACTCTAACTGGTCTGAGTATCATGGATAACCCTCCTGTAAGACACTCTAAACAATACGTTTACTATTGACTGTTAGAGGCAGGAAATTGAAATCAGGATAAGTACCTTGTAAAAAAGTGCCTATAAGTAAGGGGGTGTCTTAGTATATTCATGAGTAGTTAAACACGAGTAATTGATGAATAACACTCAGCTAATCGCTCTATTCCAAGCTCTATCTGGTCACAACTCGAGTTGCCATAACCAATTAATAAACCGAGGTTTTTAGGCGGTTTCTGGTAAAGCTTATTCGCAGAATAGATGCCAACGGATTTATTTTTTGCAAGTTGAATAAAGTCTTTTTCTTTGACCGCATCAAGCTGTTTGAACCAAACTAATAAATGAATACCTGCATTGGTTCCTTCAACAGATATTTCATCACCAAAATATTCTTCAAGCTTTGATATCAAAATTTCACGTCGTCTGGAATAGATCTTACGCATGCGTTTTAAGTGTCGTGCATATAGCGGAGAGTTAATAAATTCTGTAAGAATTTGCTGGTTGAGCAATGGGCTGTGTCGATCGCTGCACCACTTTAAGGCGGTAAAAGGCTCAACCAAAGGCGTCGGTAAAATGACATAGCCAATGCGTAAAACGGGCGAAAGTACTTTCGAGAAGGTGCCTATATAAATAGTCTGACCCGATTGATCCAATCCCTGAATGGCCTCGATTGGAGGACCTTGATAGCGAAATTCACTGTCATAATCATCTTCCACGATAAAAGCATTATTTTCATTCGCCCATTCGAGTAATTTAATACGCCTCGATAATGGCAGAACAGCGCCAGTAGGAAATTGATGAGAGGGCGTTGTGTAAACCAGGCGTACCTTGTTATTTCCTGTCGAATTTGATTTATTGTCTGGATCGATTTTATCAAGATCAATGCCTTCAATATCCACATCGCATCTGATCAATTCTGCGCCGGCATTCGAAAACGCCTGTGCCGCGCCACGATATCCCGGTTCTTCGATAATGACTTTTTCACCTTTTTGAATCAACAAGCGTGCGATTAAATCCAAAGCCTGCTGTGACCCATTAGTGATGACAATATTATCGGCATTACATTGGCATCCCCTGTTTTGTTGCGCATAGCGTGCAATGCTTTCACGCAATTTTAAAAGCCCTTCGGGTCTTTGGTAATTTGAGTCCAAGGTTTGGCTAAAGCGACGAGAAATCTGATTGATGTCTTTTAATAAGTACTCATTGATATCAACGGGGCCATATTGAAAATTGACATCAAGCGCAGCCCTATCAAGATGATTCAGGTCATAAGCTTGCCATTGTTTCAATGAATATTGTGCTGAGTCGCTGAGTTTGGGCGGTCGATAGTGTTGTTTTGGTAACTGTTGTTGCTTGCTCAAATCATTATCCGCGACAAAACTGCCAGAGCCAAACCGTGTCTCAATATAGCCTTCTGCTAACAGTTGTTCATAACAATTAATCACCGTATTACGAGAAACATTTAATGATTTGGCTAATTCACGACTAGACGGTAGCTTTTCACCCGCTTTGTATTCCCCAGCTAGAATTGTATTTTTTAGGCTTTCATAGAGTTGTCTATACAGAGAGCCTTGGCCGCTTAATTTAATCATTATTGGTCGAAGTGGTTCCTAAATATTGTATGTAATTGGCGCTTTAAATAAACCAATGTTCTTCGATAATAGACTATAAATAAAAGATGTTTTTATAAATTTAAGTATCAGTAGCGAAAACAATCAGCACGGAGAAAAGATCAATGAGCGAACATAAAAACAGCCTGGGGCAGCCAATTGGTTTTCCGATGCAAGATTGGACCGGCTGCGAATTACCCTCCCGTTCTGAAATGGTAGGGCAATACTGTCGGCTTGAACCGATAGATATACAATTACACGCAGACGATCTTTATCAAGCCTATGGCAAAGACCAGGATCAGAGCAACTGGACGTACCTACCCTATGGACCTTTCGAGAATAAAGCAGACTTTGTCAGGTGGTTAGAAGCAACAAGCCTCGGAGATGATCCGCTGTTTTATACGGTGATAGATTTAAAAACAAATCAGGCCGTTGGAGTGGCGACTTATTTGCGCATTAACCCTAAAGATGGCGTTATTGAAGTAGGACATATTCATTTTTCACCACTTATGCAACAAACGCCTATTTCTACAGAAGCCATGTATTTAATGATGCGACGTGTATTCAACGAATTGGGGTATCGCCGTTATGAGTGGAAGTGCGATTCACTAAATGGTCCATCAAGAGCCGCGGCTTTGCGACTGGGTTTTCAATTTGAAGGGGTTTTCCGTCAACTGACCATGTACAAAGGCAGAAATCGTGACACTGCCTGGTTTTCTATTCTGGATAAAGAATGGCCGAAACTAGAAGCGGCGTTCAAAAGTTGGTTAGACCCACAAAATTTTGATGAAAACGGAAAGCAACGCTCGAACCTGGCAAGTTTCAGAACGTGATTTAATTCAGGGGATTAATTCATTAGAAAAGACTAGCTGGTTAGAAGGAAAAGCCACCCCCCTACTTATAGGCACTTTTTGTAAGCACTTTTTTATTGATTGGCTAGACATCGATGCTCATTTGAACTGCACAAAATCTCCATATAAAATTTGCTAAAGTTACGCATAACAGTGGAACTAACCTGTTATAGTTTGATCAATTAGCTTACTTTCTATGAGGGATAAATCAGTGCTATTTAAAGGTTTTGCTGGCGATCTAAAACGCTCACTACCCCTAACAATTATTTTTGCGCTTATGCTAAATGCATGCGGCGGTGATAAAGGTAATACGAACAGTACTGACAATTCAAACAAGACAGAGGCCATGAAGACTGCCTCGAAATCAGCGCCTGCAAGCAATACTGCTGACAATAATAGTCAGGCAGCGAGTCCTTCGAGTAGCGTTGATCAAGCAACGGCAATTATTCAGGATACTACCGAAGCAGAACCCCCGTTAGAAACAAAGGATGATTTATCTGCATTTAGCTGGGAGCAACTTGGCGGCTGGCACACGCAGGGGATTGTTTCGCGTGACACTCCTATCCATATTGATTTTAATCGTGATGTTGTTGATGAATCGATGGTGGGAAAAGACGCCAGTAAGATCATGTTCATCTCACCCGAGGTTAAAGGCAAGCCGGTATTTGCCAGTAAGTCCAGCATAGTGTGGAAACCTCTCGAGCATTTAAAACCGAGCACCGTTTACAAGGTCAGCATTAAACCCGTTGGGCTTTTTGATATTCCTAATAAAGCGGCTCCTTTTCAATATACGTTTCAAGTCATTCCTCTCGAATATGAAATCAAAACTGTAGGTTTAACAACCGATCCAGCGGTCAGTAATGGAATGATGCTGGAAGGACAATTACTGGTGTCTGATCGTGTGCCCTCGAAACTTGTCGAAAAAGTAGTCTCTGCAAAATTTCAGGACAAAACATTGCCCATAGAGTGGACGCACAACACCAATGGTAAGAGCCATAAATTCGTTGTAAGAGATATCGTCAAAGAGACCTTTGATGCTGATTTGCATTTATCATGGGATGGTTCAGCCATCGATATCAAAACCAAGGGTAGAAAAAGCATAACGGTTCCCGGATCTGATAAATTTGAAGTCACTAAAATCGCCGTGATCCACAAAGCAGACAGTTCTCCTTTTGTAGAAGTGCGTTTTTCAGATGACCTGGACCCGAATCAAAACCTGAAAGGGCTGGTGGAACTGGCAAAAAATAAATACAAAGTCAGCATTGATGGAAATCGAATCAATATCTACCCAAACCGAAATCTCGCAGGAAGTTTTTTAGTAAGACTATACGGTGGCATTAAATCCAAAGAAGGTAATAAAGTTTTATCTAAGAAAATAGAACAAAAAGTAGCCTTTGATGATGCCAAGCCAAAAGTTAAATTTGTCAGCAAAGGCTCTATCCTTCCAGAAAATTCTACCTTGGAAATCCCGTTCGAAGCGGTCGGTGTTAATGCGGTAGAAGTCACCGCATTTCGTATTTATTCAGACAATATGAAGCAGTTTCTGCAGGTTGGAAACTTATCGGGTTCAAATGAGTTAGGCCGTAGCGGTCGTCATCTCTGGCGTAAAGTGATTCCACTGAAATCTGCTGATCCAAATAAATGGAATCGCTATACCTTTAACGCAACGGAGTTAATGAAAAAATACTCCGGTGGAATGATTCGCCTTACGTTATCGATAAAACGTCGTCACTCAACGTATCGTTGTGCTGCAGATACTCCAGTGGCAGATAGTAAAGACGCACCGCTTAAAGATATGGAAGATTATGGTGTGTTAGAGAATAGTGGCTGGGATGGAATCAGCGATTATGTAGAAGGTTATAACAATGACAATTCTGGCTGGGATAGCAGAAACGATCCTTGTACCGATTCGTACTATCGATATAACAGCGACAAGACAACTGCTAGTCAAAACTTCATTGCGAGCAATATCGGCTTAATCACGAAACGTGAAGCGAATGGTGATTTAAGTATTATTTCAACCGATATCAGAACGGCAAAACCGTTAACGGGTACGGAGTTTGAAATCAGGAATTATCAGGGTCAGTTACTTTCAAAGGCAACGTCTGATGGAGAAGGTTTTGCCAAAGTGCAATTATCAGAAACGCCTTTCCTATTAGTTGCTAAAAAGTTTGAAGATACGGCTTATTTAAAACTCAATACAAAAACAGCTTTGGCAATCAGTCATTTTGATGTTGGCGGCAAAAAAATCAAAAAAGGAATTAAAGGGTTCATCTATGGTGAGCGTGGTGTGTGGCGCCCCGGTGATGATATCTTTTTGACATTTGTGCTGCAGAATCAGGCATTAAATGAACAAGATGCCAAGAAGATTCCAGACAGCCATCCAGTAACAATGAAGCTCATCGATCCTAGAGGCAGAGTGGTTGATACAAAAACCAGCGTTGATTCGGTCGGTGGCTTTTACGCGTTTAAATTTAAAACGGAAGAGAAGGCGCAAACAGGAAACTGGATGGTAAAAGCCTTTGTCGGTGGAAGCTCTTTCAGCAAGTCTTTGATGATCGAAACTGTCCGTCCAAATCGCTTAAAGCTGGAACTCAACTTTAATGCGCAAGGGGAAAATGCCAGCGATAAACCTGCCGAGGTAATTTACAGCAGTGAAGGAACACCAGAAGGGACGTTATTTTCGCAATGGTTACACGGCGCTACAGCAAGTAATCTGAAAGCAGATGTCTCCGTTAAATTCACCCAAAAGAAAACACAATTCGGCAAATTCACTGACTATGTGTTTGATGATCCAGCACGCTCATTAAGAAGTCAGGACACAATGCTTTTAGAAGGTCGTTTAGATGATGAAGGCTACTTAAAATTTAGCAAAGACTTCAAAGTGAAAGGTAAGCCAGCTGGCATGCTCAAAGCTAAATTTACTTCGAGAGTGTTTGAAGAAGGTGGAGCATTCAGTATTAGCCGCAGCAATATCGACTACCATCCATACACTAATTACGTTGGTATCAAATTACCTAAGGGAGATGCTACACGTGGCATGTTGCTCACTGATGTTAAACACAAGGTAAGCATTGCCAGTTTGAGTGCTAAGGGTGAAGAAGTATCATTAAATAAAGTCCAGGTCAGTCTGTATAAAATCAAATGGAAGTGGTGGTGGGATAAATCCAGCGAATCTCTCGCAGAGTATGCAGATAGCCGTTATCAACGACTTTTACAAAAGGATATCGTCAGCACAACAGATGGCGTGGGCGAATGGAACTTTGAAGTTAAATACCCTAGTTGGGGCCGTTATCTAATCCGAGCGTGTGATTTAGAAGGCACACACTGTACGGGTAAAACAGTTTATATCGATTGGCCGGGTTGGGCAGGACGCGCACAAGAGGAAGGTAGTGGTGCTGCTAGCCGGTTAAATCTGTTCTCTGATAAAACCGCTTACAGCGTAGGCGATGTTGCAACAATTCAATTACCTGCAACCTCTCAAGGCAGAGCATTACTGAGCATTGAAACCGGTAGCCGAATTCTGGAGCAGCGCTGGGTCAAATTTACAGAAGCATCAACGGCAGCTGCTGCAGGCGTCAATAGCTCCGAGAAGCGATTGCAGTTTGAAGTGCCTATTACCGCAGAAATGGCACCCAACGCTTATGTGCACATCACTCTATTACAACCTCATGAAGGTAAATCTAACGATAGGCCGATTCGCCTGTATGGCATTATTCCATTAGATGTAAAAGATGCTGAAAGTTATCTACTACCTAAAATTCAGGCTGAAAAAGAATGGAAACCAGAATCTAAGCAGACCTTAACGGTTAGCGAAGGCAATGGTAGAAGCATGAATTATACCTTGGCAGTTGTTGATGAAGGCTTGTTGGGTTTAACCTCATTTAAGACGCCAAATTTACATCGTCATTTCTACAGCAAAGAAGCACTCGGCATTCAAACCTGGGATTTGTTTGATCATGTTGTCGGTGCATATGGTGGCAAGTTAGAACGCATGCTTGCACTCGGTGGTGGCGATGATGAAGAAACGGATGATGACGATAGCAAGAAGCGTCGCTTCCCACCTGTGGTTAAATACCTCGGTCCCTTTACTTTAGCTCAAGGCGAAACCAGAAAACACGAAATAGAATTGCCTCCTTACTTAGGCGCAGTTCGTGTGATGTTGGTTGCGGGCGAAAAAGGAGCTTACGGTAAATCCCAGCAATCTATTTTTGTGCGTCAACCGTTAATGTTGCAAAGCAGTTTGCCTCGTGTGCTTGGACCTCAGGAAGAAGTGTCTATTCCTGTGACTTTATTCTCGATGGACGACAGAATTAAAGATGTGACCGTATCGGTCGAAACAGATGATTTAGTCAACGTTATTGGAGAACCCACTCAACACATTAGCTTTAACAAGATGGGTGAGAAAATTGCCTTTATCAAAGTTAAAACGGCCAATAAAGTCGGCAAGACGCGTTTACGCTTTACGGCGACTGCTTCTGCCAACAGCACTTCAACGTCTTCTGATAAGGATGGACGTAATGGTGAATTTAAATCTGAAAAAGTAGTTTATCTGGATATTCGCAGAGCCAATCAGGAAACCACACGCACCATTACTCAGGTCATCGAGCCGGGTAAAAGCTGGGATAACAAAGCAGTGGCCTTTGGTCTGGAAGGCACTAACCAATCGATACTAGAGTTATCAGCAGTGCCACCATTGAATATTGAGAAAAGACTAAATTTCTTAATTCGGTATCCACATGGTTGTTTAGAACAAACCTCGTCATCGGCTTTCCCACAATTATTCTTGTCGAAGGTGATGGATTTAACCGATAAGCAAAAGCAGGATACTCAGCTACACGTTCAAAAAGCGATTGATAAGTTAAGACGCTTCCAAACCGGAACCGGTGATTTTAGTTATTGGCCGGGCGGTAATTATCAAAACGATTGGGCAAGTATTTATGCCGGTCACTTTTTATTAGAGGCAAAGAAACTGGGTTATAAATTGCCAGCGAACCTACTCAATAACTGGCTGAATTATCAGGTCGGAGCAGCGCAAGGCTACATCGTTGCGAGCAATCAATATTCTCATACTCAAGCTTATCGTCTTTATGTACTTGCGTTAGCAGGTCAACCGCAATTAGGCGCGATGAATCGTCTTCGTGAAGCGGCTAATACGGCGAGTACCGAAACTGGTGGAAACAACAGTCGATTGAACACCAAAGGTCGCTGGTTACTCGCAGCTGCATACCAAACGGCATCACAACCTGAGGCGGCAACAGCATTGATTCAGGGTATGGATTCCGATGCTACTGCAGTGAATAATGTTACTACGCCTGATAAAACATTCAGCTCGACGCTGGGAGATCTTGGATTGCAGTTAGATAATCTGGTTGCCTTGAACAAAAAGCAGGATGCGAATCAGTTATTAGAAAAAATTGCAGAGCAAATGAGTGGCGATGGATTCCAGAGTACTCAAGGTATATCCTGGGCATTAATGGGTGTTTCCCGTTATTTGGGCGGAGATACCAGTAGTTTCACTGCAAATCTGTCGCAAGATGGCACGCCAAAAACCATCAATAGCAGCAAGCCTATATCCAGCACCATGCTGGTAAAAGCAGATTCTAACATCAGTGTAGAAAATACATCTGGAGTGAGATTATTTGCGAATCTGGTGACTAAGGGTGTACCTGTAGCGGGTGATGAAATCAGTCAATCAAAAGGCTTAACCATTGATACTGAGTTTAGCGTGCGCGATGCTGAAAACAAAAAGCTGTGGAATGATCTTGCTGATGATAGCGACTGGAAAGTTGCTCAGGGCACTGATGCGAAGTTATCTGTGAGCATTCAAAATAACGGTAATTATGACGCTGAAAATATAGCACTTACGATTCCAGTAGCAGCAGGTATGGAAATACTGTCAGCATCAGAACAAGCCGCGACCAAGAGTAAATATGATTATCGAGATTTGCGTGATGATCGCATTTATTACTATTTCTCATTAAAGAAAGGTGAAGTCAAAAACTTTGAATTATTGGCGAATGCTTCCTATCAAGGGCGTTATTACCAACCTGCGATAACTGTTGAAGCAATGTACGATGGTAATTTAAAGGCCATTGAGAAAGGTCGCTTTATTAATATTATCAAGTAGAAATGAGGAGTTAAAAAAACGCCTCAAAGGTGGGGGGTGGCTTTTCTAGGCTCACCAAGAGCGAGAAATGTCTAGCCAAATAAATGAGTTATTCGTTTTAAAATACAAAACGATAAGCTCACTAAAGTCTATCGTAGATTCCATAAGGAATCGTCGATGTACAATGGTTATGCTGGGTTAACTGTTATTAAGTAACTCAAGCCACCCCCCACCTTTTAGCCACTTTTTTATATAAGAACCGTGAAACCATTCAAGTCACTAACAAAAAGCAAAGGCAGGTCGTTACTGTTTATCTTTGTCTTGATCGGAATCACCGCCTTCTACTTTTGCCTGCCTGAGCCGCTGTTTAAGTCGCCTGTATCAAGTATCTTGCTGAGTAAAGAAGGTAAGTTGCTAGGTGCACATATTTCAAAAGATGGGCAGTGGCGTTTTCCTCCGCTAAAACAAATCCCCGATAAATTCAAAGCCAGTCTCGTCGCTTTCGAGGACAAACGTTTCTATAAGCATTTTGGCGTGGACCCTTTAGCCATTGCGCGTGCGCTTAAATTAAACCTGAAGGCGGGTCGCATTGTTAGTGGCGGAAGTACCATTTCGATGCAAGTGATTCGACTTGCCTCACAAAACCCGGAACGTTCACTGACTGAGAAAGCCATCGAAGCATTTCGTGCGCTACGTTTGGAAACTCGTTACAGCAAGGATCAAATCCTGAATTATTATGCAAGCCACGCACCGTTTGGTGGGAATGTGGTTGGTTTAGAAGCGGCATCGTGGCGTTATTTTGGGCGTAATCCGCAACAATTATCCTGGGCTGAAAGTGCGATGTTGGCGGTACTTCCAAATAGTCCTGCACTGATTCATCCCGGTAGAAAGCGTGATACCTTAAAAGCCAAGCGCGATCGTTTATTACTCAAATTACTCCAGCAAGAGAAACTCAGCAAGCTTGATTATCAATTAGCAATTGCCGAACCATTGCCTGAGAAACCCAATTTATTGCCAAGAATGGCACCGCATTTATTAGACACTTTAATTGCTAAAGCGAAGGCAAATTCTACCGAAAATCACAAGCGGTTTAATACCACCATTGATTATGTATTGCAGTCTCAAGTCAATCAAATCGGCAAACACTACGGTCAATTAAACGCGTTAAAGGATATCCATAATCTCGCAATTGTCGTTATCGACAATAACAGCTTTGAAATAAAGGCATATGTTGGCAATGCGCCGCCACTAAAAGAAAAAGCTGAGCATGGTCAGGCGATTGATTTGATCCAACGCCCTAGAAGTACCGGAAGTACGCTCAAGCCGTTTCTGTTTGCAAGCATGATTGAACAGGGTGAGTTGTTGCCTGAAATGCTAGTGGCAGATGCACCGATTCGTTATACAGGATATCGCCCTAAAAACTTCGATCGTAAGTACCGGGGTGCTGTGCGGGCAAAACAGGCATTAGCCAGTTCGCTGAATATACCTGCGGTGAATATGCTGAGTTATCACGGTGTAGAACGCTTTTTAGCAACGCTAAAGAATATGGGCATGAGTACGCTGCATAGACGTTCTCGTGAATACGGTTTGCCGCTGATACTTGGTGGCGCAGAAGGGACGCTTTGGGATTTAACCGGAATGTACGCCAATTTAGCTAATCGGGCTCAGCAAGGTTTAGATTCTGATCATGACTCGGATGCTCAACAAGGAAAAATGTTACAGCCGATTATTCTACAGCAACAAAAAGCGCAAACATCCAAACAAAATCAACTCAGCCCTGCAAGCGCCTGGATGACCTTACAAGCGTTGTTAGAAGTTGGCCGACCGGGAAGTGAAGCGTACTGGAAACGCTTTAACAGTACGCATAAAATAGCCTGGAAAACCGGCACAAGCTTTGGCCATCGTGATGCATGGGCATTGGGTACCACGCCAAAATATACCGTTGGAGTCTGGGTTGGAAATGCCGCCGGAGAAGGACGGCAAGGTATGACCGGAGTGAAGGTCGCTGCCCCAATTTTATTTGATGTCTTTAATCGGCTTTCACTGGATTCAAAATGGTTTAGAAAGCCTATCGAGCAAATGAAATTGGTTTCTATATGCAAAGACGATGGTTTTTTGGCTAATCAAAATTGTGAAGCGAAAGATTATTATATTCCTGCAAGTAGCCATTTCGATCGTGTTTCACCCAATCATCAGCGTATTCATCTGGATAAGTTAACCCAGCTTCGCGTGCATAGCGGTTGTGAATCAGTGGCTGCAATGGAGCATAAAGACTGGTTCGTTTTGCCGCCCGATGAGGCTTATTACTATCAACAATTTCATGCTAATTACAAAGTCATGCCTGAGTGGCGAGAAGATTGCCAAAAAGTGGAAACAGTCGCATCAAAAGACAGTCCGATTTCATTGATTTATCCCAGACGAAACACGCAGATTTATATCCCTAAAGAATTAACGGGAGAGAAAGGTAAAACGGTCTTTCAGGCAATCCACGGAAATCCAGAAGCACAGTTATTCTGGCATCTGGATGATGATTTTCTGGGAACAACACAAACTTATCATGAGCAAGCAATATGGCTGGCGGCTGGCAAACATCGACTTACTTTGGTGGACGAGAAAGGGAATCGTGTTGAACAGAGTTTTCAGGTGCTGAGCCAATAACACTGTTTTTAGAATGAAAAAGAGCTAAAACGTGCGACTGCTTAGTAAGGCCTCATACCCGTAAAGTTACCGGGTGGGTTATAACTACAAACCCATGTTTGTGATTTGTCGTTGCAGACTTTTACGGCACAGCCAACTTCGGTTGTGTTCTTCCAAACGACTTGCGTGTAGTGACCGCATTTTTGTCCAGGTTTACAACTATTGCTTTGGTAATCATACCAGCGCTCTTCATCTGTCCACGCTTTTACGACATCTTTAATGGTCACCCGATTGGTTTCGCGAAATCCATCGCTCCACACTACTGCGCTTGACCAGTATAGATTCTCACCATAAGGAGGTTGCCCGCTTCTATGACGCATTGTACAGCTTGACCCTGAACCTAAATGATTAGCCCATTCTTTTGAATATCTTGCTAGTTTATTTGACCACTTTAGTGGCTTAAGACGATGTTTGGCTCTTACTCTATTATGAGATTTTAGTACTCCTGAAAAAAGCTGAGATTTTGATAAAGGTGGTTTAGCGGGTGGTCGAACTTCAATGATTTGCTGCTCGATTGGATCTTCAGGAGGCAATTCAATATTTTTTGGGTCATGTGTAAATCCCTCTACTAATTCTTCTGTAGGTTCGATAATTTCAAGCGGGGGAGATTCTTTTTGTTCAACAGAACAGGAGATTAGTAATAAGCTACTTATAAAGAAGAGCATGCTTCTTTGAATGGGTTTGATACGTGTACGCATAAGTCAGTGTATAGATATTTTCTTTAATGGCCCCGAAAAACCCGCTAAAAGTAGGGGGGTGACTCTAATTATTGTTATTTCTTAAAGAGTTCGGGGTGCGGCTTAAGTTCGTTATTAAATTTACTTTTTTACTGCTGGCGGCATTTTTTCAATCTCTGCCTCGATCCAGTTTCTTACTTTATCATTGATCTGTTCTGCTGTTAAACCTTCTACGCTAAACGGTTTTCCGATACTCACGGTGATTGTACCGGGCAATTTGATGTAACTATGCCTTGGCCAACATTCTCCGGCATTATGTGCAAGCGGGTAAACAGGATAACCACTGTATTCAGCAAGCAATGCAGCACCCATTCGATAGGCTTTCTTTTGTCCTGGTAAAACACGGGTTCCCTCTGGAAACATGCAAATCCAATTGCCTTCATCAAGACGTTCCTTACCGCGTTTTTTTACTTGCTCGACCGCAGAAGCGCCCGATTTTCTGTCTATTGCAATAGGTTTGGTGGTTATGAGCGCCCAACCAAAAAAAGGTATCCAGGTGAGTTCTTTTTTCAAGACCCACGATGTTGTCGGTAACAGCGTCGGTATTAACATGGTTTCCCACGTTGACTGATGATTTGCGAGAATAATGCCACGATTATTCAGGTCGATATTCTCTTTGCCGATAATGTTGTAATTGACTCCACAGGTTACTTTTAACCACCAGATATTAAAGTGTGTCCATGGCAATACTGTTCGATAGCTGAGTTTTGGCCCTAGCATCAACAAAAGGGGTGAAAATAAACCGTAGAATATTGTGCTGGTGAGTAATCCAATCCAATATAAAGTAGCGCGAATGTAAAGTAGAGGCGTATTCAAAGGATTATGAGTCTTCAACGGTTAGAGAGTCTTCAGCGTTTAGAGAGTCTTCAGCGTTTAGAGAGTCTTTAACAATTAGAGAATCTTCAACGGATAAAGAGTCTTCAACAGATAATGAAACGTTATCTTTCATCAGCTGCAACATGATTTCTAGTGCTTTACCGCGATGACTAACGCTATTTTTTTCGTCTGAATTTAGCTCCGCTGAGCTTTTACCAAAACTAGGTACATAAAAAAGAGGATCGTATCCGAAGCCATTTGCGCCTGATAGCTCCTTTAAAATAGTACCTTCCCAACTCGCATCTGCAATTAATGGAGAAGGGTCTTCAGCATGTCGCATGAAGACGATGCAACAGCGAAAACGCGCCGTGCGCTTCTCATCTGGTACATCTTTCATTTCTTCTAGCAGTTTTTGATTGTTTGCCGCATTACCTTCGCCGGAATAACGCGCGGAGTAAATACCGGGCTGACCGTTCAGTGCGTCAACCTCTATTCCTGAGTCGTCCGCTAAGGCAGGTAAACCTGTTTGTTGTGCTGCATTTCGTGCTTTGATAATTGCGTTTTCAACAAATGTAAGGCCCGTTTCAGGCACCTCTGTTACATCGTAATCAGACTGCGCCACAACTTCGAAACCCGCGCTACCGAGAATTTCAAAGAATTCGCGCAACTTTCCTGCATTTCCGCTGGCAAGTACGACTTTCTGTTTTGGTGCTGTGGCGTCTGTATTCACTATTTTAGTGTTTCATCCTGTATTTCAATGATTTCGTTGATGCCTTTCTCCGCTAAATCAAGCATAGCATTCATTTCATCGCGGCTGTAAGCATGACCTTCAGCAGTACCTTGCACTTCTATGAAGTGTCCTGCGTTGTTCATCACGACATTCATATCTGTTTCTGCGTTAGAGTCTTCCGCATAATCAAGATCGAGTACTGGGTTTCCCTTATAAATACCGACTGAAACCGAAGCAAGTTGCCCCATCAGTGGATCTCTCTTGATTTTCTTAGAGTCTAGTAGAGTTTGCACCGCATCGCACAAAGCAACGTAAGCACCACTGATAGAAGCGGTTCGGGTGCCGCCATCTGCCTGAATAACATCACAATCGACGATGATTTGGCGTTCGCCCAATGCTTCAAGATTAACAATCGCACGTAAAGAACGCCCAATTAATCGCTGAATTTCCATGGTGCGACCACCTTGCTTGCCGCGTGCCGCTTCACGACCCATACGTGAATTAGTCGAGCGTGGCAACATGCCATATTCAGCCGTTACCCAGCCTTGGCCTTTACCGCGTAACCAGGGTGGTGTGCGTTCATCAATCGTCGCCGTACATAACACTTTGGTGTTTCCAAATTCAACTAAAACTGAGCCTTCAGCATGCATGGTGTAATTACGGGTAAATTTAACTTGGCGCATTTCATCGTTGGCGCGACCACTAGGTCTCATAGACGTATCTCTTGAATTTGAAAAACGCAGATTATACGGAGCTTTGTAAAAATTTCATTTAAATACGATTATTTTAAGACTACTGACACAATGCTGTCAGCAGGGCTGTCGTATAGTTTGTTTGTGGGTAGGCAAACACAGAGCAAATACCAGTAGAAGCAAACAAGCTTTTAAATAACGCAATAGACACAAAAGAAAGGAGATAGGAATGAGTAACCCAATGAAACAACACGGTGCATTTAGCTGGAATGAATTAATGACAACAGATGTGGCAGGCGCAAAAGCCTTCTACGGAAAAATGTTCAACTGGCAGATGGAAGACATGGAAATGGATCAACCATATACACTGGCAAAGATTGACGATGAAATGAAAGCAGGCTTAATGCCATTAACTCCAGAATGTGGTGAGATGCCTCCATACTGGGGCGCTTATGTTACAGTTGATGACGTCGAAGTCAGCGCGAAACAGGCCGAAGCACTGGGTGGTAAGATATTATTAGAGCCTAGAGATATTCCTACGGTAGGGCGCATGTGTGTCATTAGTGACCCTCAAGGTGCTACTCTAACTATTATCAGCTATTTTGATCAGGAATAATTGCAATCGTTTTATTAAGTCACCCCCCTACTTTGAGGCACTTTTTTAAAGCGTATCACTTATGACAGAACTGAGATCAGAGTTAAAAACTCAAATGATTCAGATATGCGATAAGAAAATATCGGAAAAAGGGCAATCGGTGGGGGTGTCTTTCTACGCATTTTTTGCGAATAAAAACACTGACCCTGAGAGTTTGATGGAAGTTGCCACCTGATGGATTCAAACGCATCGATTAGATCATTTTGAGAAGGCTCATAAGATTAGGGATATGATAGAAAAGGGCCTGTAAGTAAGGGGGTGACTACCAATAATTAAGGATAAATGGATCTATGAGGCGTGCTGACAGACTCTTTCAAATAGTACAATTTCTTCGTACTCGACGTGTAACGACAGCAGCATGGTTAGCAGAAAGACTAGAGGTATCTGAGCGCACAATTTATCGAGACATCAAAGATTTAATGCTTTCGGGTGTGAAAATTGAAGGTGAAGCGGGCATAGGATATGTCGTCAGGCGCGGATTTGATTTACCGCCACTGATGTTCTCAAAAGAGGAAATTAGTGCTCTAACGTTAGGGGCACGATTAGTAGATAGCTGGGCAGACCCTGAACTAGCGACCGCCGCTCAATCAGTACTGAGCAAAATCGAAACGGTCCTACCCGCTGATTTAAAATCCAGTCTCGATGAAACCAAAATGTTTTCACCCTATATGCGGATTCACCCCAAAGTCGCATCGATGATGACGCAGGTGCGCAAAGCAGCTGATAACCGTTTTAAATTGAGTATGCAATATACGCGTGCTGACGGCACAGCATCGGAAAGAACAATCTGGCCGTTAGGTCTGTTTTTCTGGGGATCAATCTGGACCATTGGTGCGTGGTGTGAATTACGTCAGGAGTTTCGTGTTTTTCGTTTGGATAGAATTCAGGTATTGAAGGTTCTCGCTGACAGTTATCCGCACGAAAAGGGTAAAACTCTGGAAGATATGATTGAACACGAAAAGAAACAATATTGCAGTTAATCTGAATCTCGTTGAAATAGTTGAAAAGCTGGTTATGATTGAAATAACGGTAATTGATTGGTGAGAGCAAATATAAACCAAATCTAAAAAACCGATGGCACAGGTGCTTATAATTTTAAAAATAATCAAACCATCATGAATAAAGCGCATATTATTAAAAGCCTACAGCAGGCTAAACCAGACCATATCGAATGGATCAAACAAGGTTACAAACTGGTTAAAGGTGTGCCTGAAGATCAGGTAAAAAAACCAGTAGATTGTAAAGACTGTGCCTTTGGTAAGTGGTATCAAGAAGAAGGGTTTAAGCTGGTTAATATCCCGCAACTGAGGGATGTTTATGCACTTCATGAAGAGATTCATAAGGCCTATACGTCTTTGTATTACATTACATTCGATCGACGTAAGAAAGCTCGGTCTACCTTAATCACAGCAGATGAGGTTGAAGTGCCAGTCGATGAAACACCATTCCGTATGAAAAAACTTAAAGACTTGGAAAAGAAAACAGTCACCATGATTCGGGCATTGAATACTATCGAGAAGAAAGTCGATGCGATGCAGGAACAAGATTTTGATAATGGCTGGTTGAATTAGTTAATACATCGATAGTTATTTCATGGCTAGTTACTCAATGACTGTGTGAGCAAAGGTCTTAAAATAACCGCGTAAATATAATTCTCATTTTTAAAAGATATTTTTTCCGTTAGAATAGCCAATCTAAATAAGCAAATCCTAATGGAGTTCCAATGAGTTCATCAAACCAGAAAATGCTAGAAGAAGCCCTAGCTTTATACGATGCAGCGAATAGCAAAGATCCAAATATTGAGAAAGAAGACGGGAAAGATATTCCTAAAGAGTTGCTTTACTCAAAACGTATGTTGGATATGCTTTCACGTTTTATTCCAGATGCTGAAGATGTTGCTAAACTTTCCGTTGCGGCACAACACATCGAGCGTTGGAAATCTCCAAGAAGCGACTACCCAATGAACCGCAAGGGTTATCATCTTTGGCGAACCAATCTATATAAATTTCACGCAGAAACTGCTGCAAAATATTTAACAGAAGCAGGCTATGACGAAGAAACAATTGAGCGGGTTAAACTCGCTATAAACAAGAAAAACTTAAAAACAAATCCAGATACACAAGTCGTTGAAGATATTGCGGCATTAACGTTTATCGAACATTACATGACGGCGATGTATGAAAAGTTTACTGAGTATGATGAAGATAAATGGATCGACATTATTATTCGTACCTGGAAAAAAATGTCACCAGCAGCACACGATTTTGCGCTTTCTGGCAGTGTGAAATTACCTGAAGGTTTAGTGCCAGTCATTCAAAAAGCATTAGCAAAAGCTGCCGCTACTTAATTTAAAATACATGATCTGAATATCAGTCTAATAAGATCAAAATATAATAATTACTGAGGTTGTTCTAAATCTCAGCTGAGTGAAGTCTTTTCATATAAAAACCCCCTAAAAGTAGGGGGGTGTCATTTTCAATTTAAACTCATTATCTAAAGTAAGCGTTCTGAGATCACACGATAAGTCTCGGGGCTAGTGATTGTATCGATAAAAGCTCGGGTATCAGGTGTAACAAACCATAGTCCGACAATAGCTAAAATGATGACTGCACTGCTTGTTTTGTCTTTATAGTCAATGAGCTTGAGCGCGGTACCGAAAGATTTTTTGAGTCGATGCCCCATAAAATCAACGCTATACATTTCATCTAATAATAAATGCAAAATAAACCCTGAAAAGATAAAAAACGCAATCAACCAGGAAATAAATGCCGGTCTGGCAAAAAAGTGATAACTGATTGCTGCTGTTGCAAAGGCGAATAGAATAGCGACACCAATAGAATGAATTGCTCCGCGGTGGACAGTCAATTTTTGAAATACGCTCCAGATGGGATAACGAACGATTAAATACACACCTAAACCTGCTCCCCACAGATAGATGATGGGCAGATCATTTTCTGCGGCAAACACCCAGAGAAATGCCGCCACTATGCCTAATAACGAGAACAAAATACGACTAGGGTAGGAATAGTGTAAATCGATATCGGGTAAAATTCCGCCTACCACCCCCATACTTGCAAGCAGTATTGCGTCTTTTGCATCGACTAAACCTACTTGTAAACAGAGCGTCGCGAGCATGCCAGAGCCAACGGCTGCTACTCCTAAATGCGTATTGAAATTTGCCATTTATTATTAGAATCTCTTTTAATGAGCTTAAATATTGAAGGTAGAATCATAGACTAGGCTTAATATAAATCAACGACTTAAATATCAATATGTTGTCGTAGTAGTGATTATTTTATCTAGAAATTTACTAAGGCTTTTTTATTCTTAAGGTGTGCCTAGTTCTTCAATTGCTTTCTACGTTTTCGTTCTTTTCTTCTCATCCCCGCAAGATACAGGGTAGGAATAGCAAACAGTGTGAGTAGGGATGAGAAGCCGACACCCCAAACAATGGAAGTGGCAACAGGCCCCCAGATTAGGGATTGACCGCCTAACCCAACTGCTAATGACATTAATCCGGCAATAGTGGTTAACGTCGTAATCATTATAGGAATTACGCGTCGTCGTGATGCATAGATGGTTGCGTGAACAGCCGACATACCGGTATAAATTCGGTCATTGGCAGCAGATATAAGCACAATCGCCGCATTTACTGCAATCCCGGCTAAAGCAACAACACCGTATAAGGTATATAAACTCAGCGGGTTTTGCGTGACTAATAACCCTAAAATAACACCTGTAAAAGCAAGTGGAACGGTTGCAAGAATAATAAAAGGTTGAAAATAACTTTTGAATTGAGTGCCTAATATCAAATACATCAAACCTATTCCAATCAAAAACAGCTTGGCTATGGAGTTAATACTGTCTTTGATATCATCCAGTTGTCCTGAAAAATCGAGGTCAATACTGGGGAAATCCTTACGATACTTTTCCCAACCATCTAGCATCAATTTATTGGCGGTCACCGTATCTAATTCACATTGACTGTAGTCACGCTCTTCTCCATAAAGTGCGGGACGTAAACGGCAAGCCATAAAGTCTTCTTTTCCTTTGGGCTTATCAATATCTGCCTCTAATGTAATCGCTCTTCTGAAATTGTAATGACGAATATTACCCAAAGATACGCCACGTTCCTGAGTCATTAACTGGTTTAGTGGAATGCTCGAACCACTAGGAGTGGGTATTCTGAATCTTAGTAATTCGCCAATATCATTGCTTTTGGTTGAGTCTGCTTTCACGCGGATTTGTAGTTTTTCACCTTTGTCTTGCATCTCTGCTACGACTTCACCGTCAACGAGCAAACGAACGGTTCTTGTTATATCCATAGGGTTTATACCCGAACGGCGAACCGCATCGTGATTCATCTTCAAGGTGAGTTCCATACGACCACGACTGGCATCATCACTGATGTCTTTTATGCCTTTGATGCCTTCTAAAATTTCACGAAGTTTGTCGCTGGCTTGCTTGATAGTCTGGTAGTCATCGCCTCTAACTTTAACACTGATTGGCTTACTGGAAGGTGGACCGCCCTGAAGTTTTAAGAATGAAATGTTGTTTGCCCCAACGACACTTGTGACGTCTTCTCGCATTTCATTGATAATAGTGTCTACATCGCGTGAGCCTTGATCCATCGGCAACAGGCTTACAACAATCTGTCCGTATTGATCGCCGTACATGGGTTCTGTTTCGGTAAACATAAGACCAGCATAACTAGCGACTGAGCGGGCATCTCTAACAGTATCCGGGTTTTCTTTGATATTTTCTGTAGCGCCTTTAAGGTGTTTTTTAATGGCTGCCTCTACTTTCAACGTGGTACTTAGCGTTTCATCCAAAGGGGTTGATGTTGGCATTTCAACATTTACATAGAAAATTCTTAAGGTATCTGAAGCGAAAAAATCGACTCGAATCATTCCTGCACTAAGGGCACCAATGGCCGTGACAAACGCTAGGAAAATTGTGAGAAGCGTCATTTTCGGCCAACGCAATGCACGGATTAGAATTTTAGAGTATTTGAGCTGAATCCAGTGAATAAAGGATTCACGCCATCGTTGAATTCTTGAGGGTTTAGAAAAGTTAATTCTAGCGCCATGAACGTGAGATGGAAGCATCCAAAAGGCTTCTATCAGGCTAATAATTAAAGCAATGGTGACTACCATCGGTATCACACGCATGAATTTACCCAAAATTCCTGGCAATAACATTAATGGTAGAAAAGCAGCAATCGTGGTTAAAACTGCCGTAGTAACCGGAAGAGCAACTTCTTTCATAGCGCCAGTTGCGGCATCTAGAGAATTCATGCCTCTTTGAAGTCGGTAATAAATTGATTCAACCACAACCACTGCATCATCTACCAGCATTCCTAATACAATCACAACACCTAGCAATACTGTGATATTCAGGGTTTCTCCATTAGCCGCCAATACCCAGAATGTGGCTGCCAATATAAAAGGAATACCAATGGCAGTTAATAGAGCTATTCGAGTGCCTAAAAATAGCCATGCCACAATCAATACCAGTAACAAGCCAATCAGTGCATTACTTTGCATGATGTTAATCGCTTGTTTTGTCGGTAAGGTTTGGTCATCGACCATTTGTAATTGGATGCCGGTGTTTTCTGTAATGCTATTTTGTTCGTCAACCCACTGATTTAACTGGTCAACAAGTTGAATAACGTTAGTGTTATCTTGCTTCATTACTGATAGTAAAACCGCGGGTTTTCCATCGATACTGACTTCTTGAGAGGCTTTTTTACGTGCTCGTTGCACAACGGCAACACGAGAAAGTGGTACCTCACCATTTAAACCAGGAATAGGAAATTGAGCCACTTCAGATGGGTCACTGTTTTTTCCCACTATTCTAACTAGCCAACTTTGTTTGCCGATGCTTGTCGTTCCGGCTGATACGTCTTGAAACCAAAGTTTGAGTGAATCAGCGAGTTTTCCAGGTGTGAGTTGTAACGATTCCAGAGCTTCGGGAATAAAATTAATTTGCAGTTCAGGGTCATCAAGTGCGACAGAATCTACACGATCAACGCCTTTCATTTGTTCTATAGAGTCACTAACAGTCTGGGCACGTTTTCGTAATCGCTCATCATCAGCATCTGAAACTACAGCAACTAGTGCTGCGGGGAATGCATTGCCTGAAGTAATTTCTAATATTTGAGAATCTAGTGCTTCTTCGGGTAATTCGTTTTGTACATTTTGTAATTCACGGCGTAAATCAGCGAGCCTTTTGTCATAACGTCTTTCAGGAATATCTTCGAAGCGGACTAGTATGCTTGAAATATTTTCACGGCTATTACTTGAGACGAAGTTCATGTCTGAGATGCCATTGATAGAATCTTCCAGTACATCTGTTACTCTTTTTTCTACATCTGATGCGGAAGCGCCGGGTAACGCGGTGATGATGGTTATCCAATTAAAATTTATGGTCGGATCTTGTTGGCGAGGCATTTCTTTATAGGACAAGAATCCAATAATCAGCACTAATACAAATGTTAGGTTTGCAAGTACGTGATTTTGGATGAGGCGTGAATACATAAATGTTAGGGATTATTCTTATTAGCTACTGAATACTAATAAGTTGTCCATCACTGACCCTGAATTGATTTTTATTGATGATTGCTGTTTGTTGGGGTAAATCGATATTTGCTGGTTGTCCTTCTATGGCATTTTTTAGCACGATAAACTTTGCTTTTCCGGTACCATCAACGATATCTTCAGCAATCATAATGCCGAGGTTTTGGCCTTTTCTTTGAATAAATTCGGTTGGTATTTGCAAGTTGCCATTGCTCCATTCAATTCTTCCGGATATTCCAGCAGCAAGGTGAGTAGAGTCAGGTAAGATTAAGCGAACTTCCTGGGTTCGGCTTGTCACGTCAACATTTTGAATAATACTTCGAATAGATGTTTTGATTCTTTCTTCGCCAGCAACAAACTCAATCAGATTTGCGCCTTTAACCTCATTGATAGATGTCACTGGTATGTCCGCTTTAACTTCTAATGCCGCATCTTCCATTAATTGAAAAAGAGCAGTGCCGGGTAAAACAAGTTGTCCTTGTTGTACGATTTTTTGGGTGATTTGACCTGAAAAAGGCGCTTTGATTGTACATCGCTCAATAGTCAGTTCTGTGTTCTCTATTGATGCTTTCTTTAGTTCGATATCCGCTAGCGAAGTCTGTTGAGTGGCTTCTGTTCTCTCGAATAGTTCTCGAGGTATTGTACCATTTTTGATTAATCGTTGATTTCGAGCAAGCTGTTTCTTGGCTAAATTCAGTTGGGTTTCCGCGACTTTCAGTGCAGCTTTTGCTTGTTTCTTAACTAAAAGGTAACTTCTACAATCTAATGAAGCGAGTTTTTCCCCTTTTCGAACAAAAGAGCCAGCTTCAGTGTTTATAGAATTTACTCTGCCTGTAATTTCCGCACTCAATGTAGAGTGATTTGTGCTAATAATATTTGCAGGGCCGCTATTTTTGGTAGAAATGAGAACAGAGGAAAGCGGCACAATGCTTACGTTTAATAACTTGTTGTCGCTATATATTTTATAGGGCATTAATATGCAGAGAATTAACAATGCATATTTGGATAAATTCATTTTTATTGTTCGAGCGTTCATATAGGTAGTCTCCAGCATACCTATTGGTATGTCAATTTCACTGGCTATTACTCAATATGAGATGTCTTAACGTATTATCCTAAGGAGGAAACTCTTCCTGGTAAGTTGTCTTTTAAGCTAAACCAAAATAATTTGACATAGAATTTATGATGGGCTCTCTCCATATGAATCCAATAAAACCTGCAAGTGCTAACCATGGTCCAAATGGTATTGGTTGACTCTCTTTCTGGCCTTGTAAAACCATCATTAATATACCAACGATAGCTCCAACTAAAGATGCGGCGAAAATTGTAAAAGGTAACACTTGCCAGCCTGCCCATGCTCCAATAGCAGCTAATATTTTGAAGTCACCATAGCCCATTCCTTCTTTTCCAGTGATTAATTTGAACAAGTGGAAAAGACTCCATAAGGACATATAGCCTATCATTGCGCCCAAGATACTGCTTTTTAGATCTACAAACATTGCTTGAAAATTTACAGCAATTCCTAACCACATTAATGGAATGGTGAGGTTGTCTGGTAGTAACATGGTTTTCGCATCAATCAACGACAGTGTTATTAATGTCCAGGTGAAAATTAATGCAGCAAGTGTTTGCCAACCAAAACCAATTTTCCACGCAACAAAAACTGAAACTGTAGCTGTTGCTAGCTCTACCAGAGGATATTGAATTGAGATGCCTGTTTTACAAGAGGAGCATTTTCCTCTTAAAAATAGATAACTTAGTACCGGTATATTTTCTATAGCAGTAATCATATGCCCACAGTGAGGGCACTGTGATCTTGGTACGAATAAGTTGAATTTTTTGGAAGAGTCATGGTTAGGATCTGAGTGATCCCCGCCAAATAGTTCTTCGCACTCTTCCCTCCAACCTTGCTGTAACATGATTGGAATACGATATATAGCCGCGTTTAAGAAACTACCAACAAGTAGTGAAAACAACCCTACAACCGTGAGGAAGAACATAGTGTTCTCCCTCAATAGTGAAATCAATTCCATTTATTTCCCCTAAGCCCTTTAGATTAATTATTTTAACCTACTGCAGCTCCTAACTTAAAGATCGGTAAGTACATGGCTATAACTAAACCACCGACTAAAACACCAAGAACAGCCATTATCATAGGTTCCATTTGTTTTGATAGTGTATCTACCAAATCATCAACTTGCTCTTCAAAATAATCTGCAACTTTATCTAGCATTTCTTCAAGTCGCCCAGATTCTTCACCTATTTTAGCCATTTGCACTACCATGCTAGGAAATTCCTGTGTAGTTGTCATTGCTACATGAAGTTGCACACCTTTAGAAGTGTCTTCTTTAATTTGCATGGTAGCTTCTTCGTAAACTATATTGCCTGTAGCTCCTGCTACAGCGTCCATCGCTTCAACCATTGGTACACCCGCAGCAAACATCGTTGATAGTGTACGCGAAAATCTTGCAACAGCTGATTTATTGATGATAACTCCCATTAATGGGATTTTTAATGATAGTCTGTCTACAAAACGATGAAACTTTTTGGATCTCCTTCTCGCCTGAGTAAATCCAACAATACTACCTATTGTTATAATGAGGGGTAACCACCAATTAGCCTGCAACCATTCAGATAATCCAATAACCCAAAGTGTAAAGGCAGGTAAATCTGCACCAAAACCTGCAAATATGTCTTTAAAGGTTGGAATAACCCACACAAGCATTATCACCGAAACAACGACCGCTGCAATAATAACAATGACAGGATACATCATCGCTTTTTTAACTTTGGCTTTCATCCTTTCAGTTTTTTCTTTATAGGTGGCTACTTTGTCAATCATATCTTCCAAAGTACCGGCCTGTTCACCTGCTCTTATTAAATTTACAAATAAGCTATCAAAATAGAGTGGGTGATGAGAAAGCGCACCGGCTAAGTCTTCACCACCTTCTATATCTTTAGTAATTTTTTTGATTAATTCACGCATTTTAGGGTTTTCGTGACCATTACTGATAAGTTCTAAAGATTGAACCATCGGGACACCAGCTCGCATCATCGTAGTTAACTGACGTGCAAATTGAGCAATATCGACAGGCTTAATTTTCCCACCTGAAAGTCTATTGCTTTTCTTTTTGATAGACTTTGGGCTAATGCCCTGTCTTCTTAATTCAGCTCTAAGGAAGTTTTCATTCGTTGCTTGATTCTCACCACGAATTTTTACTCCACTTTTATTAATACCTTCCCATACAAAAGTAGGCTGATCTAATTTACTGTTTTTTTTATTTGCTACTGCGGTTGCCATATTAATTTCCTGATATTAATCTTTAGTGACACGTTCTAATTCAGCAAGAGAAGTTACACCTTGTTTTACTTTGTTCAATGCTGATTGCCTTAAATCATTGATTCCTTCTTTTTTAGATTGAATTGCTATTTCTAAGGAATTTGCACCATCCATAATCATAGTTTCCATTACTGAAGAAATAGGCATGACTTGATAGATACCTACACGACCTTTATAGCCATTCGCACATTCGCCGCATCCATTTGGCTCATATATTTCAATGGAGTCTATCTCTTGTTCATCGAACCCAAGCTGAATGAGAGCCTGTTTTGGAACATCTTCAACTAAAACCTTACACTCTTTACATAATCTTCGAGCAAGGCGTTGGGCAACAATTAAATGAACTGAGGATGCAATATTAAATGCAGGAACACCCATATTGATTAAGCGAGTAAGTGTTTCTGGAGCACTATTTGTATGTAGGGTTGATAACAGCAAGTGACCTGTTTGCGCCGCTTTAACAGAAATTTCTGCGGTTTCAAGGTCTCGAATCTCACCAACCATTATTATATCTGGATCTTGACGTAAAAAAGCTCTTAGTGCACTTGCAAAGGTAAGTCCGACTTTATTGTTTACGTTAACCTGATTGATACCAGGTACCTGTATTTCCGCAGGATCCTCTGCAGTCGAGATGTTTCTCTCTGAAGTATTAAGAATATTTAGACCGGCATATAACGTTACTGTTTTACCACTACCTGTAGGCCCTGTTACCAAAATCATTCCATCTGGTTTGCCTAGTGCCGTTAACAGGTCTGTTTTTTGTTTGTCGTCAAAGCCAAGCACGTCGATGCCAAGAGCTGCAGTATCAGAATCAAGAATACGCATTACGATCTTTTCACCGTACAAAGTAGGTAATGTGTTGACACGAAAATCGATATATTTATCTTCACCCATTCTGAAGTGAATGCGACCATCTTGCGGTATACGTCTTTCAGAAGTATTCAGCTGGGCCATGACTTTGATACGCGAAGTCATTTTTCTCGCTAAGGCTTTTGGTGGCATACTTACCACTTGCAACATTCCATCTAAACGGAATCTTACACGTAAAATTTTCTCATAAGGCTCGATGTGTATATCTGAAACCTTCTTTTTAATTGCGTGTGACAAAAGCTCATTTAAGAACTCAGTAACATCTACGCCAGAATCATCTTCTTCCTCTTCTGATTCCAATTCATTGGTTTCTATAACGAGGTCTTGAGCCGCTGTATCAGAAGAAATAGTCATTCCTGAGCTAACGGCAGAATCACTGTATTCAGGATTTAAAAGTTTTTGTAGTTTAGAGTATTCAACAATGACAGGTTCAGGCATTAACTCTGTTGCAAATCTGACATCACTTAAGTGAGAGAGAAAGAAAGGATCAGCTACAGCAATTGTAATAGCTTTACCCATTCTGAATAGCGGATAAAGCTGAGTTTTCCGCATCATTTCTTTTGGGAGCAGGCTTTCGACATCCATAGAAATATCTATAGTGTCAATATCCACTAGACTTAGGCCGAACTCTTTACTGTTATAAACAGCGAGATCATTCTCATCGATTAATTTCCGCTGAGCTAGATGCGTCGTAATAGAAACACCCCTTTCAGTCGAATCAGCTACAGCCTTTTCAGCAACTTCTTGGGTTAGTTTCTTATCAGCGACTAATTTCTTTAGCAGGCTGGGAAGATTTTTGTTTTGAACCGTTGTCATTATTATTTAAGGACTCTGTCTCTATTTATTATTAGATTTATTTAGGAAGACACATTAAGCATTCTAAAGTTACTCAAGAAGATTTGGAAGATTCTCAAGATAATCGGTAGTTTTCTTTTGAGTCATTCTTTCTATTTATATAGAAATTAATTGATAACCTTAGTTAAAATAGAGAATATTTGATATTACAGTTTCCACCTCCATGCTAAAGATTAATCTAATAGTTATTAAAGAGTTTTAAACCATGAAGTCATATATGTGTATTGTTTGCGGTCTTGTTTATGAGGAAGAACAGGGGTGGCCAGAAGATGGAATCGAACCGGGTACAAAGTGGGAAGATGTACCAGAGAGTTGGGAATGTCCAGACTGCGGCGTAGGTAAGTCAGAATTTGAAATGATTGAAATTTAATCTTCAAGGACAACAGCTCTATTATCTCACTTTTCCCCTTCTATGTTATTATTTGAATCAAAATGATAATTAGGGGAAAGAATGATTAAAAAGAAAGAGAGACGCTGCAATACAAAGATCTCTATAACATGTTCCTGTATCACTTCCTCTAAATATTAAACTGGTTTTATTATGAGAATTCTAGGAATAGATCCAGGCTCAAGAATTACAGGTATTGGGATTATTGATAGTGATGGCCGATACAGTCAGCATGTACACAGTACTTGTATTCGTTTAGGCAACGATCCATTTCCTATACGTTTGGGAAAAATATACAAAGAAATCGAATTAATCATAAGAGAATATCAGCCAACCCAAATGGCTATTGAAGATGTTTTCTTATCAAATAATCCTTCTTCTGCATTAAAACTAGGGCAAGCAAGAGGGGCGGCTATTTGTGCAACTGTGATGCAAAATGTTCCAGTTTTTGAATACAGTGCCCGCGAAATTAAACAAGCTGTTGTAGGAAAGGGTAATGCAGATAAATCACAAGTCCAGCACATGGTAAAACTGTTATTAAACCTATCAGGTAAACTACAATCAGATACAGCGGATGGCTTGGCAATAGCGTTAAGCCACGCGCATGTGGGTTCTACTAAAATACGTCTACAGGAAGCACTGTTAAAATGATTGGTTTATTACGTGGCATCATCTTACAAAAACAAGCACCTGAATTATTATTAGATGTGGGTGGTGTCGGATACGAACTGCTTGCCTCTCTTACTACTTTTATTGATCTTCCAGCAATCGATACTGAAGTCACCTTATACACACACCTGATTGTTAGGGAAGATGCACATACCTTATACGCATTCAGCTCAATTGAAGAGCGTGCATTATTCAGGATTCTATTAAAGGTAAATGGCGTAGGGCCTAAAATGGCACTAGCTATTGTTTCTGGAATGACAGCTAACGAATTTTCCCAACGTGTACATGCCAATGATGTTGCAGGTTTAACAAAACTACCAGGAGTCGGTAAAAAAACGGCAGAAAGGCTGATTATAGAGATGAGAGATTGCTTGCCAGAGCCTTCAGGACAATTAGAAGCAGATATTTCTATACCTGCTTCAGCGAGAAATATGGAAGAAGAAGCAACAGAAGCATTGCTCGCTTTAGGTTACAAACCTGCTCAAGCCAGTAAAATGGTCTCAAAATATTCAAGGGAAGGGCTATCAGTAGAAGAACTTATACGAAAAGCTCTTAAGGCCAGCTTATCGTGAGTGATGACCCATTTAACGACTTTGGTAACGATAGAATAATTTCACCAGTGGCAGGATTGGATGATGCCACCAATGATATCGAAGAGAAGATACGCCCCAAATATTTAAAAGACTACGTAGGGCAACCGGTTGTTCGTGAGCAGATGGAGATATTTATCCCTGCAGCCAAAGCACGTGGGGAGGCACTTGATCATGTGCTAATTTTTGGCCCTCCAGGTTTAGGTAAAACCACACTCTCACACATCATTGCAAATGAATTAAACGCTAATTTAAGACAGACCTCAGGTCCGGTTTTAGAAAAAGCGGGTGATTTAGCGGCACTTTTAACCAATCTTGAAGAAAACGACGTGTTATTCGTTGACGAAATTCATCGTTTAAGCCCCGTGATAGAAGAAATCCTATATCCAGCAATGGAAGATTTTCAGCTCGATATTATGATTGGTGAAGGGCCTGCGGCTAGATCAATAAAATTAGACCTTCCTCCATTTACCTTAGTCGGAGCAACAACAAGAGCGGGGTTATTAACGTCTCCGTTAAGAGATCGATTCGGTATTGTCCAGCGCCTCGAATTTTATAATGTTAAAGACTTAACGCATATCGTTAAAAGAGCAGCTGGAATCATTAAGGTAGAAATTGATGATAATGGCGCTGCGGAAATTGCGTGTCGTTCGCGTGGCACGCCTCGTATTGCAAATCGATTACTACGTCGTGTTAGAGATTATGCACAAGTAAAATCGGATGGAAAAATCACAAAAGAAATTTCAGATTTAGCACTGAATATGCTCAATGTAGATAATCTAGGTTTCGATCACATGGATCGACGTGTCTTGCTTGCCATTATGGAAAAATTTGATGGTGGCCCAGTAGGTGTTGAAAGTATTGCGGCTGCGATTGGTGAAGAGCGCGGCACTATAGAAGATGTGATTGAGCCATTCTTAATTCAGCAAGGATTTTTAATGCGTACTCCAAGAGGCCGTGTTGCAACTCGCCATGCTTGGCAGCATTTTGGTTTAAACGCTCCTAAAAGCTCTCAAGAGAGTGGCGATCTACTATAACGACCTTTTGTAACTAAAAGTTAAGTAAAGAAAGCCACCCCCCACCTTTAGGGCACTTTTTTAATTAATTATTGCTCGTTAATAATTGGGAATAGCAATCCACAGCTATAAAATGTTCAGTGTCTTTAGCGGCTTGATTAGAATCTGGTCTAGAAATTGATAGTAAATGTTTTACTCCAGATTTTTGCGCTGCTTTTAAAACATCTAAATTATCATCAATAAATAAACTTTGTTCTCGCGAAAAAGCTTCAGTCTTCTCGAGTTCATCCCAAAAACCATCTTCTTCTTTGGCGATTCCAATATCGTGCGAAGTGATAATACGATCAAAATATTGTTCTATAGAAATGTATGAAAACTTTACCTCAATGGTTTTTTTGTGCGCATTTGTAAGCAACACAATTCTTTTATTCAAAGCTCGAAGATGTTCAAGAAATTCCACTACATTTTCACGAATAGCAATTTTCTCTGCCACTTCATGTTTTAGACTCACAATATCCATATCCAGATTATCTTGCCAGTAATCAAGACAATACCAGTCTAGAGTGCCAGCAATTGCAGATGTCTTTTTCTCTAACAGCTCACTTGCTTCATTAATGCTCAAATCGTGCTTTTCTGCATAGCGTTTAGGGATATGTTCTAACCAGAAGTGGTTGTCATAGTGTAAATCCAAAAGGGTGCCGTCCATATCAAGAAAAACGGTTGATATGTTTTGCCAATCAATGGGAATTGCCTTCATCTGCCTGTAAACTCCTCAGCCATGAGCGATCAAAAATTGAAAAATAAGTTACCCACCATACATCAAACCAGAAAAGTTGCCAGTAGCCGTTTATTTGAAATAGAAGCATTGGATCTCGAGTTTTCAAACGGCGAAAAACGAGAATATGAACGATTAGTCAGTCGTGGCGTTGGCGCAGTGCTTATTGTCCCTATCCTGCGAAAAGAGGGTCAAGAAGACACCGTGCTATTAATTCGTGAATACGCAGCGGGTACAGAACGCTATGAATTAGCTTTTCCTAAGGGCAAAGTGGAAGTAGGCGAAGAAACCCTGCATGCAGCGAATCGCGAAATTATGGAAGAAGTTGGTTATCAATCAGGTAAACTAACCTTGTTAAAAGCATTGAGTTTAGCGCCTGGTTATTTGGGGCATGTAACTAATATTATTTTGGCTGAAGATTTATCTGAACGTCGTGAAGAAGGTGACGAGCCTGAACAAATTGAAGTGGTTCCGTGGAAGTTAAGTGAAATAGATCAACTCATCGAAAGAGATGATTTTGCAGAAGGTAGAAGTGTGGCGGCAGTGTATTTATTAAAACAACACTTAGCTAAAAACCCATAAACGATAAGAGCCGAAGAAATGAATCAAGAACAGCTATTAATATTATTGCCAGAAATTCGTCGTATCGCAGTAGGTGCGGGTGAAAAAATAATGGAGATTTATAAGAGTGGTTTCGACACAGAAACTAAATCTGATGATTCCCCTGTAACATCGGCAGACCTTGCAGCAAATAAATACATCGACGAAGAATTAAAAAAATTAGACCTGCAATTTCCAATCCTCTCAGAAGAGTCAGCTCATCTTCCTTTTGAAGAGAGAGCGTCAAGAGACACCTACTGGCTGGTCGACCCCCTGGATGGTACTAAAGAGTTTATCAATCGAAGGGATAGCTTTACCGTAAACATTGCTTTAATTGATCAACATAAACCTATTATGGGTGTTGTTTATGCGCCTGCTTTGGGTTTAAGTTATTTTGCCGGTAAAGGTCTTGGGAGTTTTAAGACTAGCGATAAAAGCTCGACTGAACCAGAAGCGATTCATTCTCGTGATGTGCCGGATACTGCTATTTTCGTTGGTAGTCGTTCGCATACGGGCGAAGACATGGTTAAGTTTCTGGAAAATTATGAAGCAGATAATGGCCAGTATGATCTACAGAGCATGGGTAGTTCACTAAAAATGTGTATGGTGGCTGAAGGCAATGCTGATTTGTATCCACGATTATGGCTAACCTCAGAATGGGACACGGCTGCAGCTCACTGTATTTTGAATGAAGCGGGTGGAAAGATCGTGAACATTGATATGTCGCCGTTGCTCTACAACACTAAAGATTCATTATTAAACCCATATTTCTTTGCCATAGGTAATAACTCAGTCGCCTGGAATAAGTACCTTCCCAAGTCTTTGATTGATTCGTAATAGATAATCCAACGCGTCCACTAGCGGAGCATAAATGCTATTTACGTTTTAAAAGAACAAAAACGTAAATAGCATTCATAAGTAGGGGGGTGACCCAAGGGTTTTTCTTCTAGGTATTGATTTGATTAAGCAGTTCAAGTGTCTTACTCGAGTCGTTATAATCCAGTGGTAGATATTCATATCTACCCTCTACCTCCAGCATCATGCTCGGAAATCCCTGCGCGCCAATTTGTCTGGCAAAGGTCATTTCTTCTTCAAGTTGTTGCTGGGTTTCAGCTGAATTAAGGTCAGCTGAGAAAGCTTCTTTGTCTAAGCCTAATGATTCTGCAATGTCGATTAATGTTTCATCATTAGAGGGGTTTTTTGCGTTTAGATAATAGGCTTTTTGAATAGCGTCGATCATCTCGCGCTCGATTTCTGGTTTTTGCTTTCGTGCTGCAATTACCGCTCTGCAAGAAGGGTAGGTCGATCTTCTCGGTTCGCATTCTTGCCAAAAATTAAAGTTGAATTCAGTTCCGGGAATATGTTGCTGGATTCGTTTCCAGTAGCCCGCAATCGCTTCCTGCATTTGCTCTGGCATCGGCTCGTCAGAGTCAGGAGCGAGTCCACCCAACAAGTATTTCACTTCAATATTGTCAGGAAGTTGCGTTCGAATTTTAGACCAGGTAGGGCTAAAGCCCCAGCACCAGCTACACATTGGGTCATGCACATAGTAAAGTATCATGAAGACAAGTATAGGAGACATTTTATGAAACAAAAACTTTTTATTATCGCAATTTTAGTCGCACTGGCAGGCTGTACTCAGGAAACCCAAAACCAGCTCGGTAGAGCATTAAATAACTGGACAGGAACCAATGGAATCCTTGAAGTGTATGCGGGAGAGAAATTAGTCAGACGCTTTATTAAAATAGATAAGCTAAGTACAGCAGGTGGAACTGGTAATGAGGAGCATCGCCCTTATCGATATGGATACGGATATCTCGATAAAAATCTGAATGATATTGTTGATGCAGATGAAAAGAAAAAAATATATTTTGAATTTAGCGACTACTCTACTTCTTATGTTTTCTTTGAAAGCCCTAAATAAGAGCAAAAGCCACCCCCCTACTTTGGGGCATATTTTACGGATACGAGTGTCTTAATTATCGTTAATCTTGCATAAATGTTCTCTCTAGTAATATAACTCTTAATGGTAAATCCATTAGGGGATATAAAAATGAATAAGAAAACCTCGCCGAATATTTCGGCTCTACAAGGTAAAAAAGCCTATTGCGGGCGTAAGCCTTTAACTAAACAGACCGGTTCTATTTTAAGTAAATTGATGCTTATGATCGTCATTGGGGGTATTGGTTATGGGGCTTATATTGCGAATGATAAAGGCTTGATCAACGCGAAAAAATTTACCTCATTAAAAAGCACTATTTCCAATAAGTTCTCAGGTTCTGATAGTTTCAAAGGGTATGGCGTACAGCTAATGGCAACGAAGCAGCTGGAACAAGCAGAAACGGTTATGAATGATTTTGCGCGTGACGGTTATTCGGCATTTGTTTTGGCAAGTCAGTCAAAAGGCCGGACGATTTATAAAGTCCGCCTTGGACCTTATAGCCATAAACCAGAAGCAGTCGCGGTAAAAGATAAAGTGGTGCGTCGTTATCCGCAGAATCCGTTTGTTAAAACAAGTCTGGTTATTTACAAGCCAAACTAAGTGATGGAAACAGATTGAGATTATTTAATTTCAACGACTGTTTTTACAGAATTAGCAATAAAGCATGCTTCGTGAGCAAGGTGGTGAATTTTCGCCTCTTGCTCTTTCGAGGGTGTTTTTCCTGAATACTTGATTTCAGGGTCTAGCACGACTTTCGTCATCGCTAACTTACCTTCTTCGTTTTTCTCTAAAGTACCACTTGCGCTATCTTCATAACTATCAATGATCCATTTATTTTTCGCTGCGAAGGATAAAAAGAACAACATATGGCAACTGGATAGCGAAGCGACGAAAGCTTCTTCAGGGTCGATATTCTCGTCCACAGAATAGGGCAGGGGAACAATATGTGGCGATGAGGACGCGGCGATACTCGTGCCGCTATCGAATACCCATTGATGGGCACGACTATATTTATCATCGGAAAAGGTTTGAGAGCCACGTTGCCAGACGACAGTGGCGTTATAGTGTGAAGCGTTATTCATATTGAAGGCCTCGTAATTTCATAAGCCACCCCCCTACTTTGGGGGTATTTTTCAGGTCAAAATTGACTGAAAACTATTAATGACCCGCCGCCTTCATCTTCTCTAGGCGTTGAGTTGCCAGTTTCACTGCATTCTCATTTTTAGGGAAGTATTTCAAAACATCTTCAAAGGTTCTTCGAGCATAAGGCCAGTTTTTTAGTGCATAAAAGCTATAGCCGAGTTTGATTGCGGCATCTGGGGCTTTGTTACTGTTCTTATACTTTTGTAAAACCTTGATAAATTCATCTACCGCACCTTTGTAGTTATTGTGCGAGTACATGATCTCACCAATCCAGTACTGCGCATTAGCTGCAAGTGGACTATTTGGCTGCATTTTTATGTATTCTTGAAATGCTTTGGTTGCAGCAGTTGGTGAAGAGCCCATCTTATTAAACGCAGCTTGATAGGTTTCTTTCTCGTAATCTGTCGGTGCTCTAGGGCTTGACTGACTAGATCCTGATGCTGTGGTGCTCGCAGTTGGCTCGGGTTTAGCTTCCTCCGTTTTTGCCGCTGCAGGTTTCTCAGCAGCTGGCGTTTTGGCCGCAGGAGGTGTTTGTACTGAAGGTTTTGCCACCTCAGGTTTTGCTACAGGAGTTTCTTTTTTCTCAGGTGTTGCTGCAGGAGTAGCAACGGCAGGTTTGGGATCAACCACTTTCACCGTTGGCTCAGGTTTTGTTTCTGAGCTTGCTGCGCCCTGACTACTACTGGCTTTAATGGTCTTAGAAAGCTCATCAATACGTTCGTCAACATTAAGAAAACCCTGTTTCTGGGTTTTCTTTAATTGTTCGATTTGATTGGTGAGTACTTCATTTTCACCGTGAAGCTCTCTGGTTTTCTGCTCTAACGTTTCTAAGCGCTGAAAAATTTGGATGATTGACTCCGTGTTTACTTCAGCAAAACTCGGAGTAAAAAATACAAATAAACCCAGGATTAGCCCTAAGCTTAAGTTTTTCATAGGATTCCTTTCATTATTTTATTCATCTATTATTTTCGATCTGTTTGTTTCGATCTAGCCCATTTAGTTCTATGGCTTGTCATCTATTGATAATCAATAGTCATCGTATTTGATTTCAACACGACGGTTTTTCTGCCAAGACTCTTGAGATTGTCCACGTACTATCGGGATTTCCTCACCGTAACCTATGGTTTTTATTTGAGAACTAAGTGCCCCTTGAACGCCCATAATATTCTTTACTGATTGCGCACGTGACTCGGATAATGCCACATTATATGCACGTGATCCACGTTCATCAGCGTGGCCTTCCAGACGCATTTTAAGGCTAGGGTATTTTGCCAGTAGTTTAGCGTGCGTATTGATTAGCACCATGTACTCTGGGCGAATAGCGGCTTTATCATAATCGAAGTAAATGATTCGTTGTGAAAGTAAGTTATCAGGGTTGTTTAACCCAGCTAACGTAATATCATTTGTATTATTACCGTTATTTTCACCGGGTAAATAATTAAAGTTAGAACGATCACCCTGACTATCTTTAGAATTAACACCTGAAGCGCCACCAGCACCTACTGTTCCCGTTTTAGTGCCATCTTCAGTGGTAGTTGAGCTGGTGATAGAACCATCAGCTGTAGTATCTTTATCTACATTCTGACTACTACAACCAACAATAGTTAATGCCGATAGTAGAATAGGTAAAACAACTAACTTTGTTCTGATACTTCTCATATTTGATTCCTTTCTTGCGTGTGAATTTGATTATATATTAATCACATAAGGTTGGTGACTTAAGCTTAGTGACTTTAATTTTTTCAGTAAAATTAGTGATTTAAATAAGGAGACCATGCAGGCTCTCTGATATCACCAACTGGAGAGGTTAGAAACTGTCTCGCTTTTGAGTTATCACTGACAACCGCTAGCGAGTTTTCCCCGTTTTTCATGGTTGTGTATGCAACCATCGCGCCATTAGGAGACAGAGTGGGCGATTCGTCTAAGGTTCCATTTGACAGGAAGTCTTTGCCCTCTCCGCTCAGGGATTTAATAGCTACATTGTACGCACCACGATTTCCTGTGATAAATGCCAGTTTCTTGTTGGCGATATCTGCAGCACTGTTGTACTTGCCATCAAAAGTCAGTCTTTTTGCCTTGCCACCTGTTGCCGCAATTTGATACAGCTGCGGGCTGCCACCTCGGTCAGAGGTAAAAACGATCGAATTTGTGCCACTCCAGCTCGGTTCGGTATCAATCGCCGATGAGGTTGTTACGCGGGTAAAATCGCCACTTTTGGCATCAACTATGTAAATATCTGGGCTTCCATTAAATGAAAGACTCATGGCTACTTTAGTTCCATCAGGAGACCATGCCGGCGCGCTATTGCTTCCTTCGCGTGAAGAAAGCATAAATTTCTCACCGGTGAAAATATCCTGAACATAAATAGCAGAACTATTATCTTCAAAAGAGACATAAGCTAGTTTTTTGCCATCGGGTGACCACGCCGGAGACATAATGGGTTGCTTGGAGGTTAAAATAACTTGGGGTTTATGCCCATCAGAATCAGAAACATATAATCTAAATTGACGATTGTCACTGGTTTTATTGGTAACCGTTACATAAGCCAAACGCGTATCAAACGCCCCTTTTTCACGAGTAATTTTTTCGTAAATTTTGTCAGCCGCTTTATGGAAAACACGTCGAGGATTGGTATTTTTAGAGATGGTATAGGTTGTTTTAGCATTATCAGAAGTGCTGATTAATTCAACTTGAAGACCGCCTTCATGCTCTTTGCCACGAACAATATAATCCGTAATATCGTTGTATTCACCGCCGTTTAATTCTCCACCAAAAGCGCTTAAGTTAGTTATTTTTGAACGCTCAATGATAGTGAAACGACCACTACGTTTAAGATCACCTTCAATCACACCTGTCGCGCCACCGGGAATATTCGCGATATATATAGGAATACCGTCGTCGCTGGTTTTAGAGATCGTTAATTCTAACTCTGCAAGCGCAGGGACGCTGCTAGCAAGTAAAACGACAAGCGCTATGGGTTGCAATAGCAAACGGGATAGAGAAGGGGATAGAAAATGCGATAGAAATTTTTTAATCATAATTGATTAGTCCATTTTAAACGTAATAGTTCGATCTGATTTGCTTAAATTATATTTGCTCGGCGGTCTGGGTAACGGTTCTGAGCGTTCGAACGCTTCTTTCACCGATGCGCAAAACTCAGGATTGCCACTACAGGATTTTATCTGTATCCCGCTTGAAATAAAGCCACTATTAGAAATGGTGATTCTAACTTTTGCCTGTTCTCCCTTTGTTCCTGGAGGTGGATGCCAACGCCTTTTTACGTGTTGCTGTATTTTTCCGCCCCATGAAACCAAAGCACCGTATTTAGCTTTTTCTAACGATTTGTTTCTAGCTGCTGCTTCTGCATCAGATTTTCTTTTGGCATCTGCGGCGGCGGCTTCTGCTTTTTTCTTCGCTTGAGCTTCTTGCCATTTACGATGATATTCCGCTTTCTTTGCCGCTAATGCTTCAGCTTTTTCACGTTCAGCCTTTTCTGCTGCTGCTTTGGCTGCCGCTTCTTTTTCTGCCTTTTCTTTCGCAGCCTTAGCACGTTCTGCTTCCTCTGCTTTTCTCTTTTCTGCGAGTTTGCGTTCGGCAGCTTCTTCAGCCTCTTTCTCTTTTTTGCGCTCGGCTGCGAGTGCTGCGGCTTTTTTCTCAGCTTTTTCTTTGGCTAGCCGTTCCTGTTTCTTTTCTTCTGCTCTTTTCTTCGCGGCTTCCTTCTTTGCCGCTTCTTTCTTGGCTTTGTCTTTAGCTTTCTTTTCAGCAAGTTTTTGAGCTTTGCGTTCAGCTTCTTTTTCGGCTTTTTCTTCTGCCTTTTTTTCCGCCGCTTTTTTAGCAGCTAATTTTTTCTCTTTTTCTATTTGCTCAGCTTCTAATTTTGCCGTCTGTTCTTTTTTATCTTGTTCCTTAGCTTCCGCTTCAGCCTGTGCCTTTTCAGCTTGAGCTTTTTCTGCCTCATCTGCTTTTCTTTGGGCTTCTCGTTCTGCGATCGCTTTTTCTTGCTCTGCGGCTTCGCGTTCCAGACGTTCTTCTTCCTGTTTAGCTTCTAACTGAAGACGTTTTTTGTTGTCGGATTCTTTTTTCAGTTTTAATGCCTGAGCTGCAGCTAGTGCCGCTTTTTGTTTTTCAGCCTCAGCTTTCTTTTGTGCTTCGGCTTGTTTTTTTGCTATTTTCTTTTTTTCCGCGGTGGCTTTTTTCTGCGCTTCAGCGATTTTTTGTTGTTCTAGTTTCTCTGCCTTTTCCTTGGCATCCGTCGCTTCTTGCTTCTCTTTGATAATTTGTTTTTCAGACGGTTTTGCTGATTCTTCCTCGGCAACACTATTTGCCTGAGTTTCTAAAGAACCTTCTGTGATAATCGCAATGGGAATTCCGGCTTCATGAAGATCTGGCTTCTCGGACCAATCAAAACTGAAAAAGAATAATCCACCCAATAACAGGTGCAAAATAATTGCGCCTAGTACTGCCCCCGGGTGTCTTAATAGTACTTTTAACATGTCTTTTTATTGCTTATCTTGTAGATAATGTATTAATTATTAGATTCTGGATCTGTCATCCAGCTGATCTTTTTTGCGCCTGCTTTCTGCGCTGCAATCATGGCTCGTGTTACATAAGTATGTATTGCGTTACCATCTGCGCGTATGTATACAGGACGTGTTCCTGTCTCACCTAATTGACCTTTCATTTGTTCGGTTAGTTCAGTGGTACTAATCACCTCATCTGACTCCCCAAGGCTTATTTCCCCATTTTCCCTGATTGATATATACAGAGGCGGTTGCTTGCTGTCGCTCTCTAACATCGCTGCATCGGCGTCTGGCATATTCACATTAACGCCAGATTGCATCATTGGAGCCGTTACCATAAAGATGACCAATAGCACGAGCATGACGTCGATATAAGGTACGACGTTCATCTCTGCCATAGCGCGACGTTTTTTAAAACGACGAGACATTACTGAGCATCCTTCTTGATGTGCGCCTGGCGCTCTAACAAGGTGGTAAATTCTTCACGGAAGTTTTCATAACGAACGGCTATACGATCGACTTTATCGCTGAATCGGTTGTAGGCAATTACCGCAGGAATCGCCGCGAATAAACCAATTGCAGTTGCAATCAAGGCTTCTGCAATTCCGGGAGCGACTACCGCTAGCGTTGCCTGTTTCATCTCACTTAAAGAAATGAATGAATTCATGATTCCCCATACCGTTCCGAACAGACCAATATACGGACTGGTAGAACCGACGGTTGCTAAGAAAGACAGGTTTTGTTCAAGCTTATCCATTTCGCGGGTTTCTGCAACTCGCATGGCACGGTGAGCTGTATCAGTTGGCGGTAAGTGCCTAGGTGTTGCACCTTTGTTTAAGCGCGCATATTCGTGATAGCCATTAAAAAAGATCGCGGCCATGCCATCTTTATCGCTACGATTAGCCAGATCGCTATAGAGTTTATTAAGAGAGATTCCACTCCAGAAGCGGTCTTCAAAAATTTCGAGTTTTTTCTGTGCTTTGCTCAATTGACTGCTTTTTATCAACATCAATGTCCATGATGCGAGTGAAGCTAAAACTAAAATGGCCATTACCACCTTAACGATAAGGCTGGCGTCCATAATGAGTTTTAAAATAGTTTGGTCAAATGACATTTTGTATTCTCTCTAAAATATTTTTTGGTACGCGTTTCGGTTTGAACTTAATGGTATCGACACTGACTACGGTGACGTTTCCAATTGCTAAGGTTTCGTAACGTTTTTCTGACGTTTTTTCTTCAGAACCATCTCTGTCATCGGCATCTTTTACTTCACGAAGTATCTTTTGTTCAAAGGTGATACTGGTGTTTCCCAGCTTTAAGATTTCAGCGGAGACAAAAAGTTCGTCATTAAATAGCGCAGGACGTAAATAATCACAATTGAGTGCTTTTACCACGAAGATTACATGCTGCTCTTCAGAGAGCACATCCAATTCATAACCTAGGTGTCTAAGCCACTCAGTACGGGCTCTTTCGAAGAAACTGATGTAATTCGAATGATACACAACACCACCTGCATCGGTGTCTTCGTAGTAGACACGAACCGGGAAAGTAAATGTGTCCGAATGAATGGGTTTAGCGATAGCTTGCTTGTTTTTTGATCTATTTATATCTGTCATGGCGCAATCCTATCACATACTTCTTAGAAGTGATTAAATGAAAAAAGGCCTCCAAAGTAGGGGGGTGGCTTTCATTTATTATCTACTTTTCAGTTTTAGATAAACGTTTCGCTATACGAACCATTTGAGCCAATTCAACTTCTAATTCATCTCTTTTCGTTTCTAAGTAAGCCTTGAGGTCTTGCTTGCGCATAAACAGAAAAAAGACTTTCAGATTTACCAATGTACGGCGGTATTCTCCTTGTAATGATATCGCGACCACCGCGCTGATAAAGAGACTGGTGAGATAGATAATCGCCCAGTGCAAACTGAAGTTGTCGTATATGAGGTAGCTCTGGATTCCCCAGAATAAACTAAAGGCAGACATCCCAATCAGAACACGCGCTGTGTCGTACTGATCTACGTCTTTTGATAATTTTCGGGTTAAATATTCTGTAAGCTTAAACGGGATAATGCTGTTTAGAATTCCCCATAGCGCAATTGGGAAACCGATCAAAACGATACCCAGAGTCCTTAAGGTGTACAGGATCAAAAATAGCGGTTTGTAATTAACCGCAAGGTGGTAATGGTCGATACCGCAGGCATCACAGAGGCGTTCGAACATGCGCATTTTGCTCATCAGGCTGCGTACTTTGTCTGGCTCGTGCTGTTGTAATAAATCCTGTGCTTCTATGAGTCGTTGAAGTGCGGTAAAACGTTGGGTGAGACTGGTTTTTCGTCGTTTGCCACCGCGCAACGCAAAAAAGCGTTCTAGTCGATGAACCAATGCCATGTCTTTCCAGGATTTAGTATTTAAGGTAACCGACTCAATCCCTTGTTTAACGCGTAAAGTAATCAAGCGAACGGCATCTTGCTCGCTCATTTCTTCATCTACAGATAGATCAATGGCTTTACCGTAACGCACTAAAACTTCGGTTCTAGCACGCTTCTTTCGTGTAAAAGTCATGCCTACAGGAATAACGACAGGGGCAACGCCATTGGCTTTGATTGCTCCAAGCGCCATACGCGCTGCACCTGTTTTGATCTCCTGAACATAAGGATTGGCGTGGCTTTGCCCTTCAGGGAAAATAACAATCGTCTCTTTTTCAGCCAACAGCTTATAAACTTGCGAAAAGCTGTCTTCGTTTTTAGAGGTATCGCTGGTTTCGGTATTGCGTCGATAAATCGGCACCGCCCCAATAGTTTGCAAAATAGGCCTGAGAATGGGGTTTTCGAATAAGCCGCTGCGGGCTAAGGGTCGAATGTTTCTTTTGGTTGATGCTTGCAATACAACACCGTCAATCAATGCGTTCACATGATTAGCGCACAAGATGACGCCCGCATCATTCGGAATAGTCTCTTCACCGCTGACTTCAAAACGACTGTAGAAGGTGTTGATGACAAAACGCCCGAATCGTTTCCATGCGGATAAAAAACCACGTCTAACTCTTGATTGTTTTTGTGGTTTTTTATCAGGTGCTTGCATGAAAGGATAATAGCAAACCTTTGTCTGACTACCTACA
Organism: uncultured Cocleimonas sp.; assembly: GCF_947495625.1. Lineage (GTDB taxonomy): Bacteria > Pseudomonadota > Gammaproteobacteria > Thiotrichales > Thiotrichaceae > Cocleimonas. The sequence goes on from NZ_CANLZW010000033.1 coordinate 48,909, forward strand.
GTCTAAAAAGTAGCTATAGATAGAGAGATGGAATTAGATATAATCTCGCTAAATTGAATTAGAGATATAGCATGAGCGATAAAAACATCTACGAAAACCTGCAACAATTAGGTGGGGATACAAAACTGCCTGATTCTCCAGAGACTGCGATTTTAGAAAGTGTAGAAAATCCACAGTCAGACGTTGATTATGTGGTGCGTTTTACCGCACCAGAATTTACATCATTATGCCCAATGACGGCTCAACCCGATTTCGCCCATTTAATGATTGATTATATTCCAGATCAGAAATTGGTAGAGAGTAAATCACTAAAGCTATTTCTTGGTGCATTTAGAAATCACGGCGCATTTCATGAAGATTGTACGGTAAGTATCGCGCGCCGCATTATTGATGAAATTGCCCCGAAGTGGTTACGCATCGGCGGTTACTGGTATCCACGTGGCGGCATACCGATTGACGTATTTTTTGCGCAAGGCGAAATCCCGAAAGGTGTCTGGGTGCCAGAGCAGGGCGTTCCGCCTTATAGAGGTAGAGGGTAAAATAGAATAAGTCACCCCCCTACTTTGAGGGGGTTTTTTATAGAAGTTGTAATAGTAATATCGAGTTACTCTGTAACCAGCGCTACTCGAATCGCATCCAGCTTCAATTGTGCATTTGCTAAATAACCCGCTAACGCTTTCTGGTTTTCTTCCAGTTGCGTAATTTCTTCAGCACGAATATTCGGATTCACTTTAGCCAAAGCCTGCAGTCTTTCTAAATCATCTTTCGCTGTCACTGCAAATCTTTGTTGTGCTTCCTCGATGATTTTTGCTTGTTGAGGCTTCGCTAATTTATTCGCAGTATCGATCAATGTTTGAATTTGAGGACGCGCATGCTGGATTAAATCTTGCGTAGTGCGTTTGTTAACACGCTCTGCCAATTGATTAATCTGTTGATGCTTAAGGAATTTACTCAAATCACGATTGTGGTTATCAACCGCAACTCTAACGCTGGATACAGGCAGATAACGATGCACTTGTAAGAAGCTGGGTGCAGGACAATTAATCGTATAAATTGACTCTAAAATCAGCGTTCCAGCAGGGACTTGCGCTTTTTTCAGTGCGATTGAGCAGAATGTCGCGTTACCAAATTCACTGGTTAAAATCATATCAATTGCGCCAGTCACCATCGGGTGTTCCCAGCTAATAAAGTGCATATCTTCGCGAGATAGCGCTAAATCACGTTGATAGGTGGCGGTTAAGCCCTCATCGCTTAAGCCCGGAAAGTCGGAATTGATCATGTGATCGGTTGGCTTAAGGATAAAGCTATCAATACCATGACCTTGCTGATCTACACCATATTCATCAAAAACCGCATCCATATAGCCACTTAATTCAGCCGTATTCATGGTGGTGATTAATTCATCGATGACTTCTTCAGCATGCTCTTTATTGCACGAATTTAATTCTAATAAACGATCTCGACCTTGCTGCATTTGCTCGAGTGTTTCATCTGCTAATGCTTTGCTTCGAGTAATGAGGTCTTCAAAGTTATCATTGTCTGTAGTAATCAATTCACGGCGTAATTCATTCTCGAACACTTCGAAAATGCTGTGACCCACCGGGCAAACATGTTGAAAAGCGTTTAAGCCTTGGTGATACCAGTTGAGCAATTTTTCTTGCGCTGTATCTTTGAAATAAGGCGCATGTATTTTAATCGTGCTGGTTTGCCCAATACGATCAAGACGACCAATACGCTGCTCTAACAAATCCGGATTTAGGGGTAAATCGAATAAGATCAGGTGATGTGCGAACTGGAAGTTCCTGCCTTCACTGCCTATTTCAGAACACAAAAGAATCTGCGCGCCGATTTCTCCATCTTTCGCTTGTGCAGCGAAATAAGCGGCCGCTCTATCACGCTCGATAATGTTCAAGCCTTCGTGGAAGGCTGTCGCGTTTATTGATGTTCTTAAACGTAAGTGCTCTTCAAGCGCTAGAGCTGTTTCAGCATGAGCACAAATTAACAGTACTTTGTCTTTTGGATTTTCAATCAGCCAGTCTTCTAACCACTCGACACGAGGGTCTTCAGCTAACCAGTTGTCGGCATCATGTCCATTTTCAGGATGTAATTGTTGCTCAAGGTCATTTGAGTCAGCGGCGTAAATCTCAGGCGCTTCCAAGGCATAGCTATGCAGTTCGCGTTCTGGAAATCCACCTACTGAATCACGTGTGTTTCGGTAAAGCACTCTGCCAGTACCGTGTCGATCCAGCAGATCTTGAATGAGGTGATCGGTTTCGTAGTCTTTTTGGTAGCTGGCAACAGCTTCTTTACCGAGGTATTTTTCTAGTTCAGCGAGCATTTTCGTATCGTTAGGTTCGCTGTTTTCATCTTGCAGCCATTGCACTAAATCATTGACTGGTTTGTAGTTTTTCTCTTCTTCGACGTATTTGTGTAAATCGTAAAAACGATCAGGGTCTAACAGGCGTAATCGAGCGAAATGACCCTCAACACCTAATTGTTCAGGAGTTGCTGTAAGCAATAATAAGCTAGGAATTTTTGAAGCGAGTGACTCAATGCACAGGTATTCATTACTGGTGTGTTTTTCACTCCAGTTTAAGTGATGTGCCTCATCGACAATCATCATGTCCCAGCCAGCATCAGCCGCTTGCTGGTGACGCATTGGATTTTCAGTAAGGAAAGATAAACTGCACAGGACTAATTGGGCGCTTTCGAAGGGATTGATGTGAGTTTCTTCGTCACCTTCATCTTCAATCGCAAAACATCGCTCTTCATCTAAAACGGTAAAATGCAGATTAAAACGACGTAGCATTTCAACAAGCCATTGATGAGTGAGTGTTTCGGGCACAACAATCAGTGCGCGTTTAACGCGTTCCGTAAGAATTTGTTGATGCAGAATCAAACCCGCTTCGATGGTTTTACCCAAGCCAACTTCATCAGCCAGTAGCACGCGTGGTGCATGACGACGAGCCACTTGGTGAGCGATATAAAGCTGATGCGATAAAGGTTGAATACGTGGACCAGCAAGTCCGTAACTATCTGATTGTTGCTGGCGATGCAGATGCTCTTGTGTAGCCACACGAAGTTCAAAGTGCGTGGTTTTATCTACTTGGCCGGCAAATAAACGATCTTGTGGCTGACTGAACTGAGAAAAACTATCCAGTTCCAACTCATGAATCTGTACTTCTTCACCGTTTTCATCAATGCCTTTATAGACAATGCAATGATTATGCTCTGAATGACCCGTGATATTAATTTTACTGCCTTCACCTTCGGTGCTGATCACTTCACCAACAGGGTACTTAACGCGATTCAAAGGAGCATTGTCAGTCGCATAAACGCGAGTTTCATCAACAGCAGGAAAGATAATAGTCAGATGGCGACCTTCAACCTTTTCGATAAAGCCTATGCCGAGCGCTGCTTCCGTATTACTAACCCAACGTTGGCCGGGATGAAATTCTTTAATCATGCGTTTTAGTCCTAAAAATCAGGGTGGCTATTCTGAATAAAAATACCAGCAGGTCAAGCTTAAATCTATAGAAAGTGCCTTACAGAGCATAAATTGCAATATCATTTTTAAAAAACAAAAATGAGTTGCCATTTCGTCACGCATCAGCACGTTTTGCCATTTAGAAAAGGGATGAAAAAAACGCCACGAAAGATACTCTGTTCACCGTCAAGTAAATAATCCCATTTCGAATAGAAAAAACTAATGGATCACGATGCTACTAAAT
>NZ_CANLZW010000034.1 GCF_947495625.1 uncultured Cocleimonas sp.
ACATACTCCTGATATAAAAATCAGGAATATCTCATAAGTTATTTGAAATTAACAATTTTTAATGCGTTTGCCCTGGGTCACCCCCCTACTTATAGGCACTTTTTAAAAAAAGTGCCTATAAGTAGGGGGGTGACCTAAAATCTAAATGAACTGATTAATTACTTGATTCGGTACTCAGCAGAACGAGCATGAGCCGTTAAGCCTTCACCATGAGCCAGTGTCGAAGCGATCTTACCCAACTCGGATGCACCATCGGCAGAACAACCAATCAGTGAAGAGCGCTTCTGGAAATCATACACCCCTAAAGGTGATGAGAAACGAGCAGTTCTTGATGTTGGCAGTACGTGATTCGGACCAGCGCAGTAATCACCTAAGGCTTCAGCCGTGTAACGACCCATAAAGATCGCACCAGCGTGCTTGATACGCTTAGCCACTTCTTCTGCATCATCAACAGAAAGCTCTAAATGCTCAGGAGCAATGTAGTTTGCGATTTCGATCGCATCATCCATATCTTTCGCCTGAATAACCGCACCACGGCCTTGTAATGACGCTTTGATGATCTCGGCTCGTGGCATCTCTTCAATCAACTTGTCGATGCTTTGCATAACGCTTTCGATGAAATCCGCATCCGGTGAAACCAGAATAGATTGTGCATCTTCGTCGTGTTCCGCTTGCGAGAATAAATCCATCGCAATCCAGTCTGGATCTGTCTTACCATCACAAACCACTAAAATCTCAGATGGACCTGCGATCATATCGATGCCTACGGTGCCAAATACCATACGCTTTGCCGTAGCTACATAAATATTACCTGGACCAACGATCTTATCAACCTGCGGTACGGTTTCAGTACCATACGCTAATGCAGCAACTGCCTGAGCACCACCAATCGAGAATACACGATCGACATTGGATATCGCAGCAGCAGCGAATACTAGTTCGTTTACCTCATCATCAGGCGTTGGTACAACCATGATTAACTCAGGTACACCCGCAACTTTAGCTGGAATCGCATTCATCAATACTGATGAAGGATAAGCGGCTTTACCGCCGGGTACATAGAGACCCACTTTGTCTAATGCAGTAACTTGCTGCCCTAGCACCGTGCCATCTTCTTCGGTGTAGCTCCATGAATCCATGGTTTGGTGTTCAGCATAGCTTTTGATGCGCGCTGCTGCTTTTTCTAAAGCCGTTCTTTGCTCTGCAGTAATATTTTCAAGTGCTTCCTGTAAGCGAGATTGTGGAATCTCTAACTCTGCAAATGAGGTTGCCTGCATGCGATCAAATTTATTGGTGTATTCAATGACTGCTTTATCACCATTGGATTTAACATCAGCCAAGATTCCGTTAACCGTTTCGATAACACTATGATCAGACTCACTATCCCACGCTAGGCGCTTATCAAGCTTCTTCCAGAAATCAGTTTCGTTTGTGTTTAATCGTTGGATATCCATAATATTTCTTCTGTTTAATACGTTTCAGTATGTGTTTTTACTGATTCAAGGTACGACGTTTCGCAACAGCTTCTGCTAACTCACGCAATACTGTCTCAGTTGTTTCCCAATTAATACACGCATCTGTGATGCTTTGTCCATAGGTTAAATCATCGAGGTTTTTGCCTTCGCCATTCTGATTTCCTTCAACCAAATGACTTTCGATCATGACACCGCAGATTCCATGCTCTCCACGAGCAATTTGTCCGGCGATATTATGCGCAACCTTCGGCTGATTTTTGAAGTCTTTATTGCTGTTAGCATGACTAAAATCAACCATGAGTTTTTTACTCAGACCTGCTTTCTCGAGTTGTTCTAATGCTTCAGACACACTTACTTCGTCGTAGTTCGGTCTACGACCGCCGCGTAAAATGATATGACAATCATTATTACCTTTTGTGGTAAAAATCGCAGAATGACCAGCTTTAGTCAAAGACATGAAGTGATGAGAATGCGAAGCTGATTTAATCGCATTAATAGCAATATCTAAATTACCGTAGGTGCCATTTTTAAAACCGATTGGACAGGACATGCCAGACGCTAATTCACGATGACCTTGTGATTCCGTGGTACGTGCACCAATAGCGCCCCAAGAGATCAAATCTGCGACATATTGCGGCGAGATTAAATCCAGGTATTCTGTCGCTGTTGGCATTCCCTGCTCTGCCAGGTCTTTCAATAAGCTTCGCGCTACACGTAAACCTTTATTGATATTAAATTTACCCGTTAAATCAGGATCGTTGATCAATCCTTTCCAACCCACACTGGTTCGAGGCTTCTCAAAATAAACGCGCATCACAATGTGTAAATCATCGCTTAATTCTTCGCGCATTTTTGCCAGACGCGCAGCATATTCCAAGGCCGCTTTAGGGTCATGAATAGAACATGGGCCAACCACTACCAGCACACGATCATCTTTATCATGCAAGATATCATGAATCATATTACGCGCGGTAAAGACTGTTTCTGCCGCTTTATCTGATAGAGGATAATCCTCTAATAAAGTAGCTGGAGAATGTACTTCTGTTTCGCCCATAATACGTAAATCGTCTGTTTGGTATTTAGTTTCTGTACTCATAGAGATAGTTTCGCTTAAGTAATTTGTATGTGTGTAGTTCTGTATTCTTTGTGTATTTTTTCAATAACGCTTGGCTTGTCTAAGATTCAAAGGTTATTTTCGTAACAATTTTAATTAACCGCTTGTTTAAGCTGATCAAGTAATGTGCTTAATCTTTGGTGTTTGGTTTTCATAGACGCCGTATTAACGACTATTCGAGAGCTAATATCAGCCATGTGCTCCAACGGCACTAAACCGTTAGCTTTTAATGTATTACCGGTATCAACCACATCCACGATAATATCTGCAAGACCAACGATTGGAGCGAGCTCCATAGAACCATAAAGTTTGATCAATTCGATTTGACGACCTTGTTCAGCAAAATAATTACGTGTGCAATTCACAAATTTAGTCGCTACTTTTAATTGTCCTTCAGGTAACGGTTTGTCAGCGAAACCCGCAGTCATCAATTTACAACGCGCGATTTTTAAATCGAGCATTTCATATAATCCTTCACCACCGTGTTCCATTAACACGTCTTTACCTGTTACACCTAAATCAGCGGCACCGTACTGTACATAAACAGGTACATCGGTCGCTCTGATAATGACTAACTTCACATCATCATGATTGGTATCTAAAATTAGCTTCCGACTAGTTTCAGGATCATCCAGTGCTTGTATACCAGCGGCTTCTAAAAGAGGCATAGTCTCTTTAAAGATACGGCCTTTGGATAGTGCTATTGTTAAGGTTTCTTTCATAAGATGAATTATATCTATCTAAATTTAAATAAAGGTTACTAGCTTCGCTTGATCTTGGCGCCGATCTTGGTCAACTTTTCTTCAATCTTTTCATAACCACGATCAGTATGATAAATACGATCAACGATGGTTATACCTTTAGCCGCCAAACCCGCAAGAATTAAACAGGCAGAGGCACGAAGGTCAGTAGCCATTACCGGAGCGCCTCTTAATGAAGGCATGCCTGCAACTATTGCCGTATTTCCTTCAAGACGAATATTTGCACCCATACGCATAAGCTCCGCAACATGCATCATTCGGTTTTCAAAGATGGTTTCGACCACCACCCCAATACCTTCTGAGACACAATTCATTGCCATAAACTGTGCTTGCATATCGGTAGGAAATGCTGGATGTGGTTCAGTTCGAATGTCTACAGCTTTTAATTTGCGGCCACGCATGTCTAATTCAACCCAGTCTTTACCGACTTCGACACTAGCGCCACATTCCCTGAATTTTTGTAAAACAGCATCTAGTGTTTCTGGTGCAGCATTTACACATCTAACCTTACCACCGGTAATAGCGGCGGCTGCTAGATAAGTGCCTGTTTCAATTCTGTCTGGCAGTACCGAATAATCGATTCCTTTTAGTTTTTTTACGCCTGTAACAGTAATGGTATTAGTACCTGCACCCGTTATTTTAGCGCCCATGGCGATTAAGCAATTGGCAAGGTCTACGACTTCTGGTTCACGCGCGGCGTTTTCAAGAACTGTCGTGCCTTCTGCGAATACCGCAGCCATCAATAAGTTTTCTGTACCGGTAACGGTGACAGCTTCCATCACAATGGTTGCACCTATAAGCTTATCTGCTTTAGCACGAATGAAACCTTCATCGACAGTGATCTCAACACCCATAGCCTCTAAGCCGGTTAAATGGATATTGACCGGACGACTTCCGATGGCGCAACCGCCAGGAAGAGATACTTCAGCGTAACCGTATTTAGCTACAAGAGGACCAAGTACCAAAATAGAAGCTCGCATGGTTCTAACGAGTTCATAAGGAGCAACCTGGTTTTTGATGGTTGAGGTATCAGTGGTGATATTATTGTCTTTGTCGATATTTACAGTGACGCCCATGCCTTCTAGCAAGGATGCCAATGTAGCAACATCTTTAAGACGTGGAACATTACGAATAGTCATCTTCCCATCCGCTAATAATGCAGCTGCCTGTAAAGGCAAAACAGCATTCTTTGCACCTGAAATTACAACTTCACCTTCTAATGGTGTACCACCTTCAATCTGGAAAACCTGCATGAACGTATCAGCCCTAAAAGCAAAAGGGTGCATAATAACGAATTATGATGATTAAATGCACCTTTAATACACGATTAATGCGTTAAAAACCTTTATTAAACGTTGGTATTTTGAATTTTAACTATTGCGGACAAACGTTAAGGCTTTTTGCTAAGAAATATTGTACGGAAGTACGTTTTTTAGACGGTAGGTTTCGACCAAAGACTTGGCCTGATCTGGGAGGTTGGTGATTGAGAATTGCTTGTTATTCTGGTCACAGGCTCTTTTCCATTCGACCAATAAAGCGATACCCGCACTATCGATTCGAGTAACTTCGGAACAATCAAAATTGAATGTTGCATCAGCCGTTTTGAACTGGGTTTTCATCAAGGCCATACTTTTTTCAAGCAACGAAGAAGCACTTGAGTAAACAAGTGCTCCCGTTATTTTAAACCCATCGCTACTAACGACTATTTCTGAAGCTTTACTATTGGTGGGTTCATTATTTAGATTATTCACAGCGTTTTCACTTAGGGTTAGTCATAAATTAACTACTAATATCAGCTATTAACTGCCACTTTTTTCAATTCTTGTAATTAATGATTCCAAACCACTTGTACTCGCTTCACGGGTAAAGTTAGTACGAAAGTTGGTGATTAGGTTAATTCCTGCAATCTCTACGTTATAAGCTTTCCAGACTCCGCCGACATTACGAACACTGTAATCCGCTTTAATCGGTGCCGCACCTTTTGGAGTCACTACTGTCCGAACAAGTACGTAACCAGGCTTACTATTTGGTACAGAATTTACACCTTTAATATTCGCTCCCTTATATTTAAGCATCGACTTTGCGTAGCTTTTAACTAACATTTCACGAAATGCATTGATAAAACGTTGACGTTGTTGAGGTGTCGCTGTTCTCCAGTGTTGACCCAATGTCAATTTAGACATTGCATCAAAATCAATTAGTGGCAATATTTCTCTTCTGACCATGGCATTTAATGCATTGATATCAGTGCTATATTGAGCTTCGTTTTTCTCAAGTAAATTAACGACACTACTTGTAACATCTACCACTTTCTTCTCAGCAACATCAACATCACTCGCCCAAACTGACGTTGTAAAAGTTACAAGCATTAGCAAAAAGGCCATTTTTTTAGTATGCGCCATAAGCTGCTTAGCGATTGAATTAATCATTAAATCTTTCCTATTTAAATTAGATACTTATTAGTTTCTTTATAGAGACTAAAGTTCATCAATTATTCTTTTGGTTACAAAAAGTTACATATACTTACAATTATTTGGTTGTAAGGCTAACCAGTACTTTTCCTATTATTTCTTCCAATACTACGGCTGATTGAGTCAACTGGATCACACTGCCTTCTTTTAATGATACTTCTTCAGCGCCAGGTTCTAATGAAACGTATTGCTCACCGAGTAACCCCGCAGTGTAAATACTCGCCTGTGTATCTTCTGGCAAGTAATCGTATTGAGGATCAATCGCCATGACTACCGTCGCTCTAAATGATTTTTTATCATAAAAAATCTCAGTCACTCGACCGACAGTTACGCCCGACAAAGTAACCTTTGCTTTAGTTTTTAGGCCTCCAACATTACCGAACTTTGCAGTAACGTTAAAACCTTTATCAGCGCTAAAACTGGATATGTTACTAACATTCATTGCTAATGCAAAAAGTGCCAGCACACCTAGTACGAATAAAGCACCTACTGTAATTTCAGCTGTTCTTGAAGAACCCATAATAAAACCTATCAATAATTATTTTTTTAAAAGTTTGAAAACATTAACGCAGTAAGAATAAAATCGAGCGCCAATACTGCCAATGCCGAATAAACGACGGAATTAGTCGTCGCTCTGCTGACTCCTTCAGAAGTTGGCATCGCATTATATCCCTGGAATACGGCAATCCAGGTGACAACAAACGCAAACACCACACTCTTGATGATTCCGTTAACGATATCGTGTCTAAATTCAACCTTACTCTGCATTTGTGACCAGAAAGAGCCATCATCTACGCCTAACCAAACACTACCTACCAGATAACCCGAATAGATTCCGATAGCCATAAATATTATAGTTAAAATAGGTAGCGTAATTAAGCCTGCAAAAAAACGTGGAGCAATAATTCTTCGAACTGGGTCAACTGCCATCATTTCCATACTGGCGAGTTGTTCAGTGGCTTTCATTAAACCAATTTCTGCAGTTAACGCTGAGCCGGCACGACCTGAGAATAATAAAGCACTTAACACCGGCCCTAATTCTCGAATCAAAGATAACGATACTAGTAGCCCGAGTGACTCTTCCGCGCCAAAGTCTACCAGTGTTATATAACCTAAAAGACTCATTACCATTCCTACGAATATCGCAGAAAAAATAATGATAAGCATCGATAGTACGCCAACCGAATAGAGCTCACGCACAAACACTTTAGGTCTGAGTAGAACGTCTTTTAAACCCAACAAAACATTGAATAAAAATAGCGTAGCTTTCCCAAGATTAGAAAGCGTATCGATAATATGTGCGCCAGTTGTTTGCAAAAAATTCAGCATCAGATATCACCATCCAGCAAATCTTGCGTGTAATCACCCGCAGGATAATGAAATGGCATTGGTCCATCAGGTTTACCATTCACAAATTGTTGTACAAATTCAGAATCTGAATTCATTAATTCTTCAGGAGAACCCGCTGCAACGATTATACCTTCTGACAAGATACACACATGATCAGCAATTGAAAAAGTTTCGCGAATATCATGCGACACAATGACACTGGTAAGCCCCAGCGACTCGTTCAGTTCTTTAATCAAAGTAACAATCGTTCCGAGGGTAACAGGATCTAGCCCGGTAAAAGGTTCGTCATACATCATGAGTAATGGATCTAAAACGATAGCTCTAGCCAGTGCAACTCGACGTTTCATACCACCAGATAGTTCTGAAGGCATTAAATCTCTGGCACCACGCAATCCTACTAACTCGAGTTTCATCAGAACGATGTCGCGTATCATTGATTCGGTAAAATCATAATGCTCGCGAATCGGAAACGCGATATTCTCGAACACGCTTAAATCCGTAAGTAAAGCACCGGACTGAAACAACATACCCATGCGTCTGCGCGCTTTGTATAGTTTTTCTCTATTCAATTTTGGAATTTCTTCGCCAGCTACTTGTACGCTGCCGCTACTAGGTCGTAACTGTCCACCAATCAAGCGCAACAATGTTGTTTTGCCTGTACCACTAGGTCCCATAATTGCGGTAATTTTACCTTCTGGAATTTCTAGACTGACACCCGTATATATTTCACGTCTTGGGTTCCATGAAAAATGTACATCTCGGATACTAACTAACGAATCTGACACTGTATTTTGCCTGTGTTTTCCTGTTTATACTGATGGGTTTTATTGATACAAAAAGCTACATAAACAACTATTTATATAGCGATATAAAATTTTTCGTGAATGATACGGATGTTTGGTCGTATTTACCAGTAAGCCTGTGATAATTATGATATTAGGTATGGAAGAATTGATTTAACACACCGCCCTACTTTTAGAGGGTTTTTTTCATACTTTATTTATCTAAATATCTATAGAAATGACATTGAAAGTTTACATTTACAGAGTCTGTATATTATCGAAAGCGCTTAAAAATCAATCATCTTATTTTAAAAACTTCTTCTAAGCTCTATTTGTTAAAATCTCTTTAACACCGGGTTTGTTTTCAAAGATTTCTTCTTCTGTTAAACCTTGTAACTCGTGCGGAAACACCAACCACTTATCTGTCTCATACAAATAATAATCCGGAACTCTTTCCGTTTTATTATTATTTGGCTTATACCAAGGTGTAGCGATACGAATATCTTTGGGAGTATTACGTCTGGACTTGATCAGTAATGTATCGACAATTGCCTGAATACTACTACCAGAATCAAATACATCATCGACGAGTAGCAGCTGATCTTCATAGTTTATGTTCTGAATAATATAATCCAATCCGTGCACCTTGACCTTTTTGTGCTGTTTGCCGATACCATAGTAAGAAGAAGTACGAATCGCAATATGATCAGACGGTGATCCTAAATACTCAAGAATCTCCTGAACAGAAATCCCCACAGGCGTTCCACCGCGCCAAACACCTACGATAAAGTCTGGTCTAAAACCACTATCGTAGATTTTGGCACCTAATTTATAGGAATCCAGTAATAGTTCATCGGCGGAAATGTAATATTTACTCATAGAGAAATTGCTCGTCTTTGGCGTTAGATGCTATGACACATAAAAATGACATAACGAATTAGAGTCAAAATAAGTTTTATAAAAGGGGGATAATAAAATAAGGCAATCTAAATAGCGATAAATTGACGGAGATTAAGCAATTAACTGGCTTAACCAGAGATAACCATCAGGTAATGTATTAATTGAAGACAAACCAACGCATAAACCCCAGCGACAATATCATCGACCATAATACCCAAACCGCCTTCAACTTTTTTGTCTAAGATCGAAATAGGCCAGGGTTTCCAGATATCAAACAGACGGAATAAAGCAAAACCGATAATTACCCATAGCCATCCAGCGGGTGCTGCGATCATCGTTACAAAAAAACCTGCAAACTCATCCCACACAATACCTGAATGATCATGCACACCGAGTAATTCTGAAGACTTATCACAGATCCAGATACCGACAATGCAAACAACTGCCAGAATCCCTAAATAGATGGGTAGTGATTGGGTTTGGATTATTAAATAAAGCGGTATCGCCATCAGCGTACCAAAAGTCCCTGGGGCAAAAGGCGCTAAACCACTACCAAAACCAAATGCTAAGAAATGTACGGGGTTGGTCATCACCTTGCGATTAAGGTCAGGTATTTTGGGATTCTTACTAGTCATTATTTCGCTTTAATCTCTGCTGTTTTCGTCACGGATATCATCATTAAAATGGTTGTATCCATTTCCACGTAAATTCATACCATTGGGATCTAGAATAACACCTATTTCCTGCTTTTCACTTTTAGGTTGAGAAATGACTTCACCAATCATGGTTATATGAGTAGTTAATTTTTCAGACACTGCTTGCATAAAGGCTTCGCATTTGTAACTCGGCACAGTGAAAAGCAATTCATAATCATCGCCACCATTTAAAGCGTATTGAATCGCTTTATCTTTCGGTAGCTTTTTTAAACTATCAGATAAAGGAAATTCAGAAGGATTTATAACAGCAGATACTTGTGATTTTTTTAAGATATGACCCAAATCTTGTAACAAGCCATCAGAGACGTCAATGCAGGAGGTGGCGTATTGTTTAATCACTTCGCTTTCTTCAAGTCTTGGAGTTGGATAATTCAGTCTTGCTTCACAGATGGCTTTATCTTCACTTGCAAATTCGACGCCTTCACTAGCTAAGTCACCTTGAATTGAAGCTAATCCAACAGCTGCATCTCCAGGCGTTCCTGTGACAAATATCTTATCATCTGGTTTTGCACCACTACGTAGTAATGATAGATTATTTTCTACCGTACCCATGACCTGAATACTGATTGCAAGTGGACCACGGGTAGTATCACCACCGACCAAACTCACTGAGGTTTCATTCGCCAGTTTTTTAAGGCCAGAACTGAAAGCTTTTAACCATGCATGATCTGTACCAGGAAGCGTTAGCGCCAGAGTAAACCATTTGGCTTTTGCACCCATCGCTGCCAAATCGCTCAGATTAACAGCTAGTGCTTTATGCCCAACCGCTTCAGCAGGTGTATTTTCAGGAAAATGTACACCCGATATGAGTGTATCGATGGAGGTTACTAATTGCTGATTGGGTTCTAATTGAAGTACAGCGGCATCATCGCCAATACCTGTTACAACACCGTTTTTATCGCCAGTAGGATCTGAATCATTATCCCAACGGAAATAGGTTTCTATAAGATCAAACTCACCCAAGGATTAACTTTCCTGTTGGCGAAGTTTGTTTCCCAGCTTATCCAAAACACCATTGATAAATTTATGTGCCTGATCTGCACCAAATTTTTTGGTTAAGTTAACTGACTCGTTAACTACTACTTTGAAAGGCACTTCTGGATGATTTAGTAATTCACAGGTCGCTATACGTAATGCGGCTCTTTCGATTTGATCGAGGTGATCTGCTTCTCTATCGAGAAAAGGACGAAACTCTGAATCTAGTTTTTCATTGTTTTCGATGGTGAATTTAACCAATGATTGAAAATATGCCATATCTGCTTTGCGCATGTCTTTTGATAGGTCTTTATCTTCCTGTAAGCCCAGATAAATATCTTCATACGAATTCTGAGTCATCTGCCATTGATAAACAGCGATTAGGGCTAATTTCCGTGCTACACGACGCTCGGAAATATATTGGTTTTTCTTATCAACAGGCATTATTACGACTTCATTTAAATTTTAAAAGAACATATCAAAGTAAAATTAAATAATACTTTGATTACAACAGAACATATTACAACAGAACTTGGCTTTCTAGATTAACTAAGCTTTCTAAACTTTAGAGAGAGACTAGTCTTTTACTGGATAAGCTTTAACTGGATCTAGCCAGATTTATTTAAACTTCTTCAATAATGAAGTCATTTCGATTGCAGTAACAGCAGCTTCTGCACCTTTATTACCCGCTTTGGTACCCGCACGCTCTATGGCTTGCTCGATAGAATCAGTAGTTAAAATACCATTGATAATGGGTAATCCTGTATCGAGTGCAATTGTTGCCAAGCCTTTTGCAGAAGCGTCAGCCACAATATCGAAATGAGGCGTGCTGCCACGAATAACCGCACCTAAAGCAATTACTGATTCGTATTTTGCGCTATTCGCCATTGCCTGAACCATCACGGGCAATTCAAAAGCACCAGGCACACGTACGATTTCAATATCTTTGTCTGCAACACCGTGGCGTTGTAAAGTGTCTACTGCACCTTCAACCAGACTTTCGACGATAAACGAGTTAAAGCGTGCAACGGCAATACCAAACTTTGCTTTTCCAGGGTTAAAGTCACCGGCAAACTCTTTAATTGAACTCATATCTTTTAATCCTATACTTTTATCTTATTCATTCCCTACTTTTTGCAAACTAATCATAATTTAAAAAAAGTGCCTATAAGTAGGGGGGTGTGTTTTGTTAACTATTTTAACAGTAAATGTAAATGAGCATTAGTCAGATAGCTTTACTCAGAGACATATTCAACTATTTCGAGGCCAAATCCTGCTAAACCATGGAAATGCTTAGGCGCACTCATCACGCGCATTTTGGTAACGCCAACATCACTTAAGATTTGCGCACCGATACCGAATGTTTTTAATGCAGTTGGAGACGATTCGTCGTATTCAGCCTGCTTCTCGTGATTCACATCGATTTCTCTTAAACGATCAAGGAAACTTCCAGAACTAGCACCACGCAGCACCACGATAACGCCCTGCTCTTCACGCTCCATAATTTGCATCACATCACGTAAAGGCCACGAACAGCCTTCTTCCTGAAGCGATAACATGTCGCATAAGGTATCTTCTACATGTACACGTACCAATACCGGTTCGTTTTCTTTCACTTCGCCTTTTACCAAGGCTAGATGCGTACGTTGACTAGCATCGTCTTTGTAACCAATAACTTTGAATTTTCCAAATTCAGTTTTTAACTCAGCTTCGTGTTTACGTACGATAGTCTTTTCATTCTGAACACGGTAACGAATCAGTTCTTCGATAGTGCCAATTTTTATATTATGTTTTTCTGAAATTTTGAATAGATCATCACGACGCGCCATGCTGCCATCTTCATTCAAAATCTCAACAATGGCAGCAGCAGGTTCCAGACCGGCTAATCTCGCCAAATCAACACCCGCTTCAGTATGACCCGCACGCGTTAATACGCCGCCGGGTTGTGCCATTAATGGAAAGATATGACCAGGTTGCACAATGCTCTTACTGGTCGCATCAGGCGCCACCGCCGCACGAATTGTTAAAGCACGATCGTAAGCTGAAATGCCGGTAGTAACGCCTTCAGCGGCTTCAATAGACACCGTAAAATTGGTGCTAAACTCTTCATTATTTTCAGCAACCATCAACGGAAGAGCCAATTGCTTACAACGCTCTGCGGTAATAGGCATACAGACTAAACCACGCCCATAAGTGGCAAAAAAGTTGATATCTTCCGTTCTAACTTTAGAAGCAGCCATTAAGAAGTCGCCCTCGTTCTCACGATCTTCATCGTCAACGATAATGACCATTTTGCCTTCGGCAAGGTCTTCTATTATTTCTTCTATGCTATTAAAATTCATATAATTAACTTCGCGCTACAAAACCGTTTTCGGCTAAATATTCTTCTGTAATGGTTGACCCTTTTACACTTCCTTCATTTAGCGCACCACCTTGCAGTAAACGCTCTAAATAACGGGCGATAACATCAACTTCTAAATTAATTTTTGTGCCCGCTTGATAGGCACTTATAACGGTTTCTTGTAAGGTATGAGGGACGATATTGATTTCAAAATAAACACCATCAACACGATTAACAGTGAGGCTAACACCGTCAATGGTAATTGAACCCTTGGCAGCAATATAACGCGCCAGATCATCAGGCGCTTTGATACGAAAATGCTCTGATCGTCCATCATTACGTCGAGATTCAACTTCACCCAGACCATCCACATGACCACTGACCAAATGGCCACCCAAACGAGTATTGAGGGTTAATGCCTTTTCGAGATTAACCGGAGAACCTTTTGATAAACCACCAAGTGATGTCAAAGAGAGCGTCTCTCTGGAAACATCCGCGGTAAAGCTATTTTCTGTCATCGCAACCGCAGTTAAACACACGCCATTGACTGCAATGCTATCGCCCAACTCAACGTCACTCATGTCTAACTTTCCGGTATTCACAATCAAAGAAACATCGCCGCCTTTGGGCTGAAGATCTGAAATAGTACCGATTGATTGAATGATGCCTGTAAACATGTGTTAATTTCTACTTTCTACGAATGGTTTATTACGATTGAAAACGGTTATAAATCGCGTCTAAATGCGAGGGTTGAGTATTATCACCTAGCTAGATTAAGATAGAAAGCCCGAGAGTAGACTATTTAGTAATAGAATCAGTTAAAAGCGATTCAAATTTCATCACTAAAATGATTGGGGAATAGTTTTGGCCGAAGCGAAGAACATTTTATAATTTTAAAGAGTAACTCAGAGGAAATGAAATAGAAGACCAAAAGTGGTTATCAAAACTAGCTCTAGTTATTTTATTAGTTACTAATAGTTATTTCATCTTCTTGAAAAGATGAGGAGCTAATTTACGGTTATATTGCCAACCATATCTACCTGGTTTTTCGCCTAATTTAGGTGGCTGATAAACCGCTTTAACGCGCTTTTTACCGTAATCAGGATTAAGTACACTGTAAATCTGAAGCACATTCTTCACATATTGCTTGGTCTCTTTATACGGTGGAATACCTTTATATCTGTCTACTGCGCCCTCGCCAGCGTTATAGGCTGCAACTGCCTTTTTGATATCTCCTTTATATCTATCGAGCAAAAATTTCAGATACTTTACACCAGCACGAATATTCTGCTGTGGATCATAGCTATCAGTCACGCCGAAACGATCAGCAGTATCAGGAATCAATTGCATCAAACCTTGAGCTCCGGCCGAGGACAACGCTTTTCTTTTAAAACACGATTCAGCAGTGATCACTGATTTGACGAGATTACTATCAACATTATGTTTTTTCGAATATTTAGTGATGTGAGTATCGTATCGATCAGCTTTGGCATGTACCTGCTGAGCATTCCAGCTTATACAATTATCGGGAAAGTTTAATTTGGGAGGGACTTTTGCTGTAACTTTTTTACCCGTATTCTGCATGGGTTGGGGTTTGACTGCAGCAGTTCCACGCACAACGGTGTTATTACGTGTTAAATTCAACATCGCCAATTTCATGTTTTGATCAATAATTGGTGGTTTTGCAGGACTAGCACCCACAGCCGGAAGTATGCTAAAACTAACTAACATGAAAATAGATAATTGTTTGTAAAATTTTAAAAACATTATTTGGGGGCTAGGTAGCTTTATTGGTTAGGCAGAATCTAAAACGTAAATTAGGGAGTACTTATATTATAGTGTACTTTCCCCATAAAAAGTTCGATTACTCGCCCTTTAGTCAAATCGACCTATTTCAGCTAAAACAGAAGTTGCATAGCAACCTGCAGGCAAAGTAAACGATAATTCAACCGCACTTCCAGTTTCATCAGCGCTGTTATCTTTATCTATATAGGTGTAACTCAGATTTTCAACACTAAGTCGCATGGCGCGCCGTTCCTGTTTTAAACCATTTCTTTCCAGCCCGTCACACAAGCTTTTAAAGGTATCAGCTATAGCTGTTTCCATTAATAGCGTTTCATCCTGAGATGCCAAACGCCCTCTGCCCCACAAAGCAGCCGTTGGATGCAAATCATGCTTTTCTACCCGTTGAATAATCTCATCGCTCAATGCCTCATAAAAGCATGATTTAGAACCATTCAACATGTACACATCGCCTTCAACAGCTTTGTTCCAGTTATCAGCCTCAATACGCGCCGAAAGAATATGATTGAAAATCCACGAACGCGCTGAAGATAAATAAATACTACGTTTAGCGCGGTCTTTAATCTTAAATTCACCGGCAAACCATTTTTCGGCTCTTTCGATATTGTAATTATTATGACCAAAACGTTGTGCACCAAAATAATTAGGCACACCCTGTTGTTTGATACGCTCAATGGTTGCTGCTAACTCTGATTCTTCGCCTTTGAAATCGCTTAGCTTCAAAGTAAATTTATTACCAATCAGCGCCCCACGCTTGAGCTTTTTATCATGACGTTTCTCTGCTAAAACTTCTACCGATTCTGGAAGTAACGCCTGCCAATCAGGCGCTTCTCGTCCTGGCATTTGCACGCTAAACCATTGCGTTGTTACCGCATTGCGATCTTTTAAACCTGCATAACTCACATCCCGACGTGGAACACCAGCCGCTTTCGCTAACAAGCCACCCACCCAGTCAGTATTCTCACCAGTTTTTTTGATGTGCAACCACACGTGTTCACCAATGCCCGACGGTGAAAATTGCTGAATCTCATCTACCTGAAAATCAGACGCAGTACTGCGAATACGCCCGGAAAGCGTGCTGTTTTTATTTACCTTAGTAAAGTTTACTTTTTCAATGTGATTCATGGGCATGGAGTATATATATTCACAAAGAAATAGTTGTAAATTATTATCCTATATTCCGACAAATATAATTTTAAATTAAGCGAATTATTTTTGTTGCCATTATTGCAATCTAACTCTATATTTTCCGTTTTTTCAGGTCACAAATATTTAGATTTGTAAGGTATCAATTATGACTAAAGTAGTAATTATCGGGGCTGGTGGTGTTGGCGGTGTTGTTACCCATAAGTGCGCTCAATTACCCACTGTATTTACAGATATCGTATTAGCTAGTCGAACCCTTAGTAAATGCGACGCAATCGCAGAACAAGTGCTAAAAAACTACGAAGTGAAGATTAGCACTGCACAAGTTGACGCTGACAATGTACCTGAATTGACTCAGTTTCTAATCCAGGAAAGACCCAAGTTAGTCATTAATGTTGCCTTACCTTATCAAGACCTTACCATTATGGATGCTTGTCTGGCTGCTGGTGTTCATTATATGGATACAGCAAATTATGAGCCTGAGGATACTGCAAAGTTTGAATACAAATGGCAATGGGCCTATCAGGAAAAGTTTGAAAAAGCAGGTCTTATGGCACTTTTGGGGTCTGGTTTTGACCCGGGTGCTACTAACGTATTTACAGCTTATCTAGCCAAACACTACTTTGATGAAATTCAACAGCTAGACATTATCGACGTCAATGGCGGTGACCATGGTCATCCGTTTGCGACAAACTTTAATCCTGAGATAAACATTAGAGAAGTCACTGCAGAATGCAGACATTGGGAAAATGGAGATTTTGTCGAAACAGAAGCGATGTCTAAGAAAGCCTCGTTTGAATGCCCAGAGGCAGTGGGCACTTATAATATTTATCGCATGTACCATGAAGAATTGGAGTCACTGACAAAGCATTTTCCTACTATCAAGAAAGCGCAATTCTGGATGAGCTTTTCAGAGAACTATCTAAACCATTTACGTGTTTTAGAAGGCATCGGCATGACCAGCATCGAACCAGTAATGCATAACGGACAAGAGATTATTCCACTTCAATTTCTTAAATCAATATTGCCAGAACCGGCAAGTCTTGGGCCACGTACCGTGGGTCGAACCTGTATCGGCTGTATCGTTAAGGGCGTTAAAGATGGCAAAGAGGTAACCCAATACATTTATAATATCTGTGACCATCAGGCTTGCTACGCCGAAGTGCAGTCTCAAGCGATTTCTTACACCACCGGCGTTCCAGCCATGATCGGCGCAAAATTGATGCTCGAAGATAAATGGATGAAGCCAGGGGTATGGAATATTGAACAAATGGACCCTGATCCATTTATGGATGATATGAATCAGTACGGCTTGCCATGGACGGTGATTGAGCTAACACAAGATAAAATATTGTGAGCCCAAGCGAGGATCAGAGTATAAAAGATTATTTCCAACACTTTGATCCAACACGAGTTACCTCCCCCTGTTTTGTAGTCGATCGGCAAGCCATTGAGGATAACCTACGCATTTTAAAAAGAGTGCAGACTGAAAGCGGCGCCAAAGTGCTCGCGGCACTTAAAGCATTTTCTTTTTGGAAACTTGCGCCTTTAACCCTTGAATATTTATCCGGTACTTGCTCAAGTGGTTTACACGAAGCGCGCCTAGCCTATGAAGAATACAGGGGCAAGGGTTTAGATGGAGAAGTTCACACTTATTCAGCGGCATTCAAAGACGAAGAATTTCCAGAAATACTGAGAATTTCGGATCATGTGGTTTTTAATTCATTTTCTCAATGGCATCGTTTACAGCCATTAATTTCAGAAGCTAAAAAAGCACATCATTTACCAAAATTTGGATTGCGCATAAACCCTGAACATTCTGAGGGTAGCGTTGATTTATATGACCCTTGCGCAAATCAATCCCGGTTGGGAATTACTATCAGTGAATTTCATGCAGATCAGTTAATCGGTTCTTCTGGAGCACAGATTACTGGTTTACACTTTCATACGCTGTGCGAGCAGGATTTTCTTCCTTTAAAACGAACCCTGGAAAGCATCGAAAATAATTTTTCAGATACATTGAAACAAATGGAATGGGTCAATTTTGGGGGTGGACACCACATAACAAGACCTGACTACCAAATATCTGATTTGATTGAATGCATAAAAAACTTTAGTCAAAAATATCAAGTACAGGTTTATATTGAGCCAGGTGAAGCTGTCGCTATCAACACAGGGGGACTTGTTTGTGAAGTATTGGACATTATTCAAAACAATGGCGAAATAGCCATACTGGATACTTCTGCTACCTGTCATATGCCTGACACACTGGAGATGCCTTACAGAGCGGATATACGAGGTGCCGGTCAACCTTATGAGAAAGCACACACCTATCGATTAGGTGGCATGACCTGTTTAGCGGGAGATATCATGGGGGACTACAGTTTTGGCGCCCCTCTAGAAATTGGGCAACGCCTGATCTTCGAAGACATGGCACATTACACAATGGTCAAAACATCCACATTCAATGGCATAGGCTTGCCCTCATTAGCGCTTTGGGATTCCAGTACCGATGAATTGGAAATTGTTAAATCCTTTACTTACGACGACTTTAAAAACAGATTATCCTGAAAATGAACAGTAATGACTTAAACACCACTTCGAATGATCCTGATTACCCGATATTTCTAGGTTCAGAAATTGACCAGGGACTTCCTGAAGAATCCTTTTTTCATATTATTCCAGTTCCGTTCGAACGCTCTGTATCCTATGGTGGAAATACCGCGCTTGGGCCTTCCAGTATCATGCATGCTTCCTGGCAGTTAGAAGTCTGGGAAGGTAAAAGCAAACCCACTGAGTTAGGTATTCATAGCACCAAAGTTGTTGACTGTAGTGTCGATGCTGATCAGGTGATGAAAAATATTGCTAATCAGGTGAAACAAAGCTTAGATGTCCACGCTATGCCTGTAGTTATTGGTGGCGAACATTCTGTCACTTACGGTGTTATTAAAGGTTATCTTGATGCCGGATTTACAGATTTTGGGGTGGTACAAATTGATGCTCACGCAGATCTACGTGATGCCTACGAAGGTGACCCTTTGAGCCATGCATCCGCCATGAAAAGAATAGTCGACTTGGATATTCCGCTTTATCAATTAGGCATTCGCGCATTCTGCGAAGAAGAAATACAGACCCGAATTGACTACAATGTTCATCATCGTGATGCCGATGATATTGTCGCAAATAATATCCAGGAAATTACATTGCCAGAAGACTTCCCAAAAAAGGTCTTTTTCACGGTAGATATTGATGGTATCGACCCATCCATTTTTCCTTCCACAGGCACACCTGTCCCAGGTGGACTCAGCTGGTATCAAACTCTTAATCTTTTTGAATCTGTAGTGAAGCAACGAGAAATTATTGGTTTCGACTTGATGGAATTTGCCCCAATCGAAGGGTTCCATGCCTATGATTTTGCCGCAGCCCAACTACTTTATAAATTCATGGGCATCGTCCAGAGAAATCGTTAACAGGTATAAAATGTGAAGCAATTATTATCCCAAACACAGTGGACAAGTAAAGATTCTGTAGAACTTTATGGCATTAATCGCTGGGGTCTAGATTATTTTGATATAGCAGATAATGGGGATGTTGTTGTTAATGCAAACCTTGAAAATGGCGAATCTCATCAAGTCTCTTTAAAGCATATTAGCGAAGGACTCCAACAAAGAGGCTTGGATATGCCAATTATGCTTCGATTGGATAATCTAGTCGATAAGCGTATAGATGAATTGAATCTGGGTTTTCAAAAAGCCATCGATGAACTTGATTATCAGGGAAAATACCAAGGTGTTTTCCCTATCAAAGTAAACCAACAAAGTCAGGTCATCAAAGAAATTGTTAAATATGGTGAAAAGTACGATTACGGGCTTGAAGCGGGTAGTAAAGCGGAATTACTAATTGCTATTTCCACCCTTAAAAATCGTAAAAGCCTGATCATTTGCAATGGTTATAAAGACGCTGAATTTATTGATCTGGGCTTACAAGCGATCAGACTCGGTTTTAAATGCTTTTTTGTAATGGAGACCCCCAAAGAACTGCAGTTAATTCTTGAAAGAAGCGAGTTTTGGGGAGTAAATCCATTACTAGGCATGAGGCTTAAACTATCCACAAAAGTGGATGGCCAATGGACAAATGACAGTGGTGATAGAAGTTTATTTGGCTTAACAACCAACCAGATCATTAATGTCATTGACGATTTAAAAGCTGTTGGAAAAATAGATTGTCTGAAGCTATTGCATTATCACCTAGGTTCTCAAATACCCAATATTAGAAACATAAGAGATGGTATCCGTGAAGCAACTCGTTACTACATCAACATGGTTGATGAAGGTGTAAAACTTGAATATATAGACCTTGGTGGTGGCCTAGCCGTTGATTATGACGGTACTGGTAACGGTGATTTTAGTAGAAACTATAGTGTTGAAGAATACTGTATCGACATCATTGAAGGACTAAAAGAGTCTCTAGACCGGTTTGAAATCCCTCACCCTATTGTTATTACCGAATCAGGCAGAGCAACAGTAGCTCCTATGTCTGTGTTGCTATTCAATATCATCGATGTAAATACGTTTGAGCCCCAAGAAGTCAAAATAGAATCAGAAGATCACCATGAATCTATTACATCATTACTAGAAACTATTGAAGGTATTGACTTAAAGAATTTACAGGAAAGCTATAATGATGCGCTCTACTATAGAGATCAAACGCAAGAAGCTTTTCGTCGTGGATTAATCACACTGAGAGAACGCGCTATTGGAGAAAACCTATACCTCTCCATCCTACAAAAAGTATTATCGCTAGTTCCACAATTAAAATACCCATCAGATGACTTGCAAACGTTAGATTACAAACTTGCAGATATTTACTATGGGAACTTCAGTGTATTTCAGTCTTTACCTGATGCCTGGGCTATCGGACAAATTTTCCCGGTCATCCCTATCCATCGCTTAGATACAAAACCTACGAGACAAGCCGTCATTGCCGATTTAACTTGTGATTGTGATGGCAAATTAGATAATTTTTGTGGCATGGGTAGCAATGAAAAGACACTACCCCTGCATCACAAAGAGCCGTCTGAGGAATATATATTAGGCGTTTTTCTGGTAGGCGCTTATCAAGAAACATTAGGTGACTTACATAATCTATTTGGTGATACCAATGTGGCCAGTGTAAGAATTGTTGAAAACGGAATAATTGAATACGTCAATGAGATTGAAGGCGACAGTATTTCTGATGTTTTAAGCTACGTTGAATACGAGCCACAAGACTTATATAAAAGTTTTCGATCTACCGCAGAACTCGCCGTTAGCGAAAACCGAATTAGCATCCAGGAAAGACAGACAATGCTGAAATTATTCAAAGAAAGTCTGACCGGGTATACCTATTTTGAACAATAAAGTTAAGCAGCTATCCCAGTAAATTAATTTAAATCTGAGTAACTGCTTATCATGCTCTTATAGATAACTATAATCATTGCTGCTTTAAATAAATATTGTCACCCCCCTACTTTCAGGCACTTTTTTGATACTGACAATTAATACAAAGACTAAATAATTCAGACTGTTTAATAGAGGAGGCAACGGTTTATTAATATACTGATTCGGTATAGTATAAAAATAGTCCTACCCCTAGCTGTTTTTACTATCAAACTTCCACTATTAAAAATTGTTAGAATACTTTAACTTTAAAATAAGTGCCTAAAAGTCCGGGGGTGCCATTCATGTCAACTAAGTTATCAACGTCTTCTGCTGAATAGAGAAAACTATACAGAAATAACAATGCAAATTTATTTATTATGGTCAGCAGTCTTGGTAAGTATCATTACTTTTATCATTCATACCTTTGTTGGTGGCCCTCGTGTGGCGAAACCATTACTTGAAAGTAAAGAATTACCGATAGCATCAAAATGGCTTAATTATTACACATGGCATATAACAACCATCTTCACTTTATTGATGGGTGGCGGATACGGCTATGTTGCATTAAACCCTGACAAACCTGAACTAGTCGTTTTTTTAACTCTACTTACAGGTGCATTTTCTATACTAAGTGCAAGTGTTGCGATTAAAGGAAAAATTAATCCCTTTCGATTTCCTTCCACCTCTCTTTTTGCTGTGGTTTGTTTATTAGGGTTAGCGAGTTTAGTCGTCACTTCATAACAAAGACATTTACAATCAAGTTTCATTTCCGAACCTATCATTTTTAGATTGCGATAAAACAAAGGAATAGCAGTAGTAAAAATACAATCGAAAAGTCAGCAAGAGACTTGGTATGGGTACTGTGTTTATAATCAATCCGAGTTTTAAGTATTACGCCACAAAATGACTGCACTTTTTTTCAACAACTAAATAACAACAAATAGATAACAAGGAATCCGAATGCTTAAATCTTTCGCCAAAACAATGTTGAAACTCATTGGCTGGAAACTTGATATTGTTTTGCCTAAAGAAAAGAAATTCGTTCTGATAGGTGCTCCGCATACCAGTAACTGGGACTTTCCACTCGCTCTTCTCACCTTCTGGACACTCGATTTAAAAATCCACTGGGTCGCCAAAATACAGATGTTCTGGGGACCTTTGTATTATTTGTTTACTGCGCTAGGCGGCATACCCGTTGATAGAAAAAGCTCAACGGGTTTCATTGATCAGATAACGAAAAGATTCGAAGAATCCGATGAAATGGTGCTCACTATTTCCCCTGAGGGAACCCGTTCAAGAACGGATCACTGGAAAAGTGGTTTTTATCATATTGCCCAATCAGCCAATGTGCCGATTTGTATGGCTTATATCGATTACAGTAAGCGCACCATGGGATTTACTCAGGTTTTGTATCCAAGTGGCGACATAGATGCTGATATGGAAATTATCGCTAAGTTCTATGAAGGCATAAAAGGTAAACGACCACAGAATCAGGGACCTGTTCTAATTCAAAAGAAGCAGACGTAGAAGTAAAAGTGAGTTCACCCCCCTACTTTTATCCGGTTTTTCGTTTGGTGTTTTTAACATTAAACTCGATGATATGTTTTTAGCATTAGCCACTTTTTATTCGCTTAATAAATAGGACTGAATTAGATCCCAGCTAGATTCACCTTCCAACTTAATTACTTTATCTCTCATCCCTAACCAACCTTGTAATCCGCCACTATGCACCATTGTAATGGATGTGCCTTTTTCAAATTGACCATCAGTTAGCTGTTCGACTAGCCGCCTGCACATTTTGCTAGTGTAAATGGGATCTAGCAAGATTCCTGTTTGTTCTAACCAGTCTAGAATAAACTCGAGATGTGTTTCATCAAACTTGGCGTATCCGCCATAATCTGCCTGTTCTATCGAATACTCATTGGCTTGTATCTCTTCCTTATTAATGAAAGATGAAATCCGCTGCTCAAGAGACTGATCTTTTAAAACGGCATAAGAAATGGCTTGCTGAGTTTCTTCAAGCCCACAAACCAAACCCGCAAAACTCGCACCTGTTCCACTGGCTATGGTAAAAATATCACTTCTATGCTGTGCATTAATATCTTTGGTTAATGTTGCACAGCCCGCTATCGCCAACTGGCTACTGCCACCTTCAGGAATTATTAAAGCGAGTGGATAACGCTTCTGGAGTTCGGCTAAATAGTTTTCACCATGTCTTAGCTGGTATTCTTTTCGGGTGACAAACTCCAGCGCCATACCGGCGTTACGCGCCGCAGTTAACGTTGGATTGCTTGCATATTCTTGCTCACCACGAATAATTCCAACACTTTGAAGCCCATAATCTTTCGCCATTAATGCCAGCGCATGAATATGATTAGAAAAAGCACCTCCGAAGCTAACTAGCTGTTTTATATCATTGGCTATAGCGTATTCGAAATGTGGTTTTAACTTGTAAAATTTATTACCACTGGCCAAAGGATGTATTCGGTCAGCGCGTGCCATAAACAGCTTCACGCCTGACTTCTTCGCAGCTGCTATCTCAACACTTTCAATATTTAAATTTTGTGGTTGCATATACCTATTGATCATAAGTATTTTTCATGACCAAGTCCTTATAAAGATTATGTAATTTGACAGAACGGTTAATTAGGGTATTTTAATCCTTGATACACAATAATAAAAAATACATTTACAAAGATGTAAGTTATAAAATAATTTAAACCAATATACGAAATATTTCAGGAACAGGAGACTGCTTTATGCAAAGAACAACGTTAATAAAAGCTTCACTTTTAAGCACATGCGTTTTATTTTCAGCGGCGACTATAGCTGATGATGAAGCTGGAAAGAAAACATACGACGACGCCTGTAAGGTTTGCCATGAAGCAGGTATCGCAGGATCACCTAAATTTGGAGATGCTGAAGCCTGGGCACCGCGTATTGCTACAGGTTTGGAGGCACTATATACAACATCGCTGAATGGTAAAGGAGCGATGCCTGCTAAAGGCGGCCGTGCTGATATTTCGGATGAAAATGTAAAAGCAGCGGTTGATTATATGGTTAAAAACGCTTCTCCAAAACTATAACCATTCTTAATACGAATAGATAATAACAAGTTAAAAACAGAAAGGCGGCATTTTTTGCTGCCTTTTTTAATGCTTATTAAACTTAGCATTAGATAAGCTTTGCATTAGATCGGAATAATATTTTTGTATTCCTATTTGTATCCCTAAAGGCAAATACACAGCTTAAAATATTTGATGTAGAGTCATGCAAATAAACAATACTCGCACCGCTACGTATACAACACAAACATAAGGAATTATTCTATGGCACGTCAAACAGACCTCATTGCACCTTCAATCCTTTCTGCTGATTTTGCTCGTTTGGGTGAAGAAGTCGATAACGTCATAAAGTCAGGTGCGGATGTTGTGCATTTTGATGTAATGGATAATCACTACGTGCCTAATCTCACCATCGGTCCTTTGGTTTGTGATGCCTTACGTAAACACGGTGTGACTGCTGAAATTGATGTACATCTTATGGTTAAGCCAGTGGATAGAATCATTCCTGATTTTGCAGAAGCAGGTGCCAGCTATATTTCTTTTCATCCAGAAGCATCAGAGCACGTCGATCGTACCCTGCAAATGATTCGTGAATTAGGTTGTAAAGCAGGTTTAGTGTTCAATCCTGCAACGTCTTTAGATGTTCTGGAATACGTGATGGATAAAGTCGATCTGATTTTATTGATGTCAGTAAACCCGGGCTTTGGTGGTCAAAGCTTTATTCATTCAACGCTGACTAAGCTTAAGCAATGCAGAAAATTAATTGACGATTCTGGTTACGATATCCGTCTTGAAGTGGATGGTGGTGTTAAAGACAACAACATCAAAGAAATCAAAGAAGCCGGTGCGGACATGTTCGTCGCGGGTTCTGCGATCTTCGGTGCAGCTAATCCGGATGATGCCAATGATTATGAAACAATCTGTGGCAAGTTCCGCGAGCAATTAGCTGCAGCTAAGGTTTAAACGCCTCAATGATAGTCTTTTAAGTCACCCCCCTACTTTTAGCCACTTTTTATCTAAACAGATTAAAAGTGGCTACATTAAACATTAGCAATCATTAGCCAATATTTGTAAACACTAGCGAGTTTCACTATGAGTAAAACATTTTCACCTGAATTAATCATGATTGATGTTGATGGTACATTGGTAGATTCAGTGCCAGACCTCTCATGGTGTCTCGATGAAACGTTAAAAAAAGTAGGACTTCCACCACGCGGTGAAGCGGCGGCACGTAAATGGGTGGGTAATGGTGTTATCCGAATCGTCGAACGCGGTATCGCTAATGATTTAGATGCGCCACACGATGAAGCTATCTTCAAAGATGCTATGCCCATTTTCAGAGAACTTTACGCAGAAAACACATCAAAACGCAGCAAGCTCTATCCTGGAGTACGTGAAGGTGTCGATTACCTAAAATCTACCGGTATCAAAATCGGTTGTATCACTAATAAGGATGAACAATTCACTCACCCTATTTTAAAGGACTTAGGATTGTGGAATGATTTTGAAATTGTTATCAGTGGCGATACTCTGGAAAAGAAAAAACCTGATCCACTCCCGCTATTACATGGTGCAAAAATGCTTGGGGTTAAACCAGAAAACTCTTTGATGTTAGGTGATTCGACATCAGACGTAAAAGCGGCTCGCGCTGCCGGTTTTGAGATTATCTGCATGTCTTATGGTTATAACCATGGCGATGATATTCGGGATTCGAACCCTGATGCGGTGATTGACTCGATGACGGAGTTACGCGACATGATAAAACCTCGGTAATCCAGCCTACTCTGGTCTGAAACTCATCACTACGTTTACTATCTTTTCACTCAGCCAATCCTTTGGCTGTTTACTACTTGCTGATTGATTAAAAAGCGAGTTAAAATACCCCCCATGTTAAATACCTCTATAAATCGTCACTGGCTTTGGATATAGCGTCTTTTGAAAAAAAGACAGTTGTACGCTTATTTATTCGTAATAAATTAATACCAATGCACATACATTTATATCAGGTTTAACCATGAACAAATCACAATTCGAAGCTTACCTTTCTGAAGGTTACAATCGCGTACCTCTAGTTCGCGAAATACTCGCTGATCTAGACACCCCTTTAAGTACCTACCTCAAACTCGCCAATGGCCCGTATTCTTATTTATTTGAATCCGTCCAAGGTGGAGAGAAATGGGGTCGTTATTCAATTATTGGCCTACCCGCCAAAACGATTATTAAAGTCACGGATAGAGATGTTGACGTTATCACCGATGGTGAAACCGTTTCCTCTGAAACTGTCAGTGATCCTCTAGAATGGATTGAAAACTACAAAGACAGCATCAAAGTCCCTGAAATCGAAGGCATGCCGCGTTTTAATGGTGGCTTAGTCGGTTACTTTGGCTATGAAACGATTCGTTATATAGAGCCAAAACTATCAGGTGTGGAAGCAGAATCAAAACCTGATCCGATTGATACGCCCGATATACTACTGATGCTTTCAGAAGAAGTAGTCATCTTCGATAACCTGAATGGCATTCTTTCGGTAATCGTACATGCCAGTGATGGAGAGTACGAAGAGGCAGAAAGTCGACTCGATTACTTAAGCAATAAACTGCAAGAACCACTGACTTTATACAATCCGGTAAGTAATCCCAAGACCATTACCGAAGATGATTTTGTCTCTGGTTTCACCAAAGAAGGTTTTGAAGAAGCCGTTGAGAAAACACGTGAATACATCAAAGCCGGCGATGCCATGCAAGTGGTGCTTTCACAACGTCTGAGTATTCCCTTTGAAGCGCCACCAATAGATTTATATCGTTCCTTACGATCGTTCAATCCATCCCCTTATATGCACTTTATGAATCTGGATTCTTTTCAGATTGTGGGTTCATCACCCGAGATTTTAGTACGCCTTGATAATGGTGAAATCACTGTTAGACCGATTGCTGGTACGCGTAAACGCGGCCACGATAAAGTCAAAGATCTGGCTATGGAAAAAGAATTACTCAATGATCCTAAAGAACTCGCCGAACATTTAATGCTGATTGATTTAGGGCGAAATGATGCGGGCCGAGTAAGTCAGACTGGATCTGTGCGCCTCACCAATAAAATGGGAATTGAGCGTTATTCTCACGTCATGCATATCGTTTCAAATGTCGTCGGTAAATTATTACCTGACATGTCTGCGATTGACGTGCTTCGTGCGACATTCCCTGCGGGTACAGTAAGCGGCGCACCTAAAATTCGCGCAATGGAAATCATCGATGAATTAGAACCCGTAAAACGTGGTATTTATTCGGGTGCTATCGGTTACCTGGCATGGAATGGTAATATGGATACTGCGATTGCAATCCGTACTGGTGTGATTAAAGATGAGACCTTACACATTCAGGCAGGTGCCGGCATAGTTTATGATTCTGTTCCGGAAATGGAATGGATGGAAACCATGAATAAAGCACGCGCCATTTTCAAAGCAGTCAGCCAGGCAGCTGCTGGTTTAGACAGACTTCACAAGTAAGGAGAACGACATGATTCTAATGATAGATAATTACGACTCCTTTACCTACAACCTGGTGCAATACCTGGGTGAATTAGGCGCTGAAGTCGTTGTAAAACGTAATGATCAAATCACCATTGAAGACATTGAAGCACTCGCACCAGAAAGAATAATGATTTCTCCCGGTCCTTGTACTCCCACAGAAGCCGGTATTTCTCTGGCTGTCATCGAACATTTTAAAGGCAAGCTACCAATTTTTGGCGTGTGTCTAGGCCATCAATCAATCGGTCAGCAATTTGGCGGCAACATTATTCGCGCCAAAGAAATCATGCACGGCAAAACCTCTGATATTTATCACAAAGGCACGGGCATTTTTAAAGGCCTACCGAATCCATTCAAGGCGACGCGCTATCACTCTCTGGTTATCGAAAAAGAAACATTACCCGATTCGCTAGAAGTGATTGCATGGACCCAGGATGATAACGGAGAACTTGATGAAATCATGGGTGTGCGACATAAAGAACTCGCGATTGAAGGCGTTCAGTTCCATCCAGAATCTATTCTGACGGAAAATGGTCACGATATGTTGCAAAACTTTCTTAATATGTGATTGATAGATAATTAGAATGTCTGAAACTACCCTATCATCACCGACAAAAATACGATCCCGCCTATTAGCTATTTTTTACGATAGTTTGATCGTATTTTTCGCCATCATTATTTCAACTTTAATCATTCAGCAGGTCATCATTAGCTCTGGATTAGTGGCCTTGCAGCAACTACAAATTAGTGAAACTGAAACTATTACCACCATCCCAACAGGTAGTCTTACTAACTTGTTCTTAAAAAGCTTATGGCTGATTGTGAGTTTTCTTTATTTTGGTTACTTCTGGACCAAACGTGGACAAACGCCCGGAATGCGCGTCTGGAAAATAAAAGTCGTCAATAAACATAATGGACTGATCTCATGGTCTGAATCTTTAGTTCGTTATGTCACTGCACTTTTTGGTCTGGGGCTATTGTTAATACCTTTTAATAAACCACGTCAGGCAGTACAGGACATCATGAGCAAAACGACTCTGATTAATATATAAATAAAGTGATACAAGACCCTTTAACAGAGCTACCAGCTGAAAATACGAGAAGCGAAAATTACTACTGGGGATTTTGGGCAACTTTAGCTTTAACCATCCTCATTTTTATCGTCTTTTCTATATTTCAATCATTGTTCTTAGTAGCCTATGTGTTAGTGATTGAAGGCGTTTCGATAGGTGATGCTTTTCAATCTGATTCAACCGTAGGCTTAGATAACTTACTCAAAAACTACGCTTTAAACGGTGATGCCATAAGTATTTCACAAATACCTTCGGCAATCATAGGTATCGCTTTAGTTATTTTGTTTGTATTTATTCGTCTTAACACTATCCGTAAAACTACAGGCGTTAATACTTTTGGCATTAAAGAATACCTAGGTTTTCACAAGCCGACACTCAAGCATGTACTACAGTTTTTAGGGTTGATGATTCTAGCCATGGTGCTGATGGAAGCGATCAATATCTGGCTAGATCGACCCACGCCTGAATTCATGACTCGCTTATATTCGAGTACCAATAACTTACCATTACTCTGGATTGCAGTTGGTATATCAGCACCTATTTTTGAGGAAATCCTTTTCCGTGGTTTCTTTTTTGAAGGTCTACGTAACAGTGTTTTTGGTACTTTAGGCGCGATACTACTGACATCCGCCACCTGGGCTATCATTCACATGCAATATGGCTGGTTTGAAATTATCAGCATTTTCCTTATCGGTATTCTATTAGCCATTGCCAAACTCAAGACTAAATCACTTTATATTCCAATCGCTATGCATATGTTAATGAATTTAACCGCAAGCCTCGGCATGGAACTGGGTTTATAATAATCAGAAATTAGCTTATGAAACACTCAATGTCTCATAAGCGCCCCTAATTTACCAACACTGGTTTTATGTTAAGCATTGGATAAAAAAAAGAATATCCACCAAGTTCTTTCTACTATAATCGACCAGATATTGATTTGTTATGGGTGGAAATAACTATGAGTGAACGCGATTCTATAGATGTTGATGTAGTCATTGTTGGTGCCGGACCTGCCGGTTTATCGACTGCAATTCGACTCTCTCAACTGGCTAAAGAAAAAGGACAAGAACTGGCTATTACCGTTCTCGAAAAGGGGGCCGAAGTTGGCGCTCATTCTCTGGCTGGTGCAATCCTGGAAACGCGTGCTCTTGACGAACTCATCCCCGACTGGAAAGACAAAGGCGCACCAATCAGCACCGCAGTCACCGAAGATCATTTCACCTACCTGACAGAAAAAGGCTCGAAGAAATTACCGACGCCACCTTCCATGCATAACGAAGGAAATTACGTCATCAGCATCAGTCGTTTAACCAAATGGTTGGGCGAACAAGCAGAAGCAATGGGCATCGAAATCTACGCAGGTTTTGCTGCGGCAGAAGTTCTTTATGATGAAAACAACAAGGTTGTGGGTGTCGCTACAGGCGAAACAGGTATGGATAAAGAAGGCAATAAAACCCCTTCTTACGACCCGGGAATGGAGTTACGCGCAAAACTTACCATCGTTGCGGAAGGCTGCCGTGGTTCATTGAGTCGCGTATTAATCGATCACTATGACTTGGCGAAAGATTCTTCACCGCAAACATACGGCCTCGGCATCAAAGAAGTTTGGGAAGTTAAACCAGAAAAACACACAATGGGTAAAACATTACATACCATTGGCTGGCCATTAAAGAGCGATACCTACGGCGGTTCTTTCCTCTATCACATGGAAAAGAATCTGGTCGCAGTAGGGTTCGTAGTCGGTCTGGATTATACCAACCCATACCTTAGTCCTTTCGAAGAATTTCAGCGCTTTAAAAATCACCCATCAATTAGACCACTTTTTGAAGATGGCCAACGCCTCAGCTATGGCGCGCGCGCTATCGTAGAAGGCGGTTTACAGTCTCTACCAAAATTAGATTTTCCGGGTGGATTACTGATTGGGGACGCTGCTGGCTTCCTCAATGTAGCGAAAATCAAAGGCATTCATACGGCAATGAAAAGTGGCATGCTAGCTGCAGAAGCGACATTTGCTGCGCTGGAAAAAGACGCATTTGACTCTGTCTCTTATGAAGCGGCTTTCAAAAATTCATGGATGCACGAAGAACTGCACAAAGTACGCAATATACGCCCAGGCTTCAGCAAAGGTTTATTGCTCGGTTTAGCCAACGCAGGCTTAACTGCTTATGTGACTCGCGGTAAAGAGCCATGGACGATGACCCACCATGCGGACCATCTGCAACTGAAGAAGAAAACAGACGTCGAAAAAATCGAATACCCAGCGCCTGACGGAAAAGTCACGTTTGATCGTTTGTCGTCGGTGTATTTATCCAATACGTTCCACGATGAAAACCAGCCGATTCACCTAAAACTGAAAGATCAAAAAATCGCGATTGATACCAATCTTGATCTTTATGATTCACCTGAATCACGTTATTGCCCTGCCGCTGTATACGAGATTGTAGAAGAAGAGGATGGTTCAAAAGCGTTGCTCATCAACTCTCAAAACTGCGTGCATTGTAAAACCTGTGACATCAAAGACCCAACGCAGAATATCGTTTGGACCACACCAGAGAGTGGCGGACCGATGTACAGCAATATGTAATAGCTGATTAACTAATCAGATACTAAAATGCCACAATTTTGAACATCAAGGTTGTGGCATTTTAGTATCTGGATTCGTCATTAAAACTTAGTTAGCATAAAGTCACCCCCCTACTTTAGAGGCTTTTTTTATATCCCATGGAAAAACCACACGACATCTTTTCCAAACAACTGAACGCATTGTTAGAACCGATCACGTCAGTCAGGGATAAAGCATTAAAACTCATAATCCATGCTGGCACACCCAAAACCGGAACCACCAGCTTACAAACTTATCTGGATAAGAAACAACGCAAACTCAGGGGCAAAGGGATTCTATATCCGCATAACCTGCAAAAATTGCAAAATACCCATGCACCCAAACACCAATGGTTCGAGAAAAACCTGATCACTACTCATCACGAAAACTTTCTGGAAAATTTCAAAAATATCCTGTCACAGGTCAACGAAAACACCCACACCATAATCCTGTCATCTGAAGGAATTTATAATTACTGGTGGGATTTTCCCGAGGCATCCAAAGACCTTTTAAGAGAATTGAATAAATGCTTCAACATAGAAATCTGGATATGGTTTCGCGAACCACTGGCGTTTATCGAAAGTTATTACAAACAATGTATACGTAACCCGCAAATAGAGAATAACCCCTGTTATGGCAAAGACTTATCTCTATCCGAAATGTTAGACTTTAAGTGGTTTTCACAGCATTTAGACTATCAGGGTTTTGTCTCAGATTGCCAAAGCCTGTTTGGTGAAAACAAAATCTCGGTATTCAACTATGAAGGAGATGTAGTTCAGGAAGTTATTCAGAAACTTGGTTTAGCCACGCCGCATGATAATCCTACACCTCGCAAAAACCAGAGTTTGAATAGTGCGTCGATATCAATACTCAGAACAATCAATAGCTACAACATAAAAGCAAAAGATAAAGAGTTATTGATTCCGCCTTTAAAAGCGATGAATGAAATCCTTGGTGAATATGCTTTAGAAACATTGATGGATGATGCAACCAGAAGGAAAGTTCTGGAACTGGCTCAGCCCATAGAATTTTAGTCACCCCCCTACTTTGAGGCACTTTTTTTGTAGATTGTATTTTTAAAGACTCACAAAATTGGCAACGACAATGGCAACGATTAATTAAACGCCTGTAAGTACGGGGGTGACTTTTTAATAAAAATATCACGGCCTTTTACTTTTATTTGATTGCTCACAAAGAATATTTACACTACGCTACCCGCTTTTTAAATTATTAGATATTCTTATACTATGATCAAACGAACCCTCATCGCGGCAATTTTGTTTTTTACGATAAACACGGCTGCCACTGCGAAACCTTTTGTTTTTACCGCTATTCCTGATCAGGATGAAACAGCTTTGAAAGAGCGTTTTGATAATGTCGCTGTTTATTTGAGCAGAGCGCTTGATCATGAAGTGAAATTTGTTCCGGTTAAGTCGTATGCTGCAAGTGTTACCGCTTTCCGCAATGATGACGTGCAGTTAGCATGGTTTGGCGGATTGTCTGGTGTTCGCGCACGTTTATTATCAGAAGGTTCTCAGGCGATCGCACAGGGCGCTGAAGACCCTACGTTTAAAAGTTACTTCATCGCGCATACTGGCGTTGTGAGCAAAGATAATGACAGTAAGTCAGAAAAAATGCCTGAGTCTATTCTCAATAAAACCTTCACCTTTGGTTCTAAGGGTTCTACTTCTGGACGTTTGATGCCCGAATATCATCTACGTAAACAATTTAATAAAGCACCTGAAAAAATCTTCGAAAAAGTAGGTTTCAGTGGCAATCATTCTCGCACGATTGCGTTGGTTCAGTCTGGTGCTTATCAGGTAGGAGCAGTTAACTACAAGGTATGGGAAAGAGAATTATCAGAAGGAAAAATTGATACTGATAAGGTTTCAGTTATTTGGGAAACACCTGATTACCCGGATTACCAGTGGAGTATTCGTGGAGATGCAGACAAAGTATACGGCGAAGGTTTTACCGCTAAAGTAACTCAGGCTTTAATCGACATTAAAGACAAAAGCATTCTGGATGCCTTCCCTCGTTCTGGTTTTATTCCTGCAAGTAATGCGGATTTCCAACCGGTATTGGATGTCGCTAAAGAGATTGGTCTAATCGACCAGTAACACGCGCTTGTCTTTATTTGATCTGCAGGACGTAAGTATTAGCTATGACGAAACAGTCGTTTTAGCGAATCTTAACCTAACCATCCATGCAGGTGAACGAATCGCTCTTCTTGGTAAGAGCGGTTCGGGTAAGTCCACCTTACTGCGCTATCTTTACGAATTATCTTCAGCGCAAAAAACACACAAGCCTTCCAATCAATGTGCGTGGGCGCCACAAGCACCGGCTTTGTCCCAAAGCTTAAGTGTTTACCATAATGTCTATATGGGCCGTTTAAACGAGTATCCCACTTGGCGAAATCTGTGGAATTTAATTCGTCCTTTTGAAAATAATGTCACTGAAATTAAACAACTGTTAGACGTGCTTCGCTTAAAAGACGAATGTTTCAACAAAGTAAATGCCTTATCGGGCGGACAGCAACAACGTACTGGACTGGCGCGCGCTCTGTATCAGGAAAAACCCGTATTATTGGCAGATGAACCCGTTTCAGCTGTGGATGAATACCAGGCAGAAGAAATCATTAAGTGCCTTCAATCCTATAGCCAAACCATCATTTTAGGCTTACATGATAGTTATCTGGCGCTAAATCATTGCGATCGGATTATCGGTTTAAAAGATGGCAAGGTTCTGGTCGACTCGCCATCGAGTCAATTAACCATGGCTGATCTGGCCTGTTTGTATCAGTAGATCTTTGCTGTTATGCAAAACCCATTGACTATCTTTTCTGCTAACTTGTCTTACCGTAACGTTTCAATACTGTTTGTTGTGATTGCACTATTGTGCATTCCATTTGCAGATTTAAGTATATACAACGTAGACCCGTGGCAGGAATTAAGGCGTTTTGGCGCAGCGATACTCAACCCCGATATTGGTGATATCAGCATCTTGTTGAATGCTTTATTACAAACGCTCAGCTTCGCATTGATTGGGGTTTTTCTTGGG
Organism: uncultured Cocleimonas sp.; assembly: GCF_947495625.1. GTDB lineage: Bacteria > Pseudomonadota > Gammaproteobacteria > Thiotrichales > Thiotrichaceae > Cocleimonas. Next base: position 34,581 of record NZ_CANLZW010000034.1, read on the forward strand.
GTAGTTTGTGCAATACCGCTCAGTTATTTATACCGTTTTTCTATGATTCGTGGCTTGTGTGCATTTCTTCGCGCTATTCACGAATTGTTCTGGGCGCTCATCTTTTTACAAGTGTTTGGTCTACATCCGTTAACCGGCATTTTGGCGCTTGCTATTCCTTATGCCGCAACCTTTGCCAAAGTCTATGCAGAAATTATTGAAGAAGCTGATCACTCAGTGATCAAAGCCCTACCTTCCAACACTGGACGTTTAAATCAGTTTTTCTACGGTTTGCTCCCTGATGTTTGGCAGGCGCTAAAAACCTATACATCGTATCGTTTTGAATGCGGCTTGCGCAGCAGCGTGATTCTGGGTTTTATTGGTCTACCAACTTTGGGATTCTACCTTGAATCATCATTCATGCAGGGCGATTATTCCTACGTCGTGGTGTTATTACTGGTGTTTTATCTCTTGATTGCCAGCATCCGATATTGGTTACGACCGTTATTGATGCCCGTGTATTTTGCAATCGCAGCTTATACCGTATTGACCGATCAACATGATTTCAAATGGTCGAATGTGTATCGATTTTTTACTCAGGATATCATCCCTTCACCTATTCGAGGCGCAAAAGAAGGTAGCTTTAACGATCTGTGGCACTGGTTTAGCAACATTATGCAGGATCAGGCCATACCGGGAATTATCAATACCTTACTACTGACACAAATTGCATTGGTAGTGACTGGCATTCTGACCTTAATGGTTTATCCGCTGATATCGAAACACTTTCAAAACAGGATCGGTCAAGGTTTTGGACATGTCGCCTTAGTCATCATGCGCTCCACACCCGAATACATTCTGGCATTTATTCTATTGCAGTTTTTTGGGCCGTCAATGCTACCTGCCGTGATTGCTTTAGCATTACATAACGCAGGGATTATCGGACACTTAGTGGGTAATCAATCGAATACGTTAGACGTAAGAATAGATGCGCCTAAAGGCCTAAACCTTTATGCGTACGAACTCACTCCGCGAATTTATGGCAACTTTCTGGCTTACCTTTTTTATCGCTGGGAAATCATCCTGAGAGAAACGGCGATCATGGGCTTACTTGGCATTGCCACGCTGGGCTTCTATATCGATAACGCCATGCAAGACCTACGCTTCGATCGCGCATTACTGCTGATACTAATCACTGCGTTACTTAATATGAGCGTAGACGCCATCTCACGTCTGTTGAGACGCAAGAGTACCAACACGCCTAAACAGCGATAAACCGTATTCTCGTTGACTAACAGGCGCTGACTAACAGACGCCCATTCAAAGATTCCAGTTAAATGCCCAATAAAGCGCATAACTCGCGAATAAACCCGGAAAAAGAGTTTAATTCTCGAGTTAATAAGCATTAAAACGAGAATATAAACAGTCGTTGTTTATTGTGAGATTACTCTACTATTGAGTAACAACTTCAACTCTAACCGTATCGCTATACATACCCGGTTCAACTTCAGCTAAATACTGACCAGTTGTATTAAATTTAATTTTTTCGGGTTTGTAATTACAAGGGACTGACATCTTGTTGTTCTGCTTTCCAGAGATATTTTTATTCCGATAATTTAATAAATAATCAGATAATTTTGTATTGCTGCTGACATGACGCAAACCAAAATTATTATCTGTTGAAAAGTTTAAGGTGCAATCACCACTCACATTTGAGTTTAAACCCAATGTACCTAAAGAGATTGTAGGACCGGGTTTTTGTGAGCTAGAGGGTTTAACTTGGACTTCTGAAAAATAGTGAGATGTATCAACTACTGTCCCTGAGAATTTCACATACCCGGGACTAACTACATTTAATTGAATACTTGTTTTATCTTCACCTGCAGAAACGAATTGAGTCATCACAAGTAGAGAAATGACTAGAAGCGGACTTCCTTTACGTAAATACATTTTAACAAATTTACATTGTATTAACCAAAATACAGAATTGCATCTCGGTTGGGGCAAACGCTTACCTTGCATACAATATTATTACATAGTGATATTTTTGCATGTTTTTCTGACAGACGGTTATAAGGACTTTGAACTTACTTTTTATTCCAGATTTACTGCTTTTTACATACCCGTATAAACAAAAAGTCACCCCCCTACTTCAAGCCACTTTTTTTAACATAGATAAAAAAAGGCTTATAAGTGGGGAGGTGACTTTTAATAGAGCTAGTCGGTTTAGACTCGAGTACTTAACCTATAAAACATCTTTTAAAGCATCATCAAGACTTGCAACCGTACGATCAATATTTTGTAATTTATCCAAACCAAATAAACCTAAACGGAAGGTTTGGTAATCTTCTCGTTCGTCACACATAAGTGGCACACCTGCTGCAATCTGCATGCCTACAGCTCCAAATTTCTTACCGGTTTGAATTCCTTCATCCTGGGTGTAACTTACTACGACACCGGGTGCTTCAAAACCTTCTGCGGCTACACTCTTAATACCTTTAGATGCTAATAGCCCTCTAACCTTTTGGCCCAGCTCGTATTGATTTTGTTTAGCTTTGTCGAAACCGTATTCGCGGGTTTCAACCATAATGTCTCGAAAGCTACGCAGTGCATCAGTTGGCATGGTTGCGTGATAAGCGTGTGCGCCACCTTCGTATGCTTGCATGATAGTGTGCCACTGCTTGAGGTTCATCGCAAAGCTTGTGCTTTCCGTTGTTTCCATCTTTGCAATTGCTGCATCACTTAACATAACCAGACCAGCACACGGTGGACCGCTCCAGCCTTTTTGCGGTGCGCTAACTAATACGTCAACACTTGTTGCTTCCATATCTACCCAGATTGTTCCTGAGGCAATACAGTCCAGTACGAATAAACCACCCACTTCGTGAGTCGCATCGGCAACAGCTTTGATGTATTCATCAGGAAGAATCATTCCTGAAGAAGTCTCAACATGCGGTGCGAAAACCACTGCAGGCTTTTCTGCTTTGATTGTTGCGATTACATCTTCAACAGCTGCTGGTGCAAAAGGAGCTTGAGCTTCATCTGCCGTTTGTTGCGCTTTCATCACGATATGTTCTGAAGGAATACTTCCCATATCAAATATCTGTGTCCAACGGTAACTGAACCAACCGTTACGAATCACCAAACATTTCTCGTTAGTCGCAAATTGACGCGCTACAGATTCCATGCCGAAAGTACCACTGCCTGGGACGACAATAGCCGCTTTAGCATTGTAAACTTCTTTTAAGGTTGACGAGATATCTCTCATCACGCCTTGGAAAGACTGTGACATATGATTAAGAGCACGATCCGTATAAACAACGGAATATTCGAGTAAACCATCCGGGTCTACGTTTGGTAATAACGCGGGCATAAGAATTCCTATAGTTTGAGATTGATGAATAGCTTGTACATTTACTAAGTAAATAGAGTGTACGATAAATATCCAGAGCGTGTTAATAACCTTAACCACATACTCTGGGTATTTAGGGATATAACGCTAGATATAACGTTATAGTGTCTTTTTTACTGACCAACAATACTGACCAATCTTATTAGTCAGTATTGTTACTAATTTTTAAACTTTATTTCTTAAAAATCAGCTTAATTGCTCAGTAAGTTCAGGAACAACATCAAACAAATCAGCAACGATACCGTAAGTTGCAATCTGGAAGATTGGTGCTTCTTCATCTTTATTGATGGCTACGATAACTTTACTCTCACGCATACCAGCTTGATGCTGAATCGCACCAGAAATACCAATTGCAAAATAGATATCAGGAGCAACCACTTTACCGGTTTGACCTACCTGGAAATCATTTGGTGCATAGCCCGCATCAACTGCTGCACGAGATGCACCAACTGCAGCATTCATTTTTTCAGCAAGTTTTTCGATGATTGCAAAGTCTTCTTTACTACCAACACCACGACCACCAGAAACAACGATTGGCGCTGTTGCAAGATCAGGTCTTTCAGATACGGTTACATCACGACTTACAAATGAAACGCCTTCGAATGCTTCGCCAAATGCGAGCTCTTCAACAGCGGCAGAACCACCTGTCGCTTCAACTGCATCAAATGCTGTACTACGAACAGTAATCAACTTAACTGAATCACTACTCTTCACCGTAACTAATGCATTACCTGCATAGATAGGACGAACAAATGTATCTGCAGAAACCACATCAACAATATCAGAAACCTGCATCACATCTTGCATCGCTGCAACACGTGGTAAAAAGTTTTTACCGAAGTTAGACGCTGGTGCTAATACATGAGTGTAATTAGCAGCTATGCCATTTACTAACCATGCGATGTTTTCTGCCAAACCATCAGCCAGTGCCGCATCATTCGCAGATAATACTTTGCTGACCGAAGCGATTGCAGCCGCTTCATCAACCACACTTTGTGCATCACTACCTGCAACCAAAAGCGTAATATCACCACCAATTTTTGCTGCGGCGTTTAAGGTATTTAAGGTATTAGCGTTTAAAGCACTGTTGTCGTGCTCAGCAATTACTAAAATAGACATTATAGTACTCCCGCTTCGTTCTTAAGTTTATCGATTAACTCTGCCGCATTCGCCACGATAACACCTGGCTTACGAGCTTCAGGAGCAGATACACTAACGACTTCTAAACGTGGTGCAAGGTCAACACCAAAGCTAGCTGCTTCAACCATATCGATTGGTTTCTTCTTCGCTTTCATAATGTCAGGAAGTTTTGGCAGACGAGGCTCATTCAAACGTAAGTCAGTTGTAATAACCGCAGGAAGGTTGATTTTGATTGTTTCCAAACCAGCATCGGTTTCGCGTGTTAGGTTTACGCTATCGCCTTCAAACTCAGCTTTGGACGCGAATGTACCTTGAGGCCAGTTCAATAATGCTGCAAGCATTTGACCGGTTTGGTTAGAGTCATCATCAATCGCCTGCTTACCCAGAATTACTAATCCTGGCTCTTCTTGCTCTACCACTTTGCTTAATAGCTTAGCAATCCCTAAAGGCTCAGGCGCTTCATCCGCTTTGATAAGTATCGCACGATCAGCACCCATTGCTAATGCACTGCGCAATGTGTCTTGTGATTGTTCTGTACCAACGGTTACCGCAACAATCTCAGTCGCAATACCCGCTTGCTTCATACGTAATGCTTCTTCAAGTCCATTCTCATCAAATGGGTTCATCGACATTACCACGTTATCTGTGTCTACTCCGCTGCCATCTGATTTAACGCGGATTCGTACGTTATAATCGACGACGCGTTTTACAGCGACTAATACTTTCATTTCGGTTAATCCTCTTTTCTCAAATGTTACTAATTCTATTGTGTTTAGATAGTAGTGCACTTTTCATAAAACGACACTAAAAATCAAACATTTTCGTGAAATATTTTATTATTTTTTCATTTTAAAATAATTTAGCTTAATTAATTTCATTTCCAGAAGGGATTTTTGCGTATTAATTTTATTTAAATTTAGCTCATAGTGAATTTCCCAAACCTTTAAATTTCAATAATTAAGTCAAAAAAGTGCCTAAAAGTACGGGGGTGTCAAAGATAGCGCATCTATAATTGACCACTCGGGTATTGCAAGATTTCATCCAGTAGCGCTGCATTTTCAAAACGATCAGGTGAAAAATATTTCAGATATTCTGGCGGTTGCTGTTTGGTGATTATCTCAGCCATTAATTCCCCCGAAGCACAGCCTGCCATGGTTCCATAACCTGCAAATGCGCCTGACACATAAAGCCCCTGTTCCAGTTCACCCATCACCGGTAAATTGTCATCGGTTCTGGTGTAGTAACCCGCGAAATGCGTCACTGATGTTGGTATCTCATCGGCGTAAGCACTGATAGCGGGAATGAAACGACTCGCGCCTTTTAGCACCACACTGACAAATTCATCATCCGCAAAAATATCCCATTGCGGTTGTTCTTGTTGCTGATTGTATGCCCAACCCATTTTGATCTGGTCTTGTCCTTCTGGTTTGATATGCAATCAAGCGGGGAATTCTTCCAGCAGCCAGTGATATTCTTCGTACTCATTCATCAACTTCTCTTCATCTGGATTCCATTGAAGATACTGGCTATCCGCATAAATGGTAAACGGCATATCACGCGGTATTATTTGTTTGGTATCTTTAAAAACAAACTTTCGCTGCTTGATATTATAGATAGGAAGGTCGTAACCCAGGGATTTGGCGTGTTGTTGAATAAAGGGACCAGACGCCAGTAACAAATCTGTTGTTTCCAGTGAAGCACCCGTTTCAAATGAAAGCTTGAACTGACTTGATGCCGTTCTATCGAGTTCAACAACCTCTTCTGTGAGCAATTTCACGCCATTCTGTCTGGCGAGTTTTAATAACATCGAACCCAGTGCATACACTTCTATCGAGCCGGCTTTATTAATGTGTTCTACTGCTTTTACAGAATCTTCCAGATAGGGTTTTGTTTTCTGGATTAGCGCATGATCTTCCAATCGCTGGATATCTCCTATTTCACCAGAGTCCTTGTCGGTTAATGGAAAGATCGAATGATTGTCTTTATGTGTGACAAAGTCATAACCGCTGTATTTCATATTGAAGCAGTTATCACAATCCTTACTAAAGGCTTTCATTAAATCAATACTGTGACCGATGAATGTATTCATCATGGGTTGAGGCCAGTATTCCCTGAAATTTTCACCCGAACAACTGGTAGTAAACGAAAGCGGCTGAAGTTTATCAATCACGATGATCTCATCAAATACGCCCAGCTTTGATAGATAGTAAGCACTCTATACACCACTGATTCCAGCACCTAGTATGGCGATTGATCTATTATTTTTCATTTATGACATCCTAAAAATATAATAATGAAAGCAATCGAAATATATTTCGAAGTCAATTCGAAGACAGTTAAAAAACTATGAATACTAGTATTTTGCGATTTCAGTCTCTAGTACCAGATATCTTTTATCGCGGTTTGATCATGGTGCCAGTCAGCTCATTTTGGGTTAATTGGAGGGATAGTTTTATCCAGACTGGCACTATACAAAAATGAGCCGTATAGACTACAGTTAGGAGATACCGTACAGAATCAATAAAGAGTATTGATAAACTGTATCTATTTACTATCTCAGTTATCTCAGAGGGAGAAAATCATGGGTAATACCAACGTTAATACCACACCAGCTAGCGAAATCGAAGAGTTAGCAGCTAAAGATCAAAAGCACGTTTGGCATCATCTTACGCAACATAAAGGTTTTGAAACAACCACGCCCATGATGATGGTTTCTGGAGAAGGTTTAAGAATAACCGACGATAAAGGCAAAGAATATCTAGATGCTGTTGCTGGCGCTGTCTGGACTGTAAACGTTGGCTATGGCCGCGAGCGTATTGCCAAAGCAGTTTACGAGCAAATTAAAACCATGAACTTCTTTGCAGGTTCTATGGGTAGCGCACCAGGCGCACAATTCGCAGAAATGCTGATTGATAAAATGCCTGGAATGAACCGCGTTTATTATTCGAACTCAGGTTCTGAAGCGAATGAAAAAGCTTTCAAAATGGTTCGTCAGATTTCACATAACAAATATGACGGCAAGAAACACAAGATTCTTTTCCGTGAGCGTGATTATCACGGCACTACCATTACCGCTTTGAGCGCTACGGGACAACTTCAACGTAAAGATCAGTACGGTCCATTTACACCGGGTTTTGTTGAATTCCCACACTGTTGTGAATACCGTTCGCAGTTTGAAGATACGACTGACTACGGTGTAAAAGCAGCACTGGAAATGGAAAAAGTAATCCTGGCTGAAGGTCCAGATACAGTCGGTGCAGTTATTGTAGAGCCAATTACAGCAGGCGGTGGCGTAATCACACCGCCAGTAGGATACTACGAGAAAATTCAGGAACTTTGCAAAAAATACAACCTACTGTTGATTGTTGATGAAGTAGTTTGTGGTCTTGGACGCACAGGAACATGGTTCGGATACCAGCATTTCGGCATCAAGCCTGACATCGTGACAATGGCAAAAGGCGTTGCTTCTGGTTACGCAGCAATCTCTTGTACCGTTACGACTGAAGAAGTCTTCAATATGTTTAAAGAAGACCCAAGCGATAACATGAGCTACTTCCGTGATATCTCTACCTTTGGTGGTTGTACTGCTGGTCCGGCAGCGGCTATCGAAAACATGAAGATCATCGAAGAAGAAAACCTACTTGAGAACGTAACCAAGATGGGTGAGTACGCGATGGATAGAATGCTTGCGCTGAAAGAAAAGCATGCAATGATCGGCGATGTACGTGGTAAAGGCTTGTTCTTAGGTATCGAGCTCGTAAAAGATCGCGAAACCAAAGAGCCTATGGATGAGAGCGTTTCAGTAGCAATCGCAGCTGATTGTATGAAAAATGGCGTTATTATCGGTAGAACAAATCGTAGCTTTGCAACATTGAATAATACGCTATGTCTTGCACCTGCTTTGATTGCGACGAAAGATGATATCGATGAAATTATGGATGCGATTGACGCTGCAATTACTCGATTAAGTTAACGCTAAGCGCTTAATTTATAAGAAAATGCCTAAATTTGGGTCACCCCCCTACTTTTAGGCATTTTTTTTGGCTACACTTAGAGATGCAACAAAACGTTAAACTAATTTAGATTTCCCTCACAAATTAGACATTAACTAAGTTGTAAGAATCTGCCATCACTCTCCTTAAGGAGTTAGTGGTGGTGGATTTTTATTTTTTTAAATTCCTTTTTCTAAACTATACTGACTCTCATAGAAGAATAAATATAAGAGATGGATCTATAGCAGGGTCCGATATGGGATCAGAATAATCTATATAAAAAGAGACAATCGAGTTTGACTGAATATCTATTTCAACTATCAGAAACATCAACCGGCACGCTGCAATCCCGTATCCAGGAAATGATGGTGTCAGCGATCGTCAATCGTCATGTAAGGCCCGGCATGCCATTGCCTTCGGGACGAAAATTAGCGGATCAATTAAAAGTCTCTCGAAATACGGTAGTACTTGCCTATCAAAACCTAGTGGATGAGGGTTTTATTGAAACGCGTCAACGCAGTGGCTATTACGTTTGTGAAGATGTGCTATCGGGTTATGCGAATACAAAACCACAAGACACAGAAACCAAAGGAAAATCCAGCTTAGACTGGAAACAGCTTTTCAGTATTCAACCGAGTAAATTTGTTACCGCAAGAAAACAACAAGACTGGCAAAACTTTCCCTACGCTTTTTTATACGGTCAATACGATAAAGAAATTTTTCCGATATCAGACTGGCGCGAATGCTGCCGTGATGCCGCAAGTATATCTGCCATTTATGACTGGGCTTCTGATCATATCGATCAGGACAATTCAGAACTAATCGACCAGATTCATAACAAACTATTGCCTCGACGCGGCATCTTTGTTGAGCCGGATGAAATCCTGGTAACACTGGGTGCACAAAATGCAATTTTTCTTACCGCTCAACTTCTACTCAGTAAAGATAAAACCATTGGTATTGAAAACCCGGGTTATGTTGATGCCAGAAACACCTTTCTCACTCAAACCGATAAAATCACTTGTCTAGATGTTGATGAAGATGGTCTAGTTATTGATGAAAAACTAGATGACTGTGATTGCGTATATGTTACTCCCAGTCATCAATATCCAACGACGGTAACCATGCCGATAAAACGTCGTACCGAGTTACTAAAGAATGCCAAGGAAAACAATTTCATAATCATTGAAGACGATTACGAAGCAGAACTGACCTACAATAAAAAACCACTCGCCGCCCTTAAAAGTCAAGATACAGACGGTCGTGTAATTTACATCGGCAGTATTTCAAAAACACTGGCGCCTGGTATACGCTTAGGCTTTATGGTGGCACCCAAAGAATTTATCGAAGAAGCCCGCGTATTAAGACGCTTGATGTTGAAACATCCGCCGAGCAATAATCAATTTATCATCGCGCGTTTCTTACAACGCGGCTATCACGACTCCTTGATTCGCAAACTCAGTCTAACGCTATATAAACGCTCAAACGCTATGCGCGCTCAGATAGATGAGAATTTCCCTGGCGAGGCATTAGAGTCACAACACGGTGGCTCCGCACTCTGGATAAAGGGTCCCAAAGGATTAGATTCTCGCAAGCTCGCTGAAGAGCTTTTAATCGAAGGCGTTCTGATTGAACCCGGCGATGTATATTTCTACCCTAAGAAAGATAAATGTGAATATTTTCGTTTAGGATTCTCTTCATTGCCAGAAGATAAAATTGCCACGGGTATTGAAAAAATTATAGAGAAAATCAAGCATTTAAGCTAACACAAATTAAATATGGTCACCCCCCTACTTTAAGGGGTTTATTTTTAGTTTTACCATTTTTAAAACCAATGCATGCAAAAAGCTGAGCTATAGCTTACCTGAATCTAAATGCATAACTTATGCGTAAATTTATAGGGTATTAATTTTTCCTTTCTATGTTTTATTAAAGCTTTAATAATATTTTTATAAATTTTGGCTTGGTACAAAAATCAACTAAATTAGGGTATTATCCATAGATTATGCTAGATATTACAAAAGACAATATGGCCGAACCAGATTCAAAAAACACACCAACCAATTCAACATTGCTTCGTGGGCTTTCAATCCTTCAGGCTGTTTCCGCTTCTAGCCGCCCGCTTTCAATCTCTGATTTAGTGACTGAATTGAAACTCGCTAAACCAACGGTCCATAGAATTGCTACTCAACTTGAAGCGAATGGTTATCTACAAAGAGATCCGGTAGATAAACGCTTTATCGTTGGCAGTGAATTACAGAATTTCTCATTACAAGTTATCTCTAATGCCTCAATCGGCGCACCGCGACACGCAATTTTAGAAGCACTTTCAGAAGAAGTAGAAGAAACCTGCAATTGCACTATGCTCGATGGCAATCACATTGTTTATTTTGATCGTGTTGAATGTAACTGGCCTATCAAGATCAATCTGCGACCAGGTTCAAGATTGCCTTTGCATGCCACTTCTAGTGGAAAACTGTTTCTTGCTCATATGAAACCCAGAGAAAGAAGACGTTTATTAAATGCAGCACCACTCTCACGAGAAACTGATCGCACCATAGTCTCACCAGAATTATTAGAAACAGAACTAAAAAAGATCAAAGCTGAAGGCATAGCTTATGATAATGAAGAGTTGCTCAAAGGTATGGTTGCAATAGCCGTACCGGTATTCAACAGCGAAAATAAAATATGTTTTACCGTTGCGATACATGCCCCCACAACACGTCAAAGTTTTGATGATCTGAAGCTTTTTATTCCTGCGCTGAGACGTGCCGCCATGGCGTTATCATCGAGTTACTGCGATAGAAAGCTGGACTCTGATTAAGATCTGGGTAGATCCTATTTAGAACTAAATTAGCAAGATAGTTTCCCCCTCCTTAACTTACAATGATTTATTTCCTTTAAGAATAGCTAAAGCTTTTGAGTGATATTCGCGACGATACAGAATTATCACAACCCACGTGGTAGCTAACATAAATACCAAAGGATGAAAGAACCAACTCAATTCTGCCAGTGCAAAATAATACGCACGTAGACCGTCATTAAAATGATTCGCTGCCAGACTGCTTAAGTCTGCAAGCTGCTTTGCTTTTACCTTCGATACTTCGGATTCGCTCTCTTTGGCAGGAGGAATAGACCCTAGAAACGTTGAACAATAAGAATGTTGTCTAATGGACCAGGTGAACTTGAAGAAGGCGAACATGAAAATTATAATCAGCACGAGTACTTTCAACTCCCACAACACTTTTGATGTTGATTGAGCAAAAGGAATATTATGGAATAGTTTGAGTACATCATCGCCCACACCGATTAGCGCCAGCGAACTAGCTAATATCAACATGGTTGTAGATGCGAAGAAGGTTTCTTTACGGATTAAGCCATTGAGTACCTGACTGTCCATAATACGATTATCGCGTCTGATAAGTTCAAGAGCCCATTCCATGCGAACAGAGTTCATCTCCGCTAACAAACCTACTTTATGTGTATAAAATTTATAACGGGTAAACCGGACATAACTTATCCAGAGTATGACAAACCAGAAAAGAGCAATTAGATCGAGGTATGAAATACCTATTTGATTTAACGTTTCTAACACAATAGATTAACCCTGATTTTGGTGTTTAAGAAATTATGTATATTAATTTACATATTCTATTTAATCACAATTAATGGATGCTATTCTCCTTTGCACTGTTTAAGAGAATTCTCAAAGATAAGTCTTTCAATTATTTAACTTAAAAATTTACCTAAAGGAATTCGTTGAAGATAGCATTCCTCTTTATACTGTTTAATAATTTAGTGTATGACTGTTTTTTCCAAAACAACTATTGTTTTTTTATTTAGCCTTAATCAAATAAAGAAAGTCCCCCCCCCTACTTTTGAATGATATTAGGTTTTTGTTTTGTAAAAACCTAAATAGAGCCGAGCTTGCGAGACAAAAGCTTTAGCTGACCCTTTAGGGTGAGGCGTAGCCGAATAATTTATGCAGAGCTAGGGGGTTTTTAATAGTCATTTTTTATTTAACTCTCATTAAGTTCCTGACACTCAAGTTCAGAGATCTTAGTCGCGGCTTTATTAAGTTTAGGTATATATTCTTTAAGATCATCCAGACTTATGCGTGCGCTGGGCGCATGAACCGCTATTGAGTAACACACATCACCCTGCTCATTTTTGACAGGAACGGCTAAGGCAATCATGCCATCCAGATATTCACCCTGATCAAAACCGACTTCTTCTTCAGCAATTTGTCTTAATTGACCGCGGAGTTCTTTGACACTGGTTATAGTTTTATCGGTGTGTTTTGAAAGACTCGCCGCTTTTAAATAACGTTGCTGCCATGCCGTATTCATATTTGCCAGAAACAACTTACCTGCGGCTGTACAATGCAGCGGTAAATGCGAACCTACGGGCAAATGGATGCGATATGGCCAGTTACTTTCGATACGATCCAGATAAATAATTTCATTACCGTCCAATGCCGTCAGGTTGACGGTTTCATTAATACTCTCAGACAAGCTTTGCAAGATCAGATGTCTGCTGGCAGTCATGACAGAATTAGATAGCACTGCAGTCGCGAGTTTTCTTAAACGCAAACCACCGACAAAACGCTTACCGTTAGGCTCCCGTTGCAATAAGCCCTCTTCTTCTAGTTGTTGTGCGATTCTATGCACCGTTGCTTTGGGTAAATCCAGATCTTCAGCAAGGTAGGCGCTGGTCAGCGGTTTATCTGCCTTCATTATGGTTTCTAACAACATAAATCCGCGAATTAATGTCGACTGGGTGGCGTTCTCAGTACTCATATTGGCCTTTTGTTCTATAATTTAGGCCTAAAATACACGTTTAAAACATCAAAGTACATATAATTGAGATTATTCATCTCATTTAGTAAAAATAATGATTGACTTAAATTAATGAGACGATTAATCTCAATTTTCTTAAGTCGGTAACACATGACTGTTACACAATAATATGTAACAGCTTTAACAGAGGAGATCGAAATGGCTAAAATGACGCCAAGTGAAGCATTCGTAGAGACTATGGTTGCGAATGACGTAGACACCATATTTGGAATTATGGGTTCTGCTTTTATGGATGCGATGGATATCTTCGCTCCTGCTGGAATTAGTCTAATTCCGGTTGTACATGAGCAAGGTGCAACGCACATGGCTGATGGTTATTCACGTGCTACAGGTAAGCACGGTGTAAGTATCGGACAAAATGGTCCTGGTATTTCTAACTCTGTAACAGCAGTTGCAGCAGCATACTGGGCACACACTCCATTAGTAATGATCACTCCTGAGACAGGAACCATGGGTCAAGGCCTTGGTGGTTTCCAGGAAGCTAATCAGCTACCAATGTTTGAAGAATTTACTAAGTACCAGGGTCACGTATGTCACCCAGCTCGTATGGCTGAGTTCACAGCACGTTGTTTTGATCGTGCAATGTCTGAAATGGGTCCTACACAGTTAAACATTCCACGTGATTACTTTTACGGTGAAATCGACGTTACGATTCCTAAGCCTATGCGTTTAGATCGTGGTCCAGGTGGAACACATAGCCTAAACGAAGCAGCAGACTTAATTGCAGAAGCTAAATTCCCAGTAATCATTTCTGGTGGCGGCGTTGTAATGGGTGATGCAATTGAGCAATGTAAAGCACTTGCAGAACGTTTAAACGCACCTGTTGTAAACAGCTACCTTCACAATGACTCATTCCCGGCAAGTCACCCACTATGGTGTGGTCCACTAGGATATCAAGGTTCTAAAGCTTCTATGAAGCTAATGGCTCAAGCTGACGTTGTAATCGCTTTAGGTTCACGTTTAGGTCCATTCGGAACATTACCACAACATGGCATGGATTACTGGCCAACTGAAGCCAAGATCATCCAGATCGATGCTGATCACAAAATGCTAGGTTTAGTTAAAGATATCTCTGTTGGTATTTGCGGTGACGCAGGTGAAGCAGCAACAGCACTTGTTGACCGTTTAGAAGGTCGCGACCTAGCTTCTGATGCGAACAAAGATGAGCGTGTTGCTACAATGAACGCAGAAAAGTCAGCTTGGGAAAAAGAGTTAACTGAGTGGGTTCATGAGAAAGACGATTTCTCTCAGGACATGGTTGAAGAAAACAAAGAGTTTGGTTACCCATCTCCACGTCAGGTATTACGCGCACTTGAAAACGCAATGCCAGAAGACGTAATGGTTTCTACAGACATCGGTAACATCAACTCTGTAGCTAACAGCTACCTACGTTTTGAAAAGCCACGTTCTTTCTTCGCAGCAATGAGCTGGGGTAACTGTGGTTATGCATTCCCAACAATCATTGGCGCTAAGAAAGCTGCTCCACATCGTCCTGCTATCTCATACGCAGGTGACGGCGCATGGGCAATGAGCATGATGGAAACTATGACCTGTGTACGTCATGACATCCCTGTTACTGCGGTTGTATTCCATAACCGTCATTGGGGTGCAGAAAAGAAGAACCAGGTTGATTTCTACGGTCGTCGTTTCACAGCGGCTGAGTTAACAGATCAGGACTTCTCAGCAATCGCTAAAGCAATGGGCGCAGAAGCAATCACTGTTACTAAGCTTGAAGAAGTTGGACCGGCACTAGAAAAAGCAATCGACATGCAGATGAACGAAGGCAAGACGACTATCATCGAGATCTTCACAACTCGTGAATTAGGCGACCCGTTCCGTAAAGATGCATTGAGCAAGCCAGTACGTTACCTTGAGAAATACAAAGACTACGTATAAATATTAGTTTTTAACCAAACTAGTACGGTAAAAAGCCCGTTCAACGCATGTTGAGCGGGTTTTTTTTATGGGCCAAAAAAATAAAATATATAATACGAATATGTCTATAAATTGAAGATTTAATAAGTTAATCAGTTTAAGATCACTCCCAGTTCAAGCAGTGTACATCGACGATTCATTTTGAATCTACGATCGACTTTTTGGCTCTAGGTGATCCTGAAAATGACACCCCCCACCTTGTATGTTCACTCTTAAGATCAATTGAGAGTTTTTTCATAAGATAATTCTATCAATAGTTCTTTATTATAAGAGAAGTAATCGGGAAGGCCGTCCCCACCTAAAGCCATTGAATGATGAGCTTGTAAAAAGACAGGTCTCCCGCCCTCTTCATCCATTCCGTAGAGTATCCGAGGCCTTTGAGTAAAACCCTTGAGCCTGAATCACAAGGTCGGTAGGTGTTGGTACAGGGTCGGGAAACCCATTACTAGTCTAAATTATCTGAGCTTAAAGGGCTAATTTTATGAATTGTTGTGGTATTGATGTCAGTAACAAAACATTGGATGTTGTCGTTCGAAAGAAAGGGAAGTCGTTAGACTGTCGAAAGTTTGACAATGATTACGCGGGTCATATGGCGGTTATCACTTACCTAAAAAAACATAAGGTTACCCGGGTTGGCATAGAAGCCACAGGTTACTATCATTTAGATCTAGCCTTGGAATTAGATGACACTCAAGACATCGAGATAATGATTATTAACCCTCGCGCTTCCAAGAACTTTGCTAGAGCCATGATGCAACGTAACAAAACCGATGCCTCTGAT
>NZ_CANLZW010000035.1 GCF_947495625.1 uncultured Cocleimonas sp.
GTTAATTGAATGATTTACATCTCCAATTATGGCACTTTGATGCCGCATTAAAGAGGAGGAGACCATCTCATCACCTTATAGGCACTTTTAATTTAAACAAAATTAATCATGGAAGCTTATAAATCTGGCATAATAAAAACGACTTATTTGATTAATATATTCATCCAACAATAATCTAACAAGAAACAGGTGCTGAATTTCTGGTTGTTTAAACAAAAGTTCTGATAAATCGTAGTTTAATAATAGTTATTAGATGCTTAGAAGGGATTTGGTAAACATGTAAAATGAGTTATCGGGAATCCCAATAATATTATTAAGAGGGACAGAGTCCTTATTAATAGACTGCTATGTGTCACAAGGATAATCATATTTTTGAATTTAGTAGATACTAAAACCTACAGGACAGATATTGATGGCCTAAGAGCAATTGCTGTTTTTGCTGTAATAGCTTTTCATTTCGGTATTCTTCCTAATGGATACTTGGGTGTTGATGTTTTCTTTGTGATAAGTGGATATTTAATAACTGGAATAATTGTTAGAGAGCTGAATAATAAGCGGTTTTCAGTTTGCAATTTCTATATTCGACGTATGAGACGAATACTTCCTTTAACGCTATTTTTGACTCTTGTTTCTTTATTAATTGGCATAGCTGTCATGTTGCCAGACGACCTTGAAAATTTGGCTCAATCAGTCATAGCCACAAACCTATTTGGAAATAATATACTACAAGCCATAACTACAAAAAATTACTGGGATGTTGTCAATGAATACAAACCATTAATGCACACTTGGAGCCTAGGTGTAGAAGAGCAATATTATTTAATATACCCATTGCTATTATTAATGATTGGGAAAAACCAAGGAAAATGGTTACTTCCAACGTTATCGATACTTGCGATAACATCGCTTGTATTGTACTTCTTACCATTCAAAAATCATGAGAAATTTTATTATCTTCCTTTTCGATTCTTTGAATTAGCTTTAGGTGGTATTGCAGCAATATATTTTAAAGAAAAGGTTGTTGTTCATAAGTATGCTGCAATTTATGTGGGTGCTTTGATTATGATCTTGTGCATAGACCCAATATTCCTGCCGAGTCAAAGCGCGCTTCTTATTACAATAATACTAACTTTAGGGATAATCATAACGGCCAATGATAAAAATAAGATAGCCTCTTTTTTGTTGCAAAACAAACTATCTATAGCATTTGGATTAATAAGTTTTAGCTTATACATGTGGCATCAAATTGTTTTGTCATATGAAAAGTACTTTGTGTTGCCAAAGCCAGAACCAATTCATCAGACCTTAATGCTTTTTCTTATAATTATTCTTTCTGCGTTAAGCTACTATGCAATTGAACGACCATTTCGAAACAAAAATAAGGTTAGTACGGGTGCGCTTTTATCAGTTTTAGGTTTGTTATTTACTGTTAGCACAATACCTTCCCTTTACATTTATTGGAAGGGAGGTGTTATAAGAGATGTGCCAGAGCTAGGTATAAGTAGATCGAACGCTATTCGGGGTATTCATGCAAAATACAACGCTCGTATTTATGATTATGACAGACCATTCAGCAGCAACTCAAATAAAATAAAAGTTCTTGTGTTAGGGAATAGCTTTGGCAGAGATTGGGCTAATGTTTTGCTTGAATCAAAATATAAGTATTTAATAGAACTATCATATATTTTTAAGCCGCGTAAGCACCCTGAACTTCAATCCAGATCTGTTCAGGCAGATATTATTTTCTACTCCACTAATAATCAAAAAAAAGTAGCAAAATTCCGCCTAAGCAGGCTAAAAACTTTCATGGTTGGTCCTAAAAACTTTGGATTAAATAATGGGTATTTTTATAATTACTCAGGTCCTAATAAATTTAGGCAAAGAACCTTGATGGAAGAGGGCTACTTGGAAAAAAATGAAAAACTAAAACTTGAGTGGGGAAGTAAATATATTGATTATATCGCAGAAATAATTGATGGAAATAACACCGTTCCTGTTTTCACTCCAGAAAATATGTTCATTAGCCAGGATTGTCGGCATTTTACAAAAGCGGGCGCAACATATTTTGCTCATCTATTTGAAGATAAGTTAGCATTGTTGTTTAATGACGTTAAAAATAACGAATAAGGCATATAGCAATCACATGCCAACGGATAGAAAAAAGCGCCACTCATTCTACTTTTTTTGACGATCATGTGAGGCGTTAAATATTAAAAATACCACCTAAATACACGCTAAAGTCTAGAATCGTCTTGCAGACGAACTAGTCTTAAACTCATGGTAAGTAGGGGGTATCATTTACTCTATTAAGCAAGCTCAGTAGCCAATAAATCAAAAATCATTCTGATTCTTCTACTTGTATTGAGCTCTCGATGGGCTGTTAGCCAGATGGGAAATTCTATCGGTTTGAGTGTTGGCAGAGCCTGTACCAACGCTGGTTCTATTTTGACTAATCCTTCTGGCATTATACCTAATCCTGATTTTACCAGTCCCCAGAAGTCATTTCTAGTTCTTGGTGAACCTATAAAAGCCCCCCCCCACACACTTACAGGCATTTTTTCTTCTAATAAAAACAAATCACGAAAGCCGCCAAATCTGGCATAATTAAAACGGCCTATTATGTAAATCTATTAAACAAACCAGAATCAAACAAACGCGGTAACCCGCATACGTAGGTTAGATAAGCTTGCGCCATCTAACGCATGATGACTGGCACATAATCAATTCCTCTGCCATTGGTAGTAAATTCTCGAAACCCAGATGACGCTATCGCTTATCTAGGCTACATTCCAGGCAATACACATCCATGACTAAGATGAATAGTCGAAGTGGATAAAAAGTGCCCAAAAGTAGGGGGGTGACTTAAGTCATTGTAATAACATCTATCCCAGTTTGATCATTCTACATCGACGATTCCTTTCGGAATCTACGATGGACTTTTCAGTCTCTTGGTGAGCCTTGAAAAGCCACTTTTTCCGGTAGGTAAATTTAACATTTTTCCTTAAACGAACTTTGGTACGTTACTATGCCAAAGTAAGGAGTAATTAATGGTTAAAGAGATACTTTTAAAATCTACTATTACGTGCCCAGTCTGTGAGCATAGAGAAACGGAAACTATGCCAACGGATGCATGCCAATGGTATTACGAGTGCACAGAATGTAAAACCCTGCTTAAGCCGTTAAAGGGTGACTGCTGTGTTTTTTGTTCTTATGGGACTGTTGCCTGCCCACCAATACAGGAAGGGACAAACTGCTGTTCAACATAAACGCAGTAACTCACATACTTAGGTTAGATAAGCTTGCGCCATCTAACGCATGATGACAGGCACATAATCAAGTCCTCTACCACTGGTGGCAAATTCTCGAAACCCAGATGACGCTATCGCTTATCTAGGCTACATTCTAGGCCATTCATAGAATGAAAAAAGGAGGTGTTAATTGATCTATTACATAACTAAAATAGTAATAACAACCGTTCTGATTGTAGCTATCTCCGAGATTGCTAAGCGAAGTTCTTTTGCTGGTGCGCTATTGGCATCTATACCACTGGTTTCGGTGTTAGCGATGTTGTGGCTATACGTAGACACTAAAGATGTTGAGAAGGTAAGCGCTCTATCAACGAGTGTCTTTTGGCTTGTATTACCTTCTCTTACTTTGTTTATCGCATTGCCACTTCTATTAAAACAAGGTTTGAATTTTTACGTGAGCATTAGCATCGCTATTGCAATTACTGTCGGCGCATATTGGCTTATGCTGACAGTTTTAAATTACTTCGGGGTTGAGTTATAGATGCGGGATAATAAATCACGGGTCAGGTGTTTTTGATTACATTTTTTATTAACAGATTTGAAGATATTTTTTAGGATGGATAACCCAAATTATGACAGCCAAGGTTGAAATATACGGTACCAGTTTTTGCAGACACTGCGTGGATGCCAAGGAGTTTCTTAAAGCGAAGGGTGTTGACTATGAGGAGTACCTGCTAGATCTGATGCCACTCGACAAAGATGCGATGATCGAGCGCTGCGGGCAGAAGTCTGTGCCGCAAATATTCATCAATGATCAGCACATTGGTAACTTCACTGATCTAAAAGCATTGGATAGCAGTGGTAAGCTGGATGAGTTACTCGCTAGCTAATAACTATTTTAAGCGTTACTTTCAAAAAACGCCCAAAAGTAGGGGGGTGACTTAGCAATCGTAATAACATCTATTCCAGCTTGAACATCGACGATTCCTTGTGGAATCTACGATGGACTTTAGTGAGCTTATCGTTTTGTTTTTTAAACGAATAACTCAGCCGAGTTTACGAGACAACAGCTTTGCTGACCCGATAGGGTGAGGCTTTAGCCGAATAATTATTTGACTTGTCATTCTTGGCTTTTGGTAAGCCTAATAAAGCCACCTCCCCACTTTAGGGCATTTTTCTCATCGGTGTTTAAATCAGGAAACCGCTAAAATAGGAATAATTTAAATAATGAATATGGAAACTTTACAGATACTCTTTCCCTTCTGGGGAGTTCCAGCCTTATTTCTATTAAGTGGCTTGATTATTATTTTGGTCACAAAAAAACTTTGGATTAAGCGAGGTCTGATTTATTTCTTTATAGCTTATGCTCTTTCCTTTTTTCTTGGTTTTAGTGGTATAGGAACTGATAGAAGCTCAACAGCATCATTAGGTTATTTAACATTACCTGTAATTTCACTTATTCCTGCAATTCTTGCTTGTGGCTTAGGTATTAGTCATTATTTTTATAATCTGAAAAAGAAGAATAATGAGACGGGGAAAGTGGCTCTTCTGTTAATGATAATTTTTGGTATTTTGGTTTTGATACCTTATTACTACCAGACACAATACTGGTTTAAAGAAATAAAGCAGAACAAGGAATTTGCCGAAAACTCAAAAAAACAAACACTAGCTCTTGAAGATAATACCTTGAAATTAAAGGTAGAGCTGAAAGAAAACCCAGGCAAGGAATTAGGTATTCTTGAGAGCCTTGCAAATACAACAGATAGAACACAGTTGATTCCTATTGCAAAAAGCAAATATGCATCAATAGAGTTGTTAGATGAATTAAGTAAATCAAATGATTTGGGTGTGGTTTTAACGGTAGTTAGAAACCAGAATACATCTGCTGAAACACTCGAGAGAGTTTTTACAAGCCACTCGTATCCGGATTACTTTTTTAACGATTTGGCATCTAATCCGAATACTCCGATAGTTATATTGGAGGATATTTATAAGCAGAAACATAAAAACAGTGGTATTGCTCAAAACCTTGTAAAAAATCCTGTCACACCTAAAATAATTCTTGAAAAACTTAGTAGCGAAACAGAAGTAAGAGTGTTTCATGCCTTTGTGAAACGCTTAGATTCTAGGTGTGATTTTCTGGATGAGATGAAAGAAAGAATTAATCCAAAGCAAAAAACGTATGGTGTTTATAAATTTGCAATGTCCGACTATAAAAGAAAATGTATTAAGAAATAACTAACTAATTAACATAGAGTCAGTGATTATTTAAAAAAACCACCTAAAAGTAGGGGGGTGACTATAAATTTAATTCGAAAGAATCTGCTCCAGGAATTTTTGGGTTCTATCCATTTCTGGATTGTTAAAAAATTCGTATGGGGCTTTTTCTTCGATTATTTCGCCGACATCCATAAAGATCACTCGGTCGGCGACAGATTGTGCGAATCCCATTTCGTGGGTGACACAAATCATGGTTATACCGCTTTCTGCCAGTTCGACCATGACATCTAACACTTCTTTGATCATCTCTGGATCGAGGGCGGAGGTTGGTTCATCGAAGAGTAGAATTTTTGGACTCATACACAGTGCGCGGGCAATCGCGACACGCTGTTGTTGCCCACCTGAGAGTTGTCCCGGGTATTTATCTGCCTGATCCCCGATTCCGACACGGTGTAGATGTTTTAAGGCTATTTTTTCTGCTTCTATTTGCGGCAGTTTATTCGCCCAAACTGGCGCTAAGCAGAGGTTTTCAAGAATCGTCATGTGAGGAAACAGATTGAACTGCTGAAAAACCATACCCACTTCACGACAGACATTATCGATTTGTTTTTCGCTACCTGCCAGTTCTTGCTGATCAATGAAAATTTGACCTTCTTGTATTTCTTCCAGGTGATTGATGCAGCGAATCAGAGTGGATTTTCCGGAGCCCGAAGGACCGCAAATAACGATGCGTTCCCCTTTATGAACTTTCAGGTTGATGTCTTTAAGTGCATGAAAATCGCCATACCATTTATTCACATTTTTGAATTCGATGGTTATCTCATTGTTGTTTATGGCGTCGTTGTCTATGGTATCGCTGTCTCGTGTATTTTCTGTCATTTCAGGCTCTTAATTATTTTTGTAAAACAGGGTCAGATTTTTCTAAATGAGCGCCATAACGGCTTAGGGAATAGCAGATTGAAAAATAAACCACGGCGCCAAATACATAGGCTTCGGTTTCAAAACCTAGCCATTCAGAATCCAGAGAGGCTGATTTAATCATACCCAAGAAATCCAGTAGCCCCACAATGATAACCAGTGACGTGTTTTTAAACATGGAGATACAACGCCCTATCAGCGGCGGTAACACGTGACGCAGCGCTTGTGGCAATACAATCAAATAAAGTGTTTTAGGGTAGCTAATTCCCAATGAAGATGCGGCTTCAAATTGCCCTTTAGGCAGTGCTTGCAGTCCACCACGGACGACTTCTGCGACATAAGCGGCAGAGAAGAAAATCATTCCGGTTTGAATGCGCAACATATTATCGATAATGAAACCGGGCGGTAAAAACAATGGCATCATCACTGATGACATAAACAATATCGTAATAAGAGGCACACCACGGACCGTTTCGATGAAGCCGATGCACAGTGATTTAGTAATGGGTGATCCTGAAAAGCGCCCTAAGGCTAATACGATGCCCAATGGAATTGAGACGATAATACCGACGAGTGCCAGCAATACGCTCAGCATCAATCCGCCCCACGATGACTGATCGACTTCGTTTAAGCCAAAGCCACCACCAATAATCCAGTAACCAAAAACAGGTAGCAGCAACCACGCTACTATCAAGACTTTTCCTTTCAAGTGATTGGTAATGGTCGTGATGATCAAAATAGCCAATACCAATGCACCAACAATTCCACGCCAACTTTCTGCTGCGGGGTAAACGCCAACCATTAACACACGAAATTTGGCCGCGATAAATGACCAGCAAGCGCCATCGGGACTGGTTTTGCAGTTTGCAGCATCACCCACCCAGGTGGCTTTTATAAACGCCCATTGGATAACTTGCGGAACGGTTAATGCTATTATCGCGATCAGGCTCAACGCTAATGCAGAGTTAAACCAGCCGTTAAAGACATGGTGTTTAAGCCAGTGCAGAAAACCTTTTGCTTGGGCAGGTGCCTCACGATCGGGCTTGGGAACAAAAATAGTTGGATTAGTCATCTGTCTTACCTTTCAACTATTTGAACGCGGCTGTTTAGCCAGTTCATGAGAGCGGAGATGATGAGATTGATGGTCATATAAACGGCCATCCACATTGCAATGATTTCTATCGCTTGGCCATTTTGACCAATAATCGTGCCGCCTATTGAGACCATATCGGGATAACCAATAGCCACCGCCAGCGAACTGTTTTTCACCAAGCTCGTATAATCATTAGTGGTTGCCGGAATAGTCACACGCAGAGCCTGAGGTAATAATACTTTACGAATAATCACGCTTTTAGGTACGCGTAATGCCCTCGCTGCCTCGATTTGACCTGCAGGAACGGACTGCAATCCACTGCGTACGTTTTCTCCAATATAGGCAGCGGTATAAAGTATTAAGCCTAAGAGTAAGGCGGAAAATTCAGGTTTTAAGACAATGCCGCCAACAAAATTGAAACCTTTCAATTCGGCGTATTCCAAACTCATCGGTTTACCCAGGATGAAAAATACCAATAACGGCAATACTATAATCACTAACAGTGAAATCAGCGTTTTCGGTAACGCCCGACCGGTGCGAATCTGTAATTTTTTCGCCCACTTTGTGAAAAAGTAAGCAATAGCAATGGCTGCAAAAAATGCCGCCACCACAAGCCCAAAGCCATCATGCGCAATCGGATCTGGAAGGTACAAGCCTCGCCGGCTTAGAAAGACACCTTCAATCGGGTTGAAGGGTGTTTTTGCGCGTGGCAAAGTGCCAAGAGCCACTGTATAAATAAATAGCAGAGTGAGTAATAGCGGAATATTTCGTAAGGTTTCAACAAAAAATGCGGATACCTTGGAGATTACCCAGTTTTTAGAAGTACGACCGACACCTACGATTACGCCTAAAATGGTCGCAAATATAATCGCAATAAATGATACAAATAAGGTATTTAAAATACCGACTAAAAAAGCAGTGCCGTAGCTTTTGGCAGGGCTGTATTCGATGAGGCTATCACTGATTGGCAGACCAGCTTCGCTATTTAAAAACTTAAAACCAGAATCAATTCCGCGTGCCGTCAAATTCTCCTGGGTTGTTAATAACAGGAAATACGAACCATAAAAAATCAGTCCAAGCACAAACATTTGACCGACTAGGCCGCTGACACTGATATTGTTAAAGCTTTGTTTAATCTGACTGACGAGGGTTTTCAAGCAAACTACCTAAGTGTGGGAAATGAAGGATGTTCTGATTCACTTTAATTATTTTTAAATTATCTAGACGCACCTATAACTTCCACAAGTTTATCTTAATAAACAATGATCCATTCAAAACCATCTGCGTAGGTACTTAGAGTAGTTACGCAGATGGTTTTGAATGGGAATATTTATCTTAAAGGTGAAGCGTAAAGAATTCCGCCTTTACTCCAGAGCTGATTAACGCCGCGCTCAAGACCTAAGGTTTTGGTTAAGTTGCGCTCATATATTTCGCCGTAATTACCCACACTTGTGATTGCGCGAAGTAGCCAGTCGTTATCCAGACCAATAAAAGTACCTAGGTCTCCTGTTTTACCTAGCATACGTTGCACTGTAGGGTCTGTAGATTTGGCTTTCATCTCTGCTGCATTCGCCGCCGTAACACCTTTTTCTTCAGCGTTAATTAAGCCGAAAATAACCCAGGTGATAATATCTTTCCATTGATTATCTCCATGACGAACTAATGGTGATAGTGGTTCTTTTGAGATGATTTCTGGAAGAATGAGATGATTTTCAGGGTCTTTTAACGTCGTTCTTAAAGAGGCTAATTGGCTTGTATCGGTTGTAAATACATCACAGCGACCTGAAGCGTAAGCATTGAGGGCTTCTTTTTTACCGTCAAAAACAACGGCTTCTAATTTCAAATTATTGGCTCTTGAGTAATCGGCAATGTTTAGTTCGGTAGTTGTACCTGTGGTTACACAAACACTTGCTCCACTCATTTCTTTGGCACTTTTGATGCCGTCTTCTTTACGTACCATAAAACCTTGACCATCATAGTAAACAACCGCAGTAAAATCGGCCCCTTCTTTGGTGTCTCGTTTCATCGTCCAGGTAGTTGTACGCGAGGTTAAATCAACCTGTCCGCTGGTTACGGCTATTATTTTCTGCTTTGATGCTAATGGTACAAACTTTATCTTAGTCGGATCACCAAGCACTGCCGCGGCAACAGCACGACACATATCGACATCTAAACCAACCCACTTACCGGAAGAATCAGGATTAGAAAAGCCCGGAACACCTTCACTAACACCACAGCTTAAAACACCTTTCTTTTTTACATCTTCCAATGTACTTGCACTGGCGGTAGTCGTGATCATTGCTAACCCTAAAATGAGGGCTGAAACTTTTGTAAACTGAAATAGTTCTTTCATCTGATTTTCCTTTGTTTTTGCAAAAATTGCTTTCAGACCTAAGTAGCATTTAGCTAAATAGTGGTCTAAGACACTAATATACTAGTAAATAAATTTGATAAAGCAAATGAAGTACGATTAATAGTTAAAATACGCAAAACTAAATCAATGTTTACACTTGCGGCTCTCTACGACTGTTTGACTATTAGATAAGTGCTGGATAAAAATGCCTAGCTCTGCATAAATTCCAATGTCGTTTTTATAAAACAAAAACGAGTTGTTATTTAAGTAGGGGAGTGACGTTGTTTTCCAGATGCTGGCGTGGCCCATTCTGAAGATGTATTTATCGTTTATTTACTAAAAATAAAGAAAGCAAAAACTAATGCACAAATCCTATGCAATGGCATGCAAGAACCATGTAAACGAAGAAGCTTTTAAAATCCTTAGAAAAGTATTGGGCGAGTGATTGGAAATAACACGTTTGGGGGCTTAAGACTATAAAATCCACCCCCCTACTTATAAGGACTTTTTTGTTGTTATGTCATTTGAGTGGTCATTTAACTGCGATATATCGTTTCGATTAGGTGATAGCCAAACTTGGTTTTAACAGGGCCGTGTACTTTAAGGACAGGCTTTTTGAATACCACATTATCAAATGCTTTCACCATTTTTCCGGGACTGAATTCTCCTAGGTCTCCGCCTTTTTTCGCAGAGTTACAAATTGAATGTTTCTTCGCCAGCATTCCAAAATCTTTACCACTGGCGAGTTGCTTTTTAAGCGACTCAGCTTCTTCTTTGGTCTTCACTAAAATATGTCTTGCGCATGCCTTTGCCATGGTGGAACTCGTTGCTGTTTGATAGAAACTGAGTTTACTTTAAATCAGGCATTATTTGGTAAATCTTAAAGCGTGTTAATCATGGCTTATGCTTATATATGGGATCTTTACACGAAAGATATGACGGATAAAAATGACTTAAATCTCCCAGATTTCTCCTAAAAATACGGTCAATAGCCATGCTATTCACCTTATTTTTATGAAAAACCTGAAAAATTACGCCCATTTTTCTATCGCCATGATCTCGTGTAAAGATCTCATAAAAAAACTACAAATAGAGAAGTATACTTTTAACTATAATATGATAAGCAGATTACACCAGAGAGGAGTCACCAATGAACAGTCAAAGCATTGCACCTAAGCTACAAACCTTTGTAGACGGGGTTTCAGATTTACTGGATCAGAATCAAGTCGAGGCTGAATTTCATCCTGAGGTTGGTGAGTTACTGAAGGAATTGGTGAAAGAAGATGATTGGCTAGACCCTAAATATGCAGTGCCTCATCCTGAGTATTATCAGCAGTTTTTACTTCATGTTGATCCGCAAGAACGATTTTCTGTGGTGAGTTTTGTCTGGGGACCCGGTCAGCAAACACCGGTGCATAATCATACGGTTTGGGGTGTGATTGGCATGCTTCGTGGGAAAGAGCGTGAGCAACACTATGAAGCAGGGAGTGATAATTCACTAATAGCGAAAGGTGATGAAGTGACTTTGTCTCCCGGTGATATTGGTTTTGTTTCGCCAACGATTGGCGATGTGCATCGTGTGAGCAATGTCTATGACGATCAGGTATCTATCAGCATACATATTTATGGTGGTGATATTGGCAAAATCGAAAGGCATGTTTTCCCTACTGATGGCAGTCCGAAAAACGATTTTATTTCTGGTTACACGACACCGGCTTAAGCAGATAAAAAGATGAATTACAAAGATTACGATTACGTCAGACAGTGTTTATTAAATCGAGAAGAAATCTGCTTGCTGGATGTTAGAGAAGAAGCCCCGCATGCCGAAGGCCATCCCTTATTCGCGGCAAATTTCCCTTTTTCTTCGATCGAATTGAATGCGTATACCAAACTGCCGCGATTTGACGTACCCATCGTGACTATTGATTCTGGAGAAGGGCTTGCAGAAGCATCGGCAACACGATTTATAGAGCTGGGTTATACCAATGTGTCCGTTTTTGAAGGCGGGATTGAAGCCTGGTCAACTGCAGGTGGTGAGTTATTTATCGATGTAAATGTACCCAGTAAATCCTTCGGAGAATTGTTGGAAGCTACTTGCGATACGCCATCAATGCCCGCGGAAGATGTGAAAAAGATGATGGATAACAATGCGGATATGGTTGTTGTCGATGTACGCCGTTTTGATGAATATAACACTATGTGTATCCCCAGTGGCATTAGCGTTCCCGGAGCAGAATTAGTGTTGCGGGTACCTGATATCGCAACGAATCCAGAAACCACCGTCATCGTCAATTGTGCGGGCCGCACCAGAAGTCTGGTAGGTGCTCAATCACTGGTAAATTCAGGATTACCAAACCCTGTTTATGCCTTACGTAATGGCACGATTGGTTGGACCTTGGCAAAGCAAGAGTTGGTAACAGGGCAATCCCGAACCTACAGTCAAACAGGTGATGAAACCCGGCAAATCGCCAGTGAAAGAGCAAGAGGTGTGGCGGATAGAGCGGGTGTTAGACGCGCGACGAAAGACGATCTGAAAAGTTGGTCTGAGCAAGTAGATCGCACCACCTATTTCTTCGATGTACGCAGTTTTGATGAGTACGAAAAGGGTCATCTATCTGGTTTCAATCCCATCCCCGGTGGACAATTAGTGCAAGAGCTAGAAATGTATGCACCAGTTAGAGGTGCGAGAATTGTGCTAGCCGATGACGATGGTGCGCGTGCCAATATGTCCGCATCGTGGTTGGTACAAATGGCGTGGGATGTGTATGTGCTGGATGGTTTGCAAGCAGCAGACTTCTCGGTAACAGGAAAATGGCAAACTCGCCTGCCAGAAAAACCTCAAGCTGAAACACTATCAGCTGAAACATTAAACAGTTGGATTCAGGATAACAGCGATGTCACTATTCTGGATTTCGCCAAATATGTTACTTATGTAAAAGGGCATATTCCTGGCGCTAACTATTTAATTCGATCGCAGTTAGAACAACAGAGCGTCGCGTTACCAAGCACATCAAAATTAGTCCTTACCAGTGATGATGGTGAATTAGCTGCCTATGCTGTGGCGAATATTCAAGGTCTAACTAGTGCCGATGTTTTTGTATTGTCTGGCGGTACGCAAGCCTGGGCAAAAGCAGGGTATGATTTGGAAGAAGGCGAAACACATTTGCTTTCAACACCAATAGATCGTTATAAAAGGCCTTATGAAGGAACCGCAATCACCGATGATGTGATGCAGGCTTATTTGGATTGGGAATACGGTTTAGTGGATCAATTAGCTAAAGATGGTACGCATCATTTTAAACCACTAAAGGTATCTGCTTAGGGTTTCCTCTCTGATTGATCGATTTAAGCTATTGATAAGCATGGTTTTAAGGTTATTGTTTACAGGCATAGTGTTTAAGGTCACCCCCCACCTTTTGGGCACTTTTTTAGAAATTGATTAGCTTAGAGAATAAGAATGATTTCTGTGTGGTAATCATAAACTATTCATATTCTGTAATGCTTTAATCTAATACTAAATTTACTGATTTATTTTATAAATATTGCTCTAAATATGAAATTTCCAGACGGATTATTTTTGTGAATTCTCGGCTTGGAGCACATCAGAAAAAATAAAGTTGTCATTAACTCTAATTATTTTTATAAATATCAAATAGATAAGTATAACCTGCTTCTGAGTCTCTTGTTTTAAACTCCAAAATTCCTACTTTTTAACTATTTGTTTTTCTGTTGAGATAGAAAAACTAACCTTATCGGTTAGTATTTTTAACGCATTTAGATGTATTAGTGTTTTATTCAAATCTGTACTATCGTTGACATAAGTTACACATTTTAAATGTTTTTTTGATAAGGAAAGGTGTTGTTGGGATGGCTTTAAAAGAGTTACCACTTGTTGATATTGTTATCTTTGGTGGACATGGAGATCTCGCATTACGTAAGATAATGCCAGCGCTGTATTATTTGTTTTGGCAGAATCATTTAGATCCTAGAAGCCGAATTTTCTCAACGGTACGCTCTGATGAAACTGAAGAGGAGCATCGTCAGTTAGTGCTCGATAAATTCCGTGAATTTCACCCAGATAATATTTATTCTGATGAGACCTGGTCGGTATTCGCGTCACAGCTTTTCGTAACAAAAATGGATATTAGTGATGCAGCTAATTATCAACCCTTAGCTAACGCATTAAATGAATTTCCTGATCGAGAAAGAATCAATTATTTATCTACACCCTCTTCTTTATTTGGAGATATTTGTACTGCTCTGAATGCTAACGGTTTGATAACGTCAAAAAGTCGTGTGGTATTAGAGAAACCTATTGGACATAACCTGAATTCTTTCAAAGAAATTGATGACACAGTCTCTGCTGTTTTTCTTGAAAGCAGCATTTTTCGTATCGATCATTATCTGGGTAAAGATACGGTTCAAAATCTTCTGGCCTTACGTTTTTCAAATACTTTATTTTTGCCATTATGGAATAACAAAAGTATCGATCACGTACAAATCACTGTCGCGGAAACTGTCGGTGTAGAAGGTCGCTGGGGCTATTACGATAAATATGGCGCGATGCGCGATATGGTGCAAAACCATCTTATGCAGTTACTTTGTCTTATTGCGATGGAACCTCCGAGAAGCCTTGAAAGTGATAGTGATAGTGTCCGTAATGAAAAAGTAAAAGTACTAAAGTCTTTACGTAAACTGAGCAGTCGTGAAGTCGCAGAAAAAACCGTCAGAGGTCAATATAAGGAAGGTGTTAGCTGTAATAAGTCTGTGCCTGGCTATTTGGAAGATGACGATAAAGTACGTGAAAGTGATACCGAAACCTTTGTTGCCGTTAAAGCCGAGATAGAAAACTGGACATGGAATGGCGTGCCATTCTACTTGCGTACAGGTAAACGTATGTCAGGTCGTTTTTCTGAAATTGTGATTCAGTTTAAAGACGTTCCACATTCTATTTTCCCTAATGATGGTAAAGCACTCGAGCCAAATAAACTGATTATTCATATACAGCCAGAAGAAAGTATCCGCTTGTTGTTAATGAATAAAGTGCCTGGTTTAAGTCAGGGTATGCGACTTAGACCGGTAGAACTTGAGCTTAATGTGGTTCCTGATGATCCTCGTTCACCAACTGCTTATGAGCGTTTATTACTGGATGTGATCAAGAATGATGCAACCTTGTTTATGCGTCGTGATGAAGTGGAGGCGGCATGGGAGTGGGCAGACAATATTTTAGATACCTGGCATGAAGAGAATATTACTGTGAAAAAATATTCTGCAGGCACCGATGGCCCAAGTTCGGCCGTTGCATTAATCGAGCGTGATGGCAGAAGCTGGCACGAAGATTCCTAATAATTTTACATTTAGTGTAATTAACAAATAGCAAATAACTAGTTTCTTATATATCTACTAATCAGGTATACAAAATGAATACCCTTATCCAGAAAGTTACGAATAATATTATTGAACGCAGTAAGCCCTATCGAGAGGTTTATTTGGGACGCATCGCAGATGCAGACTCAAGAGGTGTTCATAGATCTGCATTAGGCTGTAGTAATCTGGCACATGGTTTTGCTGCCTGTTCAGCGGGTGATAAAGCATTGCTTTCTGAGGATGTAGTGCCAAATATTGCGATTGTGTCAGCGTATAACGATATGCTTTCAGCGCATCAGCCTTTTGAAGCATTTCCCAAGATTATTAAACAAGCATTACATGAAGCGGGTGCAACAGGGCAGTTTGCTGGCGGTGTTCCTGCGATGTGTGATGGTGTGACGCAATCACAACCGGGCATGGAACTCAGTTTATTTAGTCGTGATGTTATCGCACAGGCAACAGCCATTGCGCTGTCGCATAATATGTTCGATGGCGCATTATATTTAGGCGTGTGTGACAAAATTGTTCCTGGTCTAATGATTGGTGCTTTGACTTTTGGTCATTTGCCTGCGGTATTCGTTCCCGGTGGTCCAATGCCTTCAGGAATCAGTAATGAGGTTAAAGTAAAAGTTCGTCAAGACTTTGCTCAGGGTAAAGTGGACGAGAAAACATTATTACTCTCTGAATCTGGCTCATACCATAGCCCCGGAACCTGTACTTTTTATGGTACTGCGAACAGTAATCAAATGTTGATGGAAATCATGGGACTGCATCTTCCCGGGTCATCATTTGTTGAGACTAATACGCCTTTACGTACTGAACTGACTAAAGCTGCATCTACACAAGTATTATCCCTCATTGATACCGAATCAGGTTCAATGGGCATTGGTAAAATGCTGGATGAGAAGAGTTTTGTGAATGCTGTTATTGGATTGCTGGCAACAGGTGGTTCGAGTAATCATACTTTGCATTTGATCGCTATGGCTCGTGCTGCGGGCATTGTGATTAACTGGCAGGATTTCCATGATCTTGCACAAGTCATTCCACTTCTTACCAAGCTTTATCCTAATGGCAGCGCAGACGTAAACCACTTCCACAGAGCGGGTGGCATGCCAGTAGTAATGAATGAATTACTAGAGAATGGCTTATTACATAATGAAGTGAAAACCATTATGGGTGAAGGGCTGAGTGCTTATACAACCATGCCAAAATTAAAAGGCAAGGCGGGCACAGAAGAACTTAAGTGGAAAAAGAAAACGCTTAAAGACGAAAACAAAAACATCGTCAGCACAGTCGCAGAGCCCTTTAGCCATCACGGTGGATTAAGTATTCTACAGGGTAATATCGGTCGTAGTGTTATCAAAACCTCGGCATTAAAACCCGAGCACATGCTGATTGAAGCGCCGGCAGAGGTATTTGACTCGCAAGAGGCGTTACAAGACGCTTACCAAAATGGTGAGTTGAATAAAGACTTTGTTGCCGTTGTACGATACCAGGGCCCAAAGTCTAACGGTATGCCAGAATTGCATGGATTACTTCCTGCACTCGGTTCGTTACAGGATGAAGGATTTAAGATCGCGATTATTACTGATGGACGTATGTCAGGTGCATCGGGCAAGGTAGCATCTGCAATTCACATGACACCAGAAGCAAGCGAAGGTGGAGTGATTGCAGAAATAGAGCAAGGCGACATGATTCGACTCGATGTTGAGAATTCCAGTGTGGAATTACTGGTTGATCCAACCGAATTAGCCAAAAGAAAAATAGTCGATCCGGATTTAAGTGGAAATCGCTTTGCCATGGGGCGTGAATTGTTTGCCACATTGCGTGGTAACGTATCAGGTGCGGAAGAGGGTGCGTCTATCTTCAACTTGCCCGGCGAAGAGAGCGCTTAAAAACGTAAATAGAATTTATGCAGAGCTAGGCACTTTTTAATCATATCCTCTAATCCTTTTACCTGTAGTTTAAAAATAGGTAAAAAATTAATATAGCGTAAGGTCACACATTATGAATAATTCAACCTTAACACCACAGGAGATAATGGCTGTTTCTCCCGTTATTCCAGTTATTGAAATTGCTGATGTATCACAAGCAATTGATCTGGCTAACGCGCTTATCGCTGGTGGTATCAATGTATTGGAAATTACGCTTCGAACTGAAGCTGCATTAGCTTCGATTGAACTGTTAGCCAAAGAAGTACCCACAGCAGTCATCGGTGCAGGTACTGTATTAAACCCAGAAGACCTGGCAAAAGTGCGTGATGCAGGCGCTACCTTTGCAATAAGCCCGGGTTGTACTAATGCACTATTACAAAGCGCCACTGATATGAACTTTCCGCTGATTCCAGGCGTTTCAACGGGTTCAGAAGTGATGAATGGTTTAGATCTGGGATATACACATTTCAAACTATTTCCTGCGACCAGTGTCGGTGGTATTTCGCTGTTAAAATCTTTTTCTGGGCCTTTTCAGCAAGCAAAATTTTGCCCAACAGGCG
Organism: uncultured Cocleimonas sp.; assembly: GCF_947495625.1. Lineage (GTDB taxonomy): Bacteria > Pseudomonadota > Gammaproteobacteria > Thiotrichales > Thiotrichaceae > Cocleimonas. The sequence goes on from NZ_CANLZW010000035.1 coordinate 17,694, forward strand.
GCATAAATGAAGGCAACTACCTCGATTTTCTGGCGCTGAAAAATGTTCTTTGTGTTGGCGGTAGCTGGGTGGCTCCAAGTGATTTAACCCGCTCAGGCGATTTTGAAAAAATTACTGAATTATCTGCTTCAGCCCTCGCAAAAGTAAGTGGCTAATCTTATGAAAAACACCTTACCTAAAGAAGAATGGTTAGTAGAGTCAGATGCTTCTGCCGTTGCTAAAAAGTCCTATCTAATAATTCTTAGAGCAGCTAAAGAAGCGATTGAAGAAAATGGTGTATTTCGTATCGTGTTAGCGGGTGGAACAACCCCAGAGCGTATCTATAGAATGCTGGCAGCTGCTGAATGTGATTGGCAGAAGTGGGAAATTTTTCTAGGTGATGAACGCTGTTTGCCAGAATCATCACCAGAAAGAAACAGTCAGATTGCGATGAAAGCCTGGTTGAATGATATTGAGATACCCGCAGAAAATGTCCACTTTATTCCATCTGAACTGGGTGCAGATCTAGCTGCCAAAAACTATGCGGAAACGATTAAAAGCAAAATGCCTTTTGATTTAGTATTGCTAGGTATGGGTGAAGATGGTCACACGGCTAGTCTCTTTCCTGGTCATATGCATAACGAGGAAGAGCTAGTTCATGGCGTGCATAATGCACCCAAGCCTCCTTCAGATAGGGTGAGTTTAAGTACAGCAACCTTGAGTAATTCAGAGCAGGTATTAATTATCATTACGGGTGCTGGAAAAAAGGCGAGTGTGAAAGCATGGAACGAGGGTGAACCCCTTCCCATCGCTAAAATTTCAGCGATAAACATGCTAACGGTTATTTTAGATAGCGATGCTTCGCCAGCATAAAGAGGCTTGTTAATAGATGTCTGCTTAGACATCAATTAAATTTCGGACATCATCGACACTTTTGTTAATCACAGTCATATAAAAGCCAAACAAAAAAGTCATATAAAATCCTTTTAAAGAAATAGTATCAATGCCTTCAAAAAAGAATCAAAAACCTTCGCTAACAGAACTTCCAGCATTTAAAGCGTTAGAAGATCATTATAATCTGATAAACCAGCTTAACATGCGTCATTTATTTACGACGGATCCCAAGCGTGGTGAAAAGTACTCAATCAAGCATAAGAGTTTGCTATTAGATTACTCTAAGAATCGTATTGTTGATGAGACTATTCCATTACTTTGTGATCTTGCAAGAGATGTCAATTTAGAGAGTTGGCGCGACCGCATGTTTTCTGGTGAAAAGATCAATAACACTGAAGACAGAGCCGTTTTACACACAGCATTGCGCAATGAAACCAATCAACCTATTTACGTTGATGGCGAAGATGTGATGCCTAAAATAAATGCCACCATGGATAAAATGGAGGAGTTTGCAGGAAAGGTAAGAACAGGACAATGGAAAGGCTTCAGTGATAAAGCGATAACCGATATCGTCAATATTGGTATTGGGGGCTCTGACTTAGGTCCGAAAATGGTTTATAACGCATTAAAGCCGTACCACCATAAAGGTCTAACGGTGCATTTTGTGTCTAATGTAGACGGCGCTCATATCGACGATATTCTCGAAGATATAAACCCGGAAACAACGCTCTTTATTATCTCATCAAAAACCTTTACTACTCAGGAAACCATCACCAATGCACATATAGCCCGAAAGTGGTTATTGAAAAGTAAAGCGGAAGAAAAGCATGTTAGTAAACACTTTGTAACCGTTTCTACAAATCTGGAAGCAGCGATAAAATTTGGTATTGATGCTGAAAATATGTTCGAGTTCTGGGGCTGGGTGGGTGGTCGTTATTCGCTTTGGTCGGCTATCGGTCTTTCAATTGTTCTTTCTGTAGGGATGACTAACTTTAAGAAAATGCTGAGTGGAGCGCACTCGATGGATGAGCATTTTAAAGAAGCGCCTTTAGAAGAAAATATGCCAGTCATAATGGGCTTATTGGGGGTTTGGTATAACAACTTTTTCGGTGCCGAATCACACGGTATTTTCCCCTATGATCATTATTTAAGGGATTTAACTTTTTATCTTGAACAGGCTGATATGGAAAGCAATGGTAAATCAGTCGATAGAAAAGGTAACAAGGTAGATTACGCAACGGGGCCAATTATCTGGGGAACATCGGGTATTAATGGCCAGCACGCGTTTTATCAGGCGATTCATCAAGGGACGCAAATGATCCCATCTGATTTTATCGTTTCGATATTGACGCACAGCACTCATCAAGATCAACACGATATCATGATGGCAAATGCCCTTGCGCAAACGGAAGCCTTAATGAAGGGAAGAACGCTAGATGAAACCTACGCTGATTTTGTTGAAAGTAAGGTTAACTTAGAAAATGCCGAAGATCGTATTCATCATATGGTTTTTGAAGGCAATAACCCGACCAATACCTTATTGCTAACCAAACTGACACCACGTTCGCTTGGTATGCTGTTAGCGCTTTATGAGCATAAAATATTCGTGCAGGGCATTATCTGGAACTTAAACTCGTTTGATCAATGGGGCGTTGAATTAGGTAAAAAATTGACCAAAAATATATTGGCTGATTTTGGGCAACCTGAAACTATAACGACTCACGATAGCTCAACTAACTCTTTAATCAACTACTACAAAAGTGTTGTTTACGGTCAGGAGTAAACACTCCTTGTGAGTTTTTATCTGCTTACTTTTGTCTGCTTATTTAGTAACGCTTTTTATCGCAGGGTATAGCTTTTTGTAAGTATTGTAGGCCTCATCGTATTGATCGATATATTCCTTATCAGGCTCAAAGCTTTGTTCAATCGCAGGGCTTGTTAAAACGCTTGAGATGGCTTGATCAGATGTGGCTAAAATTGCTAATCTGGCGGCACCAAAAGCCCCGCCAAAATCACCTTTGGCTGGAATATCTATCGGTAAATTAAGGGCTGTTGCCAAAACCTTTAACCAGTAGTGAGATTTAGAACCGCCACCTACGGCAGTCAGTGAACGTAATTGAGTACCAGAAGCTTCCAGAGCCGCCATATTGTCTCGTATTGCAAAAACAACTCCTTCTAATACTGATTGAGTGAGTGTTTTTCGATCACTATTGCGACTCATACCAATAAATGCACCACGAATAGATGAATCGTTATAGGGTGTTCTTTCACCCGCTAGATAAGGTAAGAAATAGACACCTGAAGGCGCTTTTAACTCATTACCTAGTTCTTTGCTAAGATCGTTGGCGGGTACTCCTGTTATCTCGCTATACCAATTTAAAGAGTCTGCTGCTGATAAGATCACGCCCATCTGATGCCAGGTATCTGGAATGGCATGACAAAAAGCATGTACTGCGCTTTTAGGATTAGGTGAGTAAGATGAATTCGCCGCGAAAAGTACGCCAGACGTACCGAGTGAGACGAATGACTGTCCCTCTTTAATAATGCCCATGCCGCAAGCGGAAGTTGCATTATCTCCCGCACCACCTGCCACTAACGGTGGGTTAGACACCCCCCACCTTTTAGCCAGTTTTTCTCTTAATTGACCACTAACTTCTGAACCTTCGACCAGCCTAGGCATTTGATTCTGATTCAATTCACACGCATCTAAAAGCGTTGATGACCATTGACGCTTTTCGACATTCAGCCATGAAGTGCCAGAAGCATCAGACATATCACTCACATATTCTCCTGTTAGCCATAAACGCACATAATCTTTGGGCAGTAATACTTTGTGTATTCGGGAGAAGATTTCAGGTTCGTTATTTCTTACCCAGGAAACCTTTGGGGCCGTGAAACCAGGGAAAACAATATTGCCAGAAATCTTTTGGAAGTCTGGATTTGAGTCCATCTGTTCAGCTTCGAAGTTGCTACGTGTGTCATTCCAGAGCATGCAAGGGCGTAGTATTTTATCATGCTTGTCTAGTAACGTTGCGCCGTGCATCTGGCCTGAAAGTCCAATACCTAAAACCGCAGACATTTGTTTGGCATGGGATTGTTTGATGCTATCTAATGTTGCTTTAGTCGCCTCAATCCAGTCTTCGGGATTTTGTTCTGACCATCCAGTATGTGGACGAGATATTTTGATAGAGTGATGTGCCGTCGCAATGATATTTTGGCTTTCATCTATGAGCAGTGATTTCACTCCTGATGTGCCAATATCAATACCTATATACATAATTGATGTTTACTCAGTGAAGGTGACTAGTAAGCATGAGTAAAGTGTCATTAGCATGTTATGAAATTACTGACTAAATCTAATTTTGCTTTGTTTTCTGTAGTCGCTTGGTGTCATGTTTTTTATTTCAATAAAGCGGCGATTAAAATTAGCCACATTGTTGTATCCAACGTGATAGCAAATGGTACTGACGTATTGATCGGTTTCCATCAATAACTGGCAGGCTTTGTTTATTCGCAGTCTATTGACGAAATCAGTAAAGGTATTGCCAGAGGCTTTTCTGAAATAACGAGAAAATTGACTGCTATCCATCCCCGTTTTCTTTGCTATTTCTGCCATCGTAAACTGTGTAGAATAATTCTCCGTAATATAATCGACAACTTTACTGATGCGATTCATCGAGGCAAAATTATCTAAACCCTGTAACTGATTGTTAGAAAGTAACTGATAATCTTTATGTTCTGATAAGGCAGAAAATAGTTCTAAAAACGCATTGAAACGGGGAAGACCAGTTGACGTTTTAATCAGTTTAATTTTCTCTTCTGCAAAGTCACTTATACCAAAAAACTCTATGCCATTTTTAGAACGATCTAGAAGGGGTAAAACCTGGCGTAATTCTGGCAGGTATTCACAACATCTACGAAATGGATCATCCAAAAACTGTAATCCAAGATCTCTACGTTTAACACCTTCCGGAGGAACATCTGTAGAAATCCAGTTGTGAGCTAGGCGTGGACCAGTTAGAACCAGATTGCCGGGTTTAAAGATGCCAATATAGTCTCCGACAAACATTTTGCCACTGGTTTCTAAAATTAAATGTAATTCATATTCTTCATGCTGGTGCCAACGAATTAGAGGGTTGGGTGCGCCATGTTCCACGCATCGCAGAAAACCATAAGAGCCTTCTGGTTCATAACCTAACGTTGAATTGCGTTGAAATGCTTGTTCAAGGATAGGTGTGTATTTAACGCTGTTGTTTTTCATGAAATTGGAAAAATATTTATTTTAAGTTAATCTGATACTTCAGTTTAATTATGTAGTTTCAGAAGCATCATGCGGAACTTTTGCACCGGTCATAAAGGCTACGGCATCTGACATAGAATAATCTTTTGGATCAATTACGCATAATCGTTTGCCGAGTCTGTGAATATGTATTCGATCCGCGACTTCAAAAACATGTGGCATATTATGTGAAATCAAAACGATTGGGATGCCGCGGGAACGCACATCACTGATTAATTCTAATACTTTACGTGATTCCTTTACACCCAGTGCGGCTGTCGGTTCATCAAGAATAATTACCTTTGAACCGAATGCCGCAGCGCGTGCCACAGCAACCCCCTGACGTTGACCACCTGACAATGTTTCAACCGTCTGATTTATATTCTGGATTGTCAATAATCCCAGTTCTGACAATTTGTCACGAGCGATTTGTTCCATTTTAGGGCGATCAAGCATACGTAAGTATTTTCCGAGAAAGCCTTCTTTACGTATCTCACGGCCCATAAACATATTATCCGCGATTGATAGAGCAGGGGAGAGCGCAAGATTCTGGTATACCGTTTCTATACCGGCTTCACGAGCGTCAATGGGTGAGGTGAAATGCACTGGCTTACCTTCAAGCATAACTTCGCCTTCATCAGGAATTGTAGCTCCGGACACAGCTTTAATCATACTGGATTTTCCTGCACCATTATCTCCGATAACAGCTAGGATTTCTCCTGGGTATAAATCGAAATCAGCATGATCTAGGGCGGTGACTCGACCATAGCGTTTTACCAGACCGCGACCCGTTAATATAGGTTCTACGTTGTTGTTCATGCTGACACCCTCCTAATCCATTGATCTATCGCAACGGCAGATATGATTAAAATCCCAATTAACATGTAAGTCCATTGTGGATCAGTGCCGATGAGCCTTAACCCTAATGAGAAGACGCCTACTATGAGAGCGCCGAACAACATCCCCATTATCGAACCACGGCCACCAAATAGAGATATACCACCGATTACTACTGCAGTGATTGATTCTATATTCGCAAATTGACCAGCTGTGGGCGAAACTGAGCCGATTCTCCCAATAAGTACCCAACCCGCTAAAGCGCAAATTAAACCAGCTATTACGTACACTGAAATCAAAGTCTTTTTTACTTGTACCCCTGAAAGTTCTGCTGCTTCAGAATCATCACCGATAGCATAAACATGGCGACCCCAGGCGGTATGATTGAGAATGTAATTTAAGACCACAACTAGAATTACCATGGCAATAACGCCATAAGTAAAAACTGCACCGCCAATCTTCAGCTTTTCGCCAAAAAAGTGCAAAGACGCTGCTTTTTCTGCAATATCCTGACTCCGTATAGTTTCATTAGCTGAGTAAAGAAAATTCGTTGCTAGTACAATTTGCCACATGCCTAAGGTGACAATAAATGGTGGGAGCTTAATTACCGCGACCAAAAATCCGTTGATAAATCCACAAATAGCTCCAACACCTAAGCCGCATAGAATTGCGAGTTCAGCGGGCATACCATAGCGAAAGGTAAACTGTCCCATGACTACCGACGTGAGAACCATGATAGCTCCAACGGACAAATCAATGCCTGCAGTAATAATAACTAGTGTCTGAGCTGCTCCAACAAAACCAACTATGGCGACTTGTTGCAAAATTAGCGTAAGTGAAAAAGGTGAGAAGAACTTATCGCCTAGTATTAAACCAAAAATAAGTAGCGACATTAATAAAACAATTAAAGGCACTAGAGCTGGATTAGCATGAAGTAGACTTTGTATTTTATCTAGTAGTGTTTTTTTCTGTGAAAAAGAAGCAATGTCAGTCGCACTGTCACTGAGGACTGATTCAAAATCTTGTTTTGATTTGGGCATGGTTACACCTTAAATAGATGAATAGTGTTCTTATTTAAAAAACTAATTTTTAAAACCTCATCGACTGAGAAGCAGACGATGAGGTTTTGGTCTTATTTTAGCTCTGGTTTAACCCCAACAGCGTTCTGTACCTTCTTTAACGGTGATTGACTCAACACCCGGAGCTGGTTTATCCGTCACAAGAGAGACGCCAGTATCAAAAAAGTCTTTGCCTTCAGTATTTTTAGGCTTAGTTTTGTCTTTGGCCCAAGCAGCGATAGCTTCGATACCTTTAGATGCCATTAATAAGGGATATTGTTGCGAAGTAGCACCAATAACACCGTCTTTGATATTAGCAATGCCAGGACAACCACCGTCAACAGAAACGATTAGCACATCATCTTGACGATCAAAAGCTTTTAACGCTTCGTATGCTCCAGCAGCTGCTGGCTCATTGATCGTATAAACAACATTGATCATTGGATCTTTAGCAAGCAGATTTTCCATTGCTTTACGTCCGCCTTCCTCATTACCAGCGGTCACATCATTACCAACAATGCGTTTATCAGACTCGTCACCCCATTTTTTTGGATCACCTAGATCAATTCCAAATCCTTGTAAAAATCCTTGGTCACGTAACACACCCACTGAAGGTTGGCTCACAGCTAAATCGAGCATAGCAATTTTTGCGTCTTTGGCTTTATCACCAAGAGTAGCCGCCGCCCATTTTCCGATTAATTCACCTGCAAGGAAGTTGTCCGTTGCAAATGTAGCGTCAGCTGCATCAATAGGCTCAAGTGGTGTATCGAGTGCGATTACTATGAGACCTGCATCACGCGCTTGTTTTACCGCAGGTACAATACCTGTAGTGTCGGAAGGTGTTAGCAGAATACCTTTCGCTCCATCTGCTATACAGGTTTCAATTGCTGCTACCTGACTTTCAGAATCGCCGTCAACTTTTCCTGCGTAAGATTTGAGTGTCATACCCAATTCCTTTGCTTTGGCTTCTGCACCTTCTTTCATCTTTACGAAGAAAGGATTGGTGTCAGTTTTGGTAATAAGACAAGCTGAAATGCCTTCAGCATTAACTGCAGTCATTGCTGTGGTTCCAAGAACCAGTGTTGCTAGTGCGCTTGTGATAGTTGTTTTTTTCATGTGTTACTCTCCTTGTTAAATAAAAAAATATTAATAAGTGGGGGGCATTTTTCATGCTTTCTTAAATTTTCAATCTAGCTCTTTTACTAAAGCCCGTAGTATTGGACACGTGTTACGGTTTCTTCTTTAAGCTGTTTGAATTCTTCCATAATCACCACTATTCGCTCTTTTGTAGATATTTTTTTATCTACAATACTATTTAATTCGGCAGTTGCAGCCAGCAGTGAAGGTGAAACCTCTTTGATATTTTCAATGGTACTGCTTCCACTGTCAGATACGAAAGTATTCTCTGATCGTCCAAAATGATACTTTTTGCTGGCAGGTAGTAGTGAGCCTTTAGTTCGTTTGTATTTGATTCGTAAGATATCGATGTCATTGGTAGTTTGCAGTGAATATCGCTCGATTTCCTGCAAACTTGTCACACCCATCATTGTTAAAGTAGGATATTTATCAGACATTCGTATTTACTCCATTTTGTTGTATTAATTTCTATATAAAAATTTTTTCTATAGGCTTACTAAACTATTAATTAGTAGGCACTAAAAAAATATATTCCTCACATTCATAGGACTACATTCTCATATTTTTAAATTCAATTAATCAATTCGCTTATCGTCACGGAATTTATGGATAAACTGTTCGCGCGGTGTAAGGTAAACAGTTTGACCAGAGGCCACAATTACCGAGCCTTCCGAACGTACAGTCAGCGTCCCCATATTCTCAACATCAACATATGAAATTGTATCGGATCCCAAATTTTCTGAGTAACGCATTATTCCTTGCCAGCTACCTTTAGTTTCATCTAAATCAACATGTTCCGGACGGATGCCAAATACATCACAATCATTTTGCTTAGCGAAGTCACCTTCAACAAGATTCATTTTTGGAGATCCTATAAACCCAGCTACAAAGGGTGAGGTAGGCGTGTTATATAGGTCCATAGGCGTTCCTACTTGCTCAATCATGCCCGCTCGTAAAACTACGATTTGATCTGCCATTGTCATTGCTTCGACCTGATCATGAGTGACGTATACCATGGTGGCACCGATTTTCTTGTGTAATTCTGCGATTTCAACTCTCATCTGACCGCGTAATAATGCATCGAGATTAGATAAAGGCTCATCAAATAAGAAAACCTTTGGGTCACGTACAATGGCTCGACCAATCGCTACGCGTTGGCGTTGTCCGCCTGATAAATCTTTAGGGCGACGATCTAAAAGTTGATCGAGTTCTAATATTTTTGCCGCTTCTAATACGACTTTCTTTTTTTCCGCCTTGGGTGTTTTTTTCAAGGTCATACCAAAGCCAATATTTTCTTCGACAGTCATGTGAGGATATAAAGCATAAGACTGGAATACCATGGCTATGCCACGTTCAGCAGGTTCTTTATGTGTGACATCATCGCCACCAATAGTTATCTGTCCTGATGTAACTGTTTCCAAACCTGCAATCATTCGTAGCAAAGTTGACTTGCAGCATCCAGATGGACCAACCAAAACCGTAAAAGAACCGGAAGGGATTTTCAGATTCATATTGGGAACAACAGTCAACTTGCCATAGCTTTTTACGACATTTTTAAATTCTACAATACTCATCAAAAATTCCTTTAACCTTTAACACCGGTTGATGCAATAGATGCAATAAATGTCCTTTGCATTGAAAGATAAAAAACCAATACAGGTAACGTTATAATAGATAGATATGCCATGATTTCGCCCCAGGCAATATTCAGCTGGAAAAAATATTGAAGACCAACCATTACTGGACGATAACTTTCAGACTGGGTTGTCATTAATGGCCAAAGATATTGGTTATACATAACTAAAAACTTGAGGATGGCCGCAGTGGCGAAGCAGGGGCCTGCTAGTGGCACAATGACTCTGGAGTAGACTTGAAACCAGGTGGCACCATCGACTCTGGCAGCTTCAACAAGATCACGCGGTAAATCTTTGAAATATTGGATAAACAAGAAGATTGTTAATCCATCGGCGATCCATGGGATAATCTGTACATGATAGCTATCCAGCCAACCAATTTGAAAGCCATCCACACCGATCCATGGGAGTTTGTTAACTAACATTAATAATGGAATAGCAATCGTTTCAAAAGGAACGATTAAAGTGGCTAAAATCACTGATAATAAAACTGCTTTTCCTTTAAATTCTAGAAATACAAATGAGAATGCGGCCATAGAGCACAAGAATAAAGAGGAAATTACTGTTATGGCAGTAACAACTATCGAATTAAAGACAAAACGACCAATAGGAACTCGTTCCCAAGCACTGCTATAGTTATTTAATGAAGTCTCGCCGACTGGCAAGAAAGCGCGGAAAGAGGAGCTGTCTTGTAAAAGCTGTAAGTCGGGTTTTAAAGATGACACAACCATAAAAACGACAGGAAATATAAATAGTAAAGCTACCCACGTTAATAAAAGATACTTCAAAAGTGTAGAACGAGTATTTATATTCATGTGCGGTCCCTCGTAAGAAAGCGTTGTATTAAAGAAATACTGAGCACGATTAGGAAAAGCACAACCGCTATGGCAGAGCCTCCTGCAATATCTTGCTTTTCATAACCACGTTGGACGGATTGAAATACCAAGGTTTGAGTACTATCTACTGGTCCTCCTCGTGTCATCACATCAACCTGAGCAAACAACGCAAAGGCTTGCATTGTGATTACAACCATTATCAAAACTGCTGTATTCTTTAGTCCAGGCCAAGTTACATATCTGAAAGTTTGCCATCGGGTTGCACCTTCTAGAGCCGCCGCTTCATAAAGAGATCCGGAAATTGTCTGTAACCCGGATAGCCAGATAATCATATGAAAACCGACACCCTGCCAAATCGACATAACCATGATAGAACCTAAGGCTGTACTGGAATTACCCAGCCAATCCACCGGTTCAAACAGACCAAAACTGAAAAAACTCAACATGGCATTTAACAAACCATTTTCACCGTCATATATAAATCGCCATAGAATAGATACCACGACAATTGATATAACTACTGGCATGAAATAGATAGTTCGGAAAATATTAATACCGGGCAACTTCTGGTTAATCATCAACGCGAGGAGTAATGCAAATGCGCCTTGCAACGGAGCCACTATCAGTACAAATAGGATTGTATTGACCAAAGCTTTCATAAAAAGCTTATCCCTTGCTAATACTACCCATTTCCTATCGTTACTTAAGGGAAAAGAGAACCACTCGCGCATCCCTTTTAGATGTTCATAATCGGGGTTATTACGAGTAAATTTTCTCATGCGGGGATATTGAATATCACCATTAGGCTTGATAACTGTTTTACCTTCTGCATCTTTCTCAGGTTCGACGGTTAAAGTGCCCACACCAATAAGACTACTGAAGTTACTCCAACCAACAAACTCAGTTGGATTAGGGGAGATCAAACGTTGATTGGTAAAAGAAAACCAAAAAGCGAGTAAAAAGGGAACAATTAAAAAAAGAAATATTAGACCAGAAGCAGGTAAAGCCATTAACCAGCCGACTTTGTTTTGGTTTTTGGGTTTGCTATTGGCCATTAGAAAATCTCATTTGCGGGGTTTGTTTTGAAAAAATACCACCTTAAAACATCCTTCCAATCTTTCTAAACCTATCCAAAATAAATTTGGATAGGTTTAGAAACTGCTATTAAACAGATAAACAACGAAGGAAATAAAAGGCTTTCAATCTTATGTATTACTTGTAGTTATTATTCTTTTTCAAGTCAGTATTAATTGCATCAGCTGCAGCATCCAAGGTGTCAGCGACATCAGCACCATTAGCTATATCCGCAAGTGCTTTTTCAAACTCTAGAGTTACAACATTATAAGCAGGAGTTGAAACTCGCTTGGTAGCTTGTTTTTTACTGAGGTCAAAGAAAACATTTAACGGACCGCCTTCTTTGTAATTAGTTGTCATACTTGTAGCAGTCTTAGTTGCTGGAATTAAACCTGTTGCGTCAGAGAAAGCTGCAAGGTATTTATCCTGCATTGCAAAACGGATAAAGTCATTGCCACCTTTTTGATTTTTACTGCTTCCAGATACACCAAACTGCCAAGAAGAAGCACCAATTTTAGGGCCATTGCCCATATCTGGAGCGGGTAAGAATAACAAATCATCACCAAATTTCTCTAATGCACCTAATGCTGCCCAATTGCCATTCCACTGGAGGGCATATTTTCCATCAACAAAACCAGTTTCACGATCAGCCCCATCCTGAGAAGTTCCTGGAACGAGTTTATTAGTGAACAATGACTGCCACCACTTGCCAAATGCTATTGCCTCATCACTATTTAAAACATCTTCTGCAGACGACTTACTTGGATCCATTAAATCCCCGCCCATACTCTGAAGTAACGGACCAAAAGCATATGAATACCACTCGCCTTTCCATGCAAGACCTAAATCTAGTGGATACTCAAAACTCTTGTCTGCTGCCAAAGTGGCGATCGCTTTATTAAACTCATCAAATGACCATGGCTTGTCAAGAGTAGGGATACGTATGCTGTGCTTCTCAAGTACAGATTTACGTGCAAACATTGCGATCGCAGCATCCCATAAGCCTATAGAGTATATTTTGCCATCATAGCGACCAATAGCACCTTCAAGTAAACTCTTGACTTCAGCATCAGTAATTTCCAATGGTGCAAGATATTTTGACCAAGCCCAGTTTGGCATTAGCGGGCCATCAACATCAATAATATCAGGTAATTTTCCGGCTAAGGCTGCTGCAACAACAGACTCATTGTAGGATTCTTGTGGGAACTCAGCTAGATTAACTTTCCAGTCCGATTGTGAGGCATTAAAATCTGTGATGATGCCTGTCAGTACCGTCTTTTCTTTTTCATTACCTGCACCGTGATACCACAGGCTTAGATCTGTCTGAGCCATTGCTAAACCACTGCTCAGTGTTACTGCTCCAGCAATTATTATGTTCAAAGCTAGCTTCATTATTCATTCTCCTCCGTTATATATATAGATAACCTGTCTAAATGACAAGGTTGTCATTTTTTCACCTATACTGCATAACATCATAGGAACTGTCAATAAAAAAATAACCCTATAATCATATAGGCGTAGGTAATTATTAAATATTATGAAAGTGTTGATTCAAATGGATATTCAATATATTCTAATAATGACAAGGTTGTCATATGGAGGGTTTTTTGGCTGATATTCATGATGTTGCGAAACTTGCAGGAGTTTCTATCAAAACTGTTTCACGTGTTATTAATCACGAGCAAGGTGTCCGTGAAATCACGCGTGCAAGAGTGCAAAAAGCAATTGATAAACTTCAATATACGCCTCACATTGGAGCACGCCTAATGCGCTCTAGCAAGTCTAACTTAATAGGACTGATATCCAGTACCATATCAACTGTGAGTCGTGATCCGGTAAAATCAGGATTATCTTCAATACACATAGTTAGTGGAATACAACAATACTGTCGTAAAGCAAACAAAACATTGTTAATTATTGATACCGAGCCAGATGAAGAAGACATCAAGAGTTCAATTGATATATTCAGATCACATCAAGTAGAAGGCATTTTTCATATATTGAATTATCATCATCAAGTTTCACCACTTCAATACTCTGACACACCTTTTTGGATAGTTAATGGGTACTCAAATTCTCAAACAGCTGCAGTAGTGCCTGATGACTATCATGGGCAAAAATTAGCGGTTGAATATTTGCTCCAACAAGGCCATACCAGAATCGGCTATATCGGTTTATCAACCAGTATAGAGGCGGGCAAGCTACGCTTAAAAGGGTTTCAAGAAACCATCCAACAATATGATTTGCCATACGATTTAATGCTTACAGAATTAGGGATTAAAAACGCCAGCGATAATAGTTTTTCACTACTGCATGAAGCATTAGACAAGCTATTGAAACACGCATCACCACCTACAGCTATCTGTTTTGGTAATGATGAAATGGCTTTACAAGCTATTCCAATATTAGAAAAACGGGGACTAAATATTCCGGATGATATTTCGATTATGGGTTATGACAATGACTTCGCAACCGCTGCGGCTGCTCGACCCAAGCTAACGACTGTTTCGTTACCCTATCAGCGCATGGGGCAGATTGCTGCGGAAAACCTGTTACGACAACTACAAGATCCCGATGCAGAATCAAAGTTTGAAGACTACCCAATTAAAGTTAAAGGCGAAGTAGTAGTTAGGGAGTCTGTTAGAGCATTAAGCTCAATAAAAATCGCTTCCAAAAAAATTATATAGAGTTAAATCAATATGTTAGCACTGGATGACAAATGGGTATGGGATTACTGGTTAGTTCGAAATCCTGATGATAATTTGTGGCATGTTTTTTTTCTGCAAGCGGACAAATCAATAATTGATCCTGAGTTACGTCATTGGAATGTCAGTTTTGGGCATGCAACTTCAACAGATTTGATTCAATGGGATTATTTGGGTACCTGTTTTCAACCCGCCAATAGCCCATCGTGGGATGATAAAACAACATGGACAGGCTCTGTAGTCCAAAATGAAGATGGGTTATGGCATTTATTTTACACTGGCTCTAGTGAAGAGGAAAATGGCCTGATACAGCGTATAGGTCATGCTACCAGTAGTGACTTACATCATTGGGTACGTGTAGACAATGGTTTTTGCCTAGATCTTGATGCTCGTTGGTATGATTCGGAATATAGACCAGATTATTGGCATGATCGTGCAATGCGCGATCCTTGGGTAATGCGTGATCCTGAGGGTTCAGGTTGGATGATGTTTTTTACCGCTCGGGTGCCAGGTATTGAGGAAGCCAATAATGCTGGCGCAATTGGTTTAGCACGATCAAATGATCTGTATAAATGGACACTGTCACCACCAGTTTTTCAAGGAGGTTTTGGTCAGTTAGAAGTGCCTCAGGTCATCCAGATAAGCGGTAAATGGTATTGTTTATTTTGTAACTCTGGTGATCATTGGTCGAAGGCATATGAGGCCAATATGCCTGGAGGAAAGGTATCCGGAACACACTATTTGATGGCCGATAATATTAATGGCCCCTGGACTATTGCCCCTGGTAAATTTTTGGATGGTGGGCTACCTTGTCGCCGTTATGTAGGTAAATTGCTTGAGACGGATGCTGGCTTAAGATATATGAGTTTTTGGCACGATACTGCCGAAGGTGAATTTATCGGTACTTTAAGTGATCCAGTTGAGGTGAAGCTTACAAACGGTTTATTAGAGCTGATCGAAAATAACTGAAATTGACAATAATACGTTTCTAAATGGAATAGTATAAAACCTAGCTTTCAATTCTTCTTTAATAAAAGAGCTCTAAACAAATCCCTGCTACTTAACGATTGAAATTTAAACTATGTATGAACAAAAATCCCATGCCCTACTGAATAAAATTTTAATAGAGTTAAAGCAAGACTTTAATGATACAGAGTCGCAACCATTTTTAACCCGATTGGGAGCAAATTTTTATTCAGTCTATCAACTCTTCATTTCTTTTTACGGTCATCGTCCCGATTTTGAAAAGCAACTGAAGCAGCTAGTATCGGTTATGGCGCAGAATCACTATGAACGGAGTAAATCATTAAGAAAAAGTGATTTAAAACGTGAACAAGATCCTGATTGGTTTTTAAGTCAACAATGGGTTGGAATGGCGCTTTACACTGATGGATTTGCTGAGGATCTAAAGGGCTTAAATAAGCGTGTTGATTACTTCGAGGAACTTGGGGTTAATTTAGTTCACTTGATGCCAATGATGAAGTGCCCTGAAGATGCCAGTGATGGTGGTTATGCTGTCAGTGATTTTTGTGAAATTGACAAACGTTTTGGCACCATAAAAGACTTACAGGCAGTAGCAAAAAAATTACATAAAAATGGGTCATTACTAACGATGGACGTGGTATTAAATCACACTTCGGATGAACATGAATGGGCTCGGAAAGCACAGCAAGGAGAAGAAAAATACCAAGATTATTATTATGTTTATAACGATCGTGACATTCCAGATCAATTTGAAGAAAGCCTACTAGAAATTTTTCCTGAAAACGCACCTGGCAATTTCACATGGGATGAATCTATGGGAAAGTGGGTCATGACGGTTTTTAATAACTATCAATGGGACTTAAACTACACGAATCCCGCAGTATTTATTGAAATGGTCAATGTGATTCTATTCTGGGCTAATAAAGGTGCAGATATCTTGCGCCTAGACGCGGTCGCATTCTTGTGGAAAAAAATTGGTAGTGTTAGTCAGAATTTGGAAGAAGCTCACCAGATTTTGCAATTATTAAAGGACTGTTGTCAGATTACAGCTCCGGGTGTTTTGTTCATTGCAGAAGCGATTGTTGCTCCTAATGAAATCATTCGTTATTTCGGTGGTGATAGCGTAGCGGAAAAGGAGTGCGATATCGCCTACAATGCGACTTTCATGGCACTTCTGTGGGATGCTGTGGCTACCAAAAATACTCGTTTATTAAATCAGAGTCTTAAAAGTTTACCTGCTAAACCCGATCAAACAACCTGGCTTAATTATGTGCGCTGTCATGACGACATTGGTTTAGGTTACGATGATAAAGATATCACTGCAGTAGGTTATGAACCTAAGGCTCACCGTGAATTTTTGATAGATTACTATATGGGCAAGTTCGTTGGCTCCACGGCTCGTGGCTTACCGTTCGGATATAACGAAAAGACCGGCGATACCCGTATTTCTGGTTCTTTAGCTTCTCTAATTGGTTTAGAAGCCGCTTTGCTAGCTGAAGATAAGGAAGCCATCGATAATGCTATAAAGAAAACCCTATTATTGTATGCCATGATTTTATCGTATGGCGGTATCCCTCTACTTTACTATGGTGATGAGTTAGGTACTATAAATGACAGCAGTTATCTTCAAGATCCAGTAAAAGCTGAAGACAACCGTTGGGTTCATAGGCCCAGTATAGACTGGGAAAATGCTGAGCAACGTTATGTTAGCGGAACTGTTGAAAACCGCTTGTTTAATGCAATTAAAAAAATGATTTCTGTGCGTAAAGCCACTCAAGCTTTCGCGGATTTTAATAACCGAGATGTGCTTAATGTCTCAAATCCAAATTTATTTCTATTTACACGGTATGAGTATCAAACACCTGAGGTAAGTATATTGGTGGTTGCGAATTTTGACGATAGTCCACATCACCTTTACTACGAAGAGATTAACAATCAAATCTATTTTGACTTTGCAAATAACAAGGATTTAATTACCCAAGAAAAACCAGAAATGCATGAAACTTATATGGTCATTCCCGCCAATGGTTTTTACTGGTTAGAGCAATGAGTCAATTCATAATATTAAAATTAACTTAATAAATTTCAGACGTTCGACTTTTCGGACGTGGTAATGTTCAATCGTATTTTTTGCTTTATGAATATCAGAAATAGATAAAAAACAGTCAAAAAGTAGGGAGGTGTCATTTTAATCATATTGTTGTATAAATATTGATTAAATCAGGACATTTACCACGTCAGATCTATTCAAGTCACTCCATAATTATTGATTAAATTCAGTGTAAGTTTCTTGCATAATCTAACGAGAAACCTAGACTTTTTTGAATAATTTCGAAATATAATAATTGAGAACTTGAAATGAAACGCTCTATAGTCAATCAAATAATGTCTGAGGCTGACAAATATATCCAATCTTTTGGCTTCAAATTACCTCCTTTTGCTTATTGGTCGCCTCTACAAATGAAACAGCAAAAAGCTGAGATACAAGGAATTATCGAAGCTGGTCTTGGTTGGGATATTACTGATTATGGTCAGGGAGACTTTGAGAATCTAGGGCTATTTCTGTTTACATTACGTAATGGCAAGCAACAAGATTTAAAGAATGGCGGTGGCATGTGCTATGCCGAAAAGATAATGATCTCTCGTGAGAATCAAATATCGCCTATGCATCATCATTTACTCAAAGCAGAAGATATTATTAATCGCGGTGGAGCAACTCTAATTCTAAAACTTTATGAATCTGATAAATCAGGGAATATTGATCAAAAATCAGATGTTCGAGTATCCACCGATGGTGTTTTAAGAACATTAGGAGCAGGGGATATACTCGAACTTGAACCGGGTGAAAGTGTTACTTTAATGCCTGGTATGTGGCACTCATTTACCTCTAAAGGTGGAGATGTCCTTATTGGTGAGGTTTCTACAGTCAATGACGATACTACCGATAATTATTTTAAAGACCCTATTGGGCGTTTCGCTGATATTGAAGAAGACGAAGAACCCTTGCATTTATTGGTGTCTGATTATCAGAAATGGTTAAACTAGCCTGTTAAAATCGAAATAGATTTACCTTTTTAATGATCACTCTATAAGTGACTAAATCTGCTTCCACTGAATGCTCAACAATAAATTCCGCATTGTGAATATCATTAGACAAAGCTAGTTGCTTTGCACCCTCCAAGTCATAACCATAATCTAGCCAGCGGTCGATTAATGTTGTTTTGACTGTGTCAATATCAGGTTTGAGGAATATCTTTAAGTCGTAAATCTTATTTAGTTTTGACCAAGATTCTAATTTCAACAGTAGGTAATTTCTCTCAACAATCAGGATACGACGATCTGCAGGAATCGTTTTGGCGTCTGGAATAGTTTCGTCGCTTTGCTGATTGAGCGAAGGGATGTTGATTAATTTATTCGCACAGCTTTAAGATTTGATCAGCTTCACAAAGCCTTGGCTGTCAAAGGTACTTTCTGCAACTTTTCGGTGTAGCAGCTGAAGTTTTCAAGGGTGTCATTTCAGAGCATGCATGGGCGCACAATCTCATCGTCTTTGTCTAGTAGTGTTGCTCCGTGCATTTGACCTGATAGCCCGATGCCTATAACTGCAGACATTTGTCTGGCATGGGATTGTTTGATGCTATCTAACGTTGCTTTAGTAGCCTCAATCCAGTCTTCGGGATTTTGTTCTGACCATCCAGTATGTGGACGAGATATTTTGATAGAGTGATGTGCCGTCGCAATGATATTTTGGCTTTCATCTATGAGCAGTGATTTCACTCCCGATGTGCCAATATCAATACCTATATACATAATTGATGTTTACTCAGTGAAGGTGACTAGTAAGCATGAGTAAAGTGTCATTAGCATGTTATGAAATTACTGACTAAATCTGATTTTGCTTTGTTTTCTGTAGTCGCTTGGTGTCATGTTTTTTATTTCAATAAAGCGGCGATTAAAATTAGCCACATTGTTGTATCCAACGTGATAGCAAATGGTACTGACGTATTGATCGGTTTCCATCAATAACTGGCAGGCTTTGTTTATTCGCAGTCTATTGACGAAACCAGTAAAGGTATTGCCAGAGGCTTTTCTGAAATAGCGAGAAAATTGACTACTATCCATTCCAGTTTCTTTGGCAATATCTGCCATAGAAAACTGGCTTGAGTAATTTTGCGTGATGTAATCTACAACATCACTGATACGCTTCATAGATGCGTCATTATCAAAGCTTTGAATCTGAGTGTTAGACAGTAATTGATAATCTGTAGTCTCAGATAAAGTTAAGATTAACTCCAGAAATGCATTGAAGCGTCTTATTCCTGTTGAGTTTTTGATTTGACTTAACTGCTGTTCGGCATAGTCACTGATACCAAAAAACTCAATACCATTTTTGGCTCTGTCTAAAAGAGGGATTGCCTGTTTTAGTTCCGGTAGGTACTCACAAGATTTACGAAACGGTTCGCCTAAAAACTGTAAAACAAAATCTCTTCTGGCAACGCCTTCTTCCGGGATATCTGTTGAAATCCAGTTATG
Source organism: uncultured Cocleimonas sp. (assembly GCF_947495625.1). Lineage (GTDB taxonomy): Bacteria > Pseudomonadota > Gammaproteobacteria > Thiotrichales > Thiotrichaceae > Cocleimonas. The sequence continues at coordinate 37,644 of NZ_CANLZW010000035.1, forward strand.
AGGTAAGCGCGGTCCAGTAAGCACTAAATTGCCTGGTTTGAAGGAGCCAATATAGTCTCCAACAAACATTTTCCCACTGGTATCGGTAATTAAATGCAATTCATATTCTTCATGATGATGCCATCGAATCAGGTCATTAGGCGCGCCATGTTCCAGACATCGAAGGTAGCCATAGGAACCTGTTGGTTCATAACCTTGCGTCGCATTTCGCTGAAAGTCCTGTTCAAGTGTTGGTGTATATTTAGAAGAATTATTTCTCATTTTCAATTCCAAAGTTAAGTTCTTAAGTCGTTGGTATTAATTTACATCCCCAGTTAAGTACAAAAACCTGATAAAAATATTTACAATAAAAATCTATTAAACATTATTTAGATTATAGCATTTTTAGTCACCCCCCACCTTTTAGGGGGTTTCTATATAAATGTTATAGACTGCTATTTGTCTAAACTCTTGTTTATAAATGCTTTATAAACAAATTACAAATAACAGCTAAATAGGTATTAATAAGCTCTTAAGATTTTTCAATAAAAGCGTTTACCCGGGCGTAGGCTTTTATTAATGCTTCTAATAAAGTGGGATTTCCAGCCAGGTCTCCAAACAAAAGTTTGTCATCAGCAAAAGCTTGAACAATGTCATCCGAAGAAACGATTCTTTGTGCGTTTTCTGCGCTCATCATGGCATCTTCATATTCAAAGTTGATTTCACCTTTCTGTTCTCTCACTAAAAATGCGAGAAATAGGGCAGGTAAAACCGCCACACTGTCGATAGATCGACCTGCTTTTATGGCATCCTGTATGGTGGGCAATATGAAACTTGGAATCTTGGAATAAGCATCCATCACCACTCGTTGATTGGTATCTAGAATATTAGGATTACTAAACCTTTCAAGAACAGTGTCTCGATACTTTTCCAAATCTATAGGGCTTGGAGATTCAGCGCTGGTTAGACAAGGAATAACATCATTAGTCACATAATCAAAGGCTAGTTGACGAACTTCTGGGTCGTTTGTTCCCTGATGAATGTATTGATATCCACGCAATGTTCCTGCCCAGGCAATGCAAGAGTGAGTCGCATTCAAAACCCTGATTTTTGCTTCTTCATAAGGTTCTACATCTTCAACCATCTCAACATCGACAAGCTCCCATGATGGGCGGCCCGCAATGAAATCATCTTCGATAACCCACTGGGTGAAACTCTCTCCCATTAATGCTGCTTCATCCTTTCTGTCAGTAGCTGCAAAAACACGTTCGATAATATCTGGCGTTGGTCTAGGTGTGATGCGATCAACCATTGAATTTGGAGAACTGGTATGAGTTTTAACCCATTCCAATAAGTCTGTATCGCCAATGCGTTCTATATACTCAAGCAGTGCATTTTTGAATTTTTCTCCATTACTACGAACATTGTCACAATTAAGTAAGGTGACAGGCTCACCATGGCTAGCCATTCGCGCACGTAATAATTGCGTCATGGTTCCATAAATTGTGCATGGCGCGTTTCCCGCTAAATCGCTCTGTAAATCCTTATAGCTATCATCCAGTTTAAAATCACCGTCCAGATAATATCCGGCTTCCGTTACGGTAAAAGAGATGATTTTAGTATTTTCATTTGCGGCAATTTCTGTGATGCCTTTCATATCTTTTTCCCAATCCACAATATGTTTAATGGATTGAATCAATTGATATTTATGTTCACCAGCAGGGCTAACCGTTTCCAGCATGTACTCGTTATTTTGAGATTTTAAAATTTCAACAACTGCCTGCATGTCCGATCTTATATTACCTGCAGCAATCTCCCATTGTGTCTCACCGATATCATGTAAGTTTTGCATATACATGGCTTGATGCGCACGATGAAATGAGCCTAAGCCCAAATGTAATTGAATTAAAGTGTCAGAATTTTTCATATTTAATTTAGCCTTATGCTAGGTGTAAAACTTTTCCATCATTATCAAAGTAATGAACAATGTCATCGGACCAATTAACACCTACTGTGTCACCTAGCTTTAATGTAGTTCTTTGATATGAGCGAATGATGAGCGGATCAGGACTTTGATCACCAAGATTAAGGTGGATTAATGTTTCGTTACCTAATGATTCAACCAATACAACTTTACCTGTTAAACGTGAATCATCTGAAATACTTAAATGCTCTGGACGTATACCAGCAAATGAACTGCCGGCTGGAACATTTTGCAGTAATGCTGCTGGAACAATATTCATCTGAGGCATACCGATAAACTGCGCTACAAAACGGTTTGCTGGTTTGTCGTATAGCTCAAGTGGCGTTCCTACTTGTTCGATTATTCCATCGCGCAAAACGACCACTCGATCAGCCAATGTCATTGCTTCAACCTGGTCATGCGTTACGTAAATAGTAGTCGCACCTAAATCACGATGTAATTGCGCAATCTCAACACGTGTCTGTCCACGAAGGGCAGCATCGAGGTTAGATAATGGCTCATCGAATAAGAAGATTTTTGGGTGACGAACAATGGCGCGACCAATGGCTACACGCTGACGTTGTCCACCAGACAAAGCTCCAGGTTTACGCTTCAAGTATTGGGTTAAATCAAGCTTATCTGCAGCTTCCTTCACGAGTTTATCGATTTTACCCTGGTCTACTTTTGCCAATCTCAATGCAAACGACATGTTGTCTTCCACTGTCATATGCGGATATAAAGCATATGACTGAAACACCATGGCTAAGTCACGCTTTGATGATGGCGTTTCTGTGATGTCTACTCCATCCAGAATCAATTTACCTTTATTGATAACTTCCAAACCAGCAATCATGCGAAGTAGCGTTGATTTACCACAACCAGACGGACCAACAAATACGATGAATTCACCAGGCTCGATATTTAAATCAATGCCTTTAATCGCATGATGGTCACCGTAATACTTTTCTACTTTTTGAAGTTCTAAAAATGACATTTTCTATTACCTTAAATTTTTAATAACAGCGATATTTCGCAAACGTATTTATTGATTATTTAACAGCACCAAAGGTGAGTCCCTGAACTAACTGCTTCTGGCTAAACCAACCGAATACAATGATTGGACCAATCGCCATTAATGAAGCGGCTGAAAGTTTTGCCCAGAACAAGCCTTCAGGACTTGAATAAGAGGCAACTAAAACCGCTAGCGTGCCTGCATTGGCGGAAGTTAGATTCAACGCCCAAAAGGCTTCATTCCATGAAAGAACCAAACAGAGTAAACCGGTTGAGGCCATGCCGCCCATTGCCAGTGGCAATAGAACGTGACGGAATTCTTCCCATAAACTTGCGCCATCCATTCTTGAAGCTTCAAGTATTTCATGTGGTATATCTTTGAAATTTGAATACAGCATCCAAACCATTATCGGTAAATTGGACATGGTAAAAACAATGATCAGAGCAATTTGGCTATCCAGTAAACCCACCCATTGGAAAAGTAAATAAACCGGAAGCAATGCACCAACCGCAGGCATGAACTTAGTTGAAAGCATCCACACCATAATGTTTTTGGTTTGTATCGTTGGTGAAAATGCAAAACTATAAGCTGATGGAACTGCAATGATTAATCCTAGAATTGTTGATACAACACTGGTGATTAATGAATTCATGGCAAATCGCATATAGTCGCTTCGCTCTTGTACTTCAGTAAAGTTTTCCAAAGTTGGTTCGAAGACCCATAACGAAGGTACAGCAATTGCTTGTAACTCTGTTTTAAAGGCAGTCACCATTAAAAAAAGTAGTGGGAAAAACACAATAAATGCAACAAGCCATGAGGCAACTGTTCTTGTGACAAATAATGCGTTCCAATCGTATTTAGAGATTTTCATAGTAGTTATCCATTAATTATCAAGATTTTTTCCGATCATACGGATCAGAATGATTGCAACGACATTGGCCAAGATAATGGCGAAAATTGCACCGGCAGAGGCCGCACCCACATCAAAGTTCATTAGTGCTTCCTGAAAAATCAAGAATGCTAAGTTGGTACTTTCCGTTCCGGGTCCACCCGAAGTGGTGGTAAATATTTCGGCGAATACACTCAACAAGAAAATAACTTCGATCATGATCACGACCGCAATAGAGCGTGCCATGTGGGGTAAGTATAAAAATCTCAGCTGTTGGAAATAGGTCGCTCCATCCATGCGTGAGGCTTCTAACTGCTCCCTATCCATAGATTGTAAAGCGGTAATGAAAATTAGGCAGGCAAATGGCATCCATTGCCAGCTAAGCATGATGATAATGGAACCCAGTGGTATCTCTGTTAACCAGTCAATTGGCTCTAGTCCAAAGAAGCCTGATATCTGTGCGAATACACCATAGATGGGATTCATCATCATGTGCTTCCAAAGTAATGCATTTACTGTAGGCATTACAAAGAAAGGCGAAATTAATAAAATTCTGACAAACGATTGCCCGGGAAAAGGGCTGTTGATCAGAAGTGCTATTGCAAGTCCGAAACCAACAGTAATTATTACAACGCTACCTAATAAAATAAGCGTGTTAAATACTGAATCCATAAACGCTGGATTGGTAATAAAGAAATCATAATTTTCCCAGCCAGCGAAGCCCGAAATTTCTGGGGACATTAGATTGTAGCGAATTAATGAGAAATAGATCGTCATCCCTAAAGGAACTAGCATCCAGATTAATAAGGTCACTACAGCAGGACTCATTAATAGACGAGGTAAAAATCTACTTTCGGTTGCGTTTGAAGACATAGTAATAATTCCGTTTACAGAATTGGGGGTTTAAAAAGTACTGGCACATCGATATGCACCAGTACTGCTTTTTTACATAAAACTAGAGTCTAGCGAGTAAATCTATATAGATTTCTAACTAGGTTTCTAACTGAGTTCTGTTGAGTTGAATAACTCTGATTGCAGAACCCAGTGTAGAAACATTAAGTACAATGAGTTATTAGCTTAGTAATATTTAGCTTTTTTCATTGTACGATCTGCAGCAGTTTGAGACTTGGCAAGTGCTTCTTTAACGGTTATTTTACCCGCTAGCGCTGAACTCATTTGCTGACCAACAGCGACACCAATTGATTGGAACTCAGGGATTGCAGCAAACTGAACACCAACATATGGAGACTGATTGAATGTACTGTCTTCTGGGTTAGCGCTCAGGATAGCCGCTAATTCAGCAGTAGCAAATTTAGCTGCTTCAAGGAACTTAGGGTTCTCATAAGTAGAAGCGCGAGTTCCTGTAGGTACATTATTCCAACCAACGTTTTCACCAATGTAGTTCACGTAGTCTTTAGAGGTTGCCCACTCAAGAAACTTCATTGCTTCAGCAGTTTTCTTAGAAGAAGCAGGAACAGCTAGAGACCAAGCCCATAACCAGTTCTTTCCTTTCGCAGTCTTCTTAGAAGGTGCTTGAGCAAATTCAATAACGTCTGCAACTTTAGATTGCTTAGGGTCAGATACGAAAGATGCAGCGATAGTCGCATCAATCCACATACCACATTTGCCTTCGTTGATTAGCGCAAGAATCTCGTTGAAGCTATTGTTAGCAGATCCTGGAGGGCCGTATTTAGTGAGTAAATCAACGTAGAAGCTAACTGCTGCTTCCCACTCAGGTGAATCTAACTGTGGCTTCCAGTCCATTCCGAACCACTGTGCGCCAAAGCTATTTGCTAGAGTTGTGATAAACGCCATGTTATCACCCCATCCTGGCTTGCCACGTAAACAAATACCGTAAACACCTTCGTCTGGGTTGTGAATACCTTTGACGATTTGTTCAACATCATCCCAGGTAGGGCTGCTTGGCATATTTAATCCTGCTTTCTTAACAAGATCACCACGATACATAATCATTGAACTCTCACCGTAGAAAGGCGCAGCATATAGCTTACCTTCTGCAGAAAGACCTTTTCTCACTGCTGGGAAAATATCATCAACAGCGTAATCATCGCTGAACTTCAGCTCAGTTAACCAACCTTTCTTACCCCAGATTGGTGCTTCGTACATACCGATAGTCATGATATCAAATTGACCACCTTTGGTAGCGATATCAGTTGTAACACGTGAACGAAGTACACCTTCTTCTAAAGTGACCCACTTCAATTTAATATCAGGGTTTGCTTTTTCGAATGCATCTGTATGCTTCTGCATTTCAACCATATGACCGTTATTTACAGTAGCAATTACTAGCTCAGTTTCGGCATGTGCAATTGTTGCAGCGGTCATTAATAAAGTGCCAGCGAATGCGGCTACTATTTTCTTCAGTTCCATTCTTACTCTCTCCTTTGGATTGTATTATTACTATAGACAAGATTTAACGAATTTTGACTAAACTCTGTAATTAGCCTTACCTAAGTGCAGTAAGATTAGCAGTAACATTTAATTTGGATTGATACTGAAAAACATAGTTGTAATACTTTTTTGACTGATATTGCCGTAACTAATACAAAAGTATGCAGAAAAAGCTTAACTTTTATGAACTTACGTTGAAAACTCAATAGATACTATAAATTGAAAAGAATATGGGGTAGCTAAATTTACTATAAGTTTTTATAAGGTGTCGCCTTGGAATAGACGGTGTGGCGACATTAGGAACGATCTTAATCGCACTGGTTTTTGTTGTTGTTACTAGCTTAAACATGGGTAACTGCATTAGAGTATATGAGTTAATTATAGGTCACCCCCCTACTTTTAATGGGTTTTTTTAAGTCCAGTATCAGGGAATGGCTGTAATTAAGCCCTATGCATGAAAGTATTACTTTCGTGCATAGGGCATACAGTGCTTAAAGTAAAATGATGTTTAATGGAGCTTCAAACGTGGCTTTAAACCACGGTTGGTAATCCAGTTGGCGATCGTCATTAAAATTTCACGGGTGTAGCCGTGCAAAGCGATTAAATGCATTCTATAAAGTGATTTATAAACCATTCTTGCTACAAAGCCTTCCACACTCATGCTTCCTGACCAACGACCCATGAGGTTCCCCATTAAATTACCGACCGTGCTGTAATGCCCTAGATTTACTAATGAGCCGTAATCAACATAACGATACTCGGGTAGATTCGTTTTTCCGGCTAATCGATATTTCAAGGTTTTCACAAGTAGTGAGGCTTGTTGATGCGCAGCCTGCGCTCTTGGTGGAACAAAACCTTCTTCTCCTATCAAGGGGCAACTGGCGCAATCTCCGAAAGCAAAAATATTTTCATCGTTAGTGGTTTGTAAGGTGGTTTTCACCAATAACTGATTAATCGCATTCGTTTCCAGACCATCAATCGTAGTAAGAAAATTAGGTGCTTTAATACCTGCTGCCCAGACCATGGTTTCAGCGGGAATAAATTTCCCCGAGTGCGTAATTAAGCCTTCTTTTTTGGCTTCAACCACGCGTTCATCAGTCATCACTTCGATGTTTAGTTTTCGAAGTTCTTCTAGTGCGGCATCTGATAATCGTTTTGGTAAAGCGGGTAAAATACTGGGTGAAGCTTCGATAATGGTTATTTTAATATCCCGGCTTGCTTCGAGTTTATCAAAACCAAAAGCAATTAATTTCTTGGTGGCACCGTGTAATTCTGCCGCTAACTCTATACCGGTAGCGCCGGCGCCGACGATAGCAACATGCAATTGGCCCGGTCTTAATTCCTGAGTGCGGTTTTGTGCTCTGAGCATTTTTCGCATCAGGTAGCTTTGGAAGTTATTGGCCTCTTCCAAGGTATCAAGGAATTTACAATACTCAACCACACCTTTGGTATTGAAGTGTTTGGTCAAACTGCCGACTGCCAAAATTAACGTATCGTACTTTAGTGATCGGCGTGGAATGGTTTCTTCCTCGTCATCATCCAGCGTAGGGGCAATCGAAATTTCTTTTGCTTGTGGATCGACATGGTCCACATAGCCCAGTTGAAAGTTATAGTGATGACGATGCGCGTGATCAATGTATTCCATGGCTTCGATCGATGAATTCAGCGTTCCGGCAGCAATCTCATGGAGTAATGGTTTCCAGATGTGTGTCAATTTTGCATCGACCAAAGTGACCTTAGCCTGATTATGCTTACCGACGGAATCACCTAATTTTTTTGCCAGCTCAGCACCACCGGCACCTCCGCCTACGATGACAATATGATGCGGACTATTTTTTGTATTCATGTTTGATTATTCAATATTTTTAGAGGGAAATATGGTGAGGAGTATATCAATACTAACTGCCTGGCACTCAATATATGCCAGGTACTTAATATGAAGACACCCCCGTACTTTGAGCGTTTTTTTAAGGATGAACTGTAAAAGTAATAGATTCAGAAATTAAGCAGTATCATTAAATTCATGCAAAAGGAAAACCACGATAAGGAATACACGCTAGCTCATCCACTGTCCACCATCGACATTGTATGTTTGCGCGACAATATAATCTGCGTCACTGCTGGCTAGGAAAACAGCCATTCCTGTCAAATCTTCAGCAACGCCCATTCTTCCATAAGGCACGCTCTTGCCAACCTGTTGTTTCTTTTCGCCAGGCTTAAGGTTTTCATGTTTGGCAAAAAAAGAATCAACCATATCCCAATGCTCACCATCCACCACGCCGGGTGAAATAGCATTGACATTGATGCCGTGTTTTATCAAATCAAGTCCTGTCGATTGGGTCAGACTGATAATAGCTGCTTTGGTCGAACAATAAATGGCAACCAAAGGCTCACCGCGACGACCTGCCTGACTCGCCATATTTATGATTTTACCTCCTGCGCCGCGTTTAATCATGTGCTTTGCAACAGCTTGTAACATGAAGAGTGTGCCTGATACATTGACCGCATAGAGTTTCTCGTAGTCATTGCGCTCAATTTCTATCGTAGGCGCAGCGCTGAAAAGTGCCGCATTGTTAATCAAAATATCGATCTTGCCTAACTGCTGAATAGATTCGGCAACACAAGCGTCAATACTTTCTTGCTGGGTTACATCAAGACCAATAGCAATGCTATTTTCACCGAGCTCTTTAGCTGTTGCCTGCGCCTGTTCGATATTGATGTCGGCTATTACTACCTTGGCACCTTCATCAATGTAACGTTTAGCAAAGCTACGCCCGATGCCTCTTGCAGACCCTGTAATTAAGGCGACGCGACCCTCTAGGCGTTTAGCGCTCATTCAATTTTCCCTTTTTGGTGTTAGAAATGAAATTAATGAGATCTTAGTGACAAAATTTAACTGTCACTAGATGAAATTCAATACTTCGGTCTTTGTCGGCAAATCAGCACCTTGTCGAGAGCAGGTGATTGCTGCCGCAGCAGCTGAGAAGTTACCAATCTCTTTTAGTTTGTTTTCGTCGAGCTGTTCGGACCAATCATTACCATATTGCGCAAATAAGCCACCGACTGAATCCAGTAATGCCGCTTGATAAGTATCACCTGCACCAACAGTATCTATAACTTTTATTTTAGGCGTTTCAAGATTCGTGTGGGCTTGGGCACTCCATAGCGAGCTTCCTTCTCCACCTCTGGTTAGTACGATTAGTTTCAGTCCAGTCGCTAACCATTTCTGGATGATTTCTTCTGGCGCAGTGTCTGGATACATCAATTCTAAATCTTCATCGCTGACTTTCACGATATCCGCAAGGCTAACTAATTCATCAACCCTGTTTTGCCAGACTTTCATATCAGGTTCGACGATCGCTCTGATATTAGGATCGAGAGAAATTAAGCACTTGCCTGAATATTTCTTAACCAGAGACAGTAAAGAATCTGCGGTAGGTTGAGAAACAATACTATAAGAACCAAGGTGTATCGCGATGGGGTCATCTATATCAAAATTAATATCATCAGATGTTATCGAACGGTCAGCAGTACCTTCCCCATAGAAGGAGTAGGTCGGCACGCCATTTTTATCTTTTTCGACAAAGGCAACGGTTGTCGGCAACGACTTTTTTACAATCAATTCTTGCGAAACATTCTCTTCTTCAAGAACAGTACTCAAACGTTTACCAAACATATCGTTAGATATTCCGGTGAATAAAGCGGCAGATTGTCCGAGCCTTGCCAGTCCAATCGCAACATTGAAAGGTGATCCACCCACACATGCCTGCATTGGAAAACTTTCAGCTGGGGGGCGCTGATTATCTTCTACAAAAATATCAATAAGTGCTTCACCACAAATTACAAACATAACTACCTCTAGCTTTAAAAATACATAAGTTAAGTTCAGATTATCATCATTTTTTGAATTGCGTGAATACTCTAATGACAGATAAATATAGGGGAAATATGAATATATTTTTTAGGGAACTAATTTGGATTGTTGCAACTACGTATAAACCGAATCAGTAAAAAGTTTGATAATTTCTTTTAAAAACATATGGTTAGTTAAGTATTTTGCCACTTTGCAGAAAACGTAACTTATTCAAATTGCTACTATTTTCATCTATTCGCTAAAAATTTAGATAAGACACTGATACGGATTATTACAAGAATATGACAAATCGGGTAAAGCATTGTGCAACTGAGTATCACTTATGACAAAACTTAATGTTTAGAATTGCTTTATCTATTTGTAGGTACTTCAAAGAAATTAAATTTTGACGTAATTAAACTTTTTTAATCTGTAAATAAACGGATGTAAGAAGAAAAATATACCCTTTATTTACCCTCTTTTCTTTGAAGTCTTTACCAAACAGAACTCTTACTTTCCAAATTCGGGGTAAGTTAAATTTAATATGAAAATTAACAAGGAAGAGACATGAAAAACAAATTAAGCATAGCGATAGCTTTTGGCCTGAGCACAATGTGTATAGCAACATCTGGATACTCAGCAGGACATGAAAAGATGGGTAAAAGCTTCAGTATTGGTGGTGATGTCGAGCTAGACATTATTGCATCTGAAGATGAAAACGATAGCAACTTTGATCACGGCGGCAGAATTAAACTGAACGCTGTTGGCATGGTAACGAATGATAACGGTTACTTCGGTAAAGGTGTTGCACAACCACTAGTTCTATTTAACCCTGGCGATACGAATATTCTTATCGAGCAAGAAACGACTACTTATCCTGGTAATGACGCAATAGAAGTTGATGATCTTTATTTCCAGTTTGGTAAAACTAATACATGGGATGTTCAAATCGGTCGTTTTGAGGCAATCAACTTAGTACCGTTAGGAAAAGATACCTTAGTTGCAAACGTTGGTGGCGTACAGGTATACGAGGCTAATATCGCTCGCGGTAGAAAAGATGATGTTTTACACACAGCATTCCACGTTGGTAATTCAGACAAGTTCCTATTTGAATTAGGTGTAATGGCTAACAAAAGTGGTGATGATGAGTTTACAGCGATCCGTCCTGCGATGACTTACAACTTCGGAAACATAAAGCTTCATGCTGGTTTAGAAAGTATCAGCGACAATGATTCAGACTTTGATGGATTTGGTATTGGTGCTGGCTTTAAATTAGGCGGTGGCGATTTAAATGTTAGTTATGCTCATGGTGAGCATGAGAATGATGATGAGGTAGATACATTTGCAGTGAACTATACCATAGGTGGATTTGGTGCTGGTTATCTTCATTCTGAAGCTGATGGAGCTGGTTCTGACGATCCGTCTGTGGACACATTATACGCAGCTTACACTATGCCTTTGCTTAACTTGAAAGATGCAAGCGTAACTTTCGCGGTAAATACTTCTAAAGCAGATAATGTTGGTGACAACGATACATTAAACGCTGCAAAGCTTCGTTTTAACTACACATTCTAATTGTAGTTAGTTACAAAATTTATAGCTGCGTTAAGTAAACCCTACCCCGAGTTTATTAGTGGCATAAGTTACAGTCTTTTTCATCGAATACTGGGGCATGAATTCTCTTCTCTCAATGGGGCCATTGGGAGAAGAGAACACGCTTTTTTCTGAGATTTTCTTTTTCAGTTATCTGTTCTTTTCTTTTCTTAAGAATATAGCCAATCGCTATTTATCGAGCTCTTCCACTCCTAGCACTTAATTTGGAAGATACCAGGCTACCTTGATTGCTACTTGTTGATCTTACTTCCGGACTTCTAAAGCTTTCTGAATTACTAGGACCATAATTTACAGTTGTCGGGCTAGAGTAATTAACCTTATCAGCTGTATAAGAGCCCGTCGAACAAGCGCTTAGGATGAAAGGTGCAGCTACAATTAATATAAGTTTATTCATTTTTGTTACCTCAATTTTTTAGATAAATAAGTATTTGTTTGTCATCAGTTAAAACGCTTAATAAATAAAATTAGACGCACGCTGTGAAAAAAGCAGGAGATGTAATAAAAATGGGGAGTGAGAATCAAGCTCACTTATATCTATGACTGTGAGCTTTAATAAGCTAAAAAAAGTTAAAAAAGAGCGAGACGTTTACTATTAATGATTAGTTTTATTTAAAAAGAGAAACTGAGGAAGAAGCTAATAAAAAGTGCCTTAAAGTAGGGGGGTGACCTCACTACTGTCCCACAGTTTACCATTAGAAAGCGAACTTCATCTGAGGCTCGCTTTTCTTATGTCT
>NZ_CANLZW010000036.1 GCF_947495625.1 uncultured Cocleimonas sp.
GTGAAACGTGTCATCGCCGATGATAGTGTGGGGCTTCCCCATGTGAAAGTAGGTCATCACCAAGTTATTATCCTAAAGCCTGTCTAGTAATAGACAGGCTTTTTTTATGCCTGAGATTTAGGGAAACATCAGGTTTATACACCGAGCATGTAACACCATCTACTATCCCCAAAACCTACGTTATGACTTATGGCTTTTATATGTGAGGTAACGTGACTCTATAAGGAGTTTATCTATTAAAATAAGGGATTACTACGCTATATAAATAAAGGTAGATGAAACTCACATAGATAAAAGCTTGAGGAATTTACTGTTTACGCATTTTTATAAAAAGAATAACGGTTGATTTTGATTAGTGACTATTAAGGATTATCAACAGCCCAAACAGCTAGAAAAAGATATCTAGTGTGGTTGTTAACATGAGTAGGATTGCTCAATGATATTGCACTTATTTACTAAATTATAAAAAAGTGCCTGAAAGTAGGGGGTGACATAGTTAATTCAAATAAACGGAAATGCTGTCTATTTAAATAGAATGCATTTCCGAGTGAATTAGGTTCGTATTAATTGATTTGTTTTCTTAAGGTTGAAATACGCTGGGTTAAGGAGTTATATCTTTTTAATTGAATGTCAGAGAGCACTTTTTTGTTGTCTCTTAGTGTTAATAAATAAGCACCTGCAGTATCTAAATTTTGTTTGGCGTATTGTATCGGGTTTGGTCCTGCATTATTAGACAGTACTCTTTCCGCATCTAATATCAAATCTTCAACTGAATTTAATCTGCTGGTTTGAACAGGTGCGTTACTACATCCTACAAGTAGTGTTGTTGTTAAAACTGTAGTAAAGAGTATTTTTGAAACGGTAATCACTTGTTTCCTCCGATTATATTAAATGAGATATTTTAAAAGAGAATAAAGGATAATCCATGAGTTCAAACTATGGAAGATCTAAACCTTTAAATTGCATAGGTTTTTTGTCTTTCAAATCAAGCGTCTAAATATTCAAACGTATTCTCTTGTAAAAAAATGCCTTAAAGTAGGGGGGTGACTTAACTCATAGAGAGTCTTTCACCTAATTTAAGTGTCTGATCTACAGCTAATGAATCACTTAATTTTGGTGCGTTGCTCTGGAAAACCAGGATGACTGTGGAGCCCATATTAAAACGCCCCATCTCTTTGCCTTTATTGAGTTGAATATCTTTTGATTTATAAGATTTACCGGTAATGGTTTCGCCTTTTGGCGGTGTAATTAGCCCGTGCCATACTGTTTCTATGGCAGCTACATTGATTGCACCGACTAAAACCATAGCCATTGAACCATACTCAGTATCGAAACTAGCGACAACGCGTTCATTTCTGGCAAAGATGCTTTTGACGGTTTTAACTGTATGCTTGGCAACACTGAATAGACGACCTGGGATATGTACTTGCTCTTTCAATTTACCTGTACATGGCATATGGATGCGATGGTAATCTCGTGGTGATAGATAAATAGTAATAAACTGACCATTATCATAGAGCTTTGCTCTTTCCTTATTCCCACCAAGTAATTGCTCTAAACTATATGTGATGCCCTTAGCTTGTAACAGTTGGCCGTCCTTAATATCTCCAAATTCACTAATTGTGCCATCAACAGGACTTACTATTTGAGTATCAGCAATCGGTCTTAAGCCTTCTTTTAGTTCTCTTGTAAAAAACTCATTGAAAGTGGAGTAACTAGCAGGGTCAGAGTTTTTTGCTTCATCTAAATTCACATCAAACGCTTTGCTAAACAAAGTGATCGCTTTTGGCACAAATGGCGATTTAATACGCGTTAATTTAAATACGGTACGTGAAATAAAATGGTGCGGTAATGCGTATAGCGCGCCTGACTTGAGATAATCCGTTAGAGAAGCATTCATTTAGTTAAGATCGTTTAATTAGTTAATGAAATAAAGCATAAAAATAGGATAATACGGCATTCGTTAAAGGGAAACTATAGTGATGACAAAACAGATTGCAGATTATGATGCGGCTATCAAAGAGCTTTCAACACTGACCGATTTTATGCGTTGGGGAGCGAGCCGATTTGTAGATGCTGAATTAAGTTATTCGCATGGTATGTCTTCGCCTTTGGATGAATCAGTTTATCTTGTTTTACGAGCTTTAAACCTTCCTGTCGATACTCCTAATGTTTACTGGCAATCAAACCTGACAGCAGCAGAAAAAGAGTCAATTCTATCTTTAATAAAAAGAAGAATTGAAGAAAGAGTGCCCGCTGCTTATTTAATTAAAGAGGGATGGTTTGCCGGTTTGCAGTTTTTCATTGATGAACGGGTATTAGTGCCTCGTTCTCCGATAGCTGAATTAGTAGAAAACCAATTTCAACCCTGGGTAATGCCGGATGAAGTTGAGAATATATTAGACCTTTGTACCGGCAGTGGTTGTATTGGAATTGCCTGTGCTTATGCATTTCCTTATGCAGAAGTAGATTTGGCTGATCTATCTGAAGATGCTTTGGATGTGGCTAGAATTAATATAGAAAAACATGATGCATCGGAGCAGGTTACTGCGATCCAGTCAGATCTTTTTTCGAATATAGGTGAACGCCGTTACGACATTATTGTGACTAACCCCCCTTATGTTGATAAGGATGATATTGATGACATGTCCGATGAGTTTCATCATGAACCTGAGCTTGGCTTGAGTTCTGGTAACGACGGATTAGATTGTACTCGTCAAATTCTTGCGCAAGCTTCTGAATATCTAAATGATGAAGGTATTCTAGTCGTTGAAGTGGGTAATAGTCAGCATGCTTTAGTGCAAGAGTTTCCTCATGTTCCTTTTCAATGGATAGAGTTTGAAAGAGGGGGGGATGGCGTCTTTATGTTAACCAAGAAGCAACTTCAGGAATTTATTACCAATAATTAATAGTGTTTCAGATCCAACTTATCATTTGATGCGTTATGATAGTCATATCTGAACTTTTTAGTGTAAATAGATTCTTAAATTAAGTGTGATATAATAATTTGTTAAGCATTCAGTAAAGTATATTGCGTTATTCTCGCTTAATCATTAGTTAAATAATAGACAAATCAATCGGTCTCAGGGGACATTGTGCTAGCTCAAAGAACATTAAAAAGCATTGTTAATACAGTGGGTATAGGACTGCATTCTGGCAAACGAGTCAATCTGACATTGCGTCCAGCTGCTGCAAATACGGGCATTGTATTTACACGTGTAGATCTCGATCCTCCTGTAGAAATCATAGCAACACCTGAAGCTGTCGGTGAAACTGTACTTAGTACAACCTTAGTGAAAGATGGTGTTAAAGTTTCTACGATCGAACACTTGATGTCAGCATTTGCAGGTTTAGGTATTGATAATGTATATGTTGATCTTGATGCGGCAGAAGTTCCCATTATGGATGGCAGTGCTGCTCCCTTTATATTTCTCATTCAATCTGCTGGTATCGATACCTTATCTCGCCCCAAGAAGTTAGTTAGAATCAAGAAACCTATTCGCTTCGAAAACAACGCTGGTTGGGCTGAGCTGACTCCTTATGAAGGTTTCAAGGTTTCATTCGAAATTGATTTTGATCACCCTGCGGTAAAAGATACGAAACAAACACTAGAACATGATTTATCAATAGAGTCATACAACAGTGAAATTAGTCGTGCCAGAACCTTTGGATTTATGCGTGATGTTGAAATGCTCCGTTCAATGAATTTAGGTTTAGGCGGTAATTTCGGAAACGCTGTGGTTCTCGATGAATATCGAGTTCTTAATAAAGATGGGCTACGCTACAACGATGAGTTTGTTAAACATAAAATGCTTGATGCAATCGGTGATCTTTATACTTTAGGTTATGGCATTATCGGTGCGTATCATGGTCATAAATCTGGTCATGCAATTAATAACTTACTATTATTAGAATTATTAAAAAATAAAGAAAGTTGGGAAGTTGTGACACTGACTTCTGATGAAAAACCGCCACAATTATATGTTGGTGATAACTGCTTGCTTGCCTAGTTAGTTTTTGGCGTTTAGATAGAAGCTCTTTAGATTTAAAGTCACCCCCCACCTTTTAGGCACTTTTTTTTATTTGAAACACTATCATTCAGCTAGGAAATTCTATACTGAATATTTCTGGTTGTTTTACTGTTTATTCTTATTTTCAGTTAGTTTAAGTAAAGACTTCCTCAGTTCTTCATCATCGATTTCTTCCGCAATATTCGCAAGAATCTTGCTGGACTTTTCGCCGATTTCAAACAATTTATTATCTGATTTCACTGGTGCTGCCGAAGGTGGAACTATCTTTACTTTAGTTTTCTTTAGCTCTAGCAAAAAATGCTTATTCATTTCTGCACAAATGACATTCATTTGATATTGAAGTTGAGTCCCCAGGTAAGGATTGTCTGTCAATAAAGTGAGTTGTTGCTGTTTGGTGATCACCCAAAGATTATGCTTGGATTTATCTAAGTGCATCAGTTTATACACAAAATCTGACAGCTTGTCGTAATTTTTTATACTTCCGGTCAGTTGGGAGTTAACGAGTTGATTAATATTCTTCATTGTAGCGACTTTCGTATGGATACGATCTAGAACTGAAGCATATCATGAAAGTTATCTTCTTAAGTGACAATGGACGTCACCACCAAAAATATACAGTGAAGCTGTGGTCGCATATTATTTTACCTCTATCGTTATTAACACTATTTGTTATTACGTCATTTGCGGCAAGTAATTACTATTCTAAATATAGTGATGAAAAATTACAGGTTTCTCATAATGAAAAAAGATTACTGAATAAATTCGACCTTTTATTAAAAAAAGCTTCAGCTCTGGAAGCAGAAATAGACCGCCTGAATACCTTAGGTAAAACCATTGCTACCAATAGCAATATTGATATTTCGGCTTTTCATCTTGAAAAAGAACCTGCAAGAGGCGGGTATATCTCAACTAAAGACAATTTAGATCTAGATGCCGTTAATGAAACTGATTTAGTGAGAAGCATCGAATTGATAGAAAGTCGCCTAAAACGACAGAAAGTTAGTTTCCAAAAGCTAAATAAAATTTCAAATAAAGCGAATAACTTTTCAAAAGCTTCATTTTCAGGTGTCGGATTTTATTCTAGTCCTGTTAAAAAAGGCTATATCTCATCTACTTTCGGTAAACGTCGCGATCCAATAAACGGTCATCAACGTCATCATAACGGGATTGATATAGCGGCAAAGCTAGGCACGGAAATTAATACCATAGGAAGTGGTTTTGTTACTTTTGCGGGTAGGAAAGGTGGTTATGGCAATGTCGTTGAGATTCACCATTCGGACGCTTTAAAAAGCCGCTATGCACATTTACGTAAAATACTCGTAAAGAAAGGTGACGTGGTTCATAAAGGGGAGAATATCGCTACAATGGGTAAAACTGGAAGAGCGACGGGACCCCATCTACATTTAGAAGTCTGGGAAAATGATAAGCCGACTAATCCAGAAGGATTTATTAATATCGCTTTGAAAAACCTTAAAAAATAACTAATAGTCAGAATTAGATAATAATAAAAACAAGTCATTAAGGTACTTAACTGTTTAGTTGTAATATAATGCGCTTTTTTATATGCGGGTTGCTCTTGTATTACGTAGAAAAACCCCTATATCAAACACTATTCTGCAAATTTCTCGTGGGGACGAGTGATTAGTTATTAAATGAGATTTTGCACGAAATGTTTGATGGATTAAAATGGTGTAAAGCATCCAGATTTCTCCTAAAAATGCGGTAGATAGCCGTGCTATTCACCTTGTTTTTAAGAAAAATCTGAAATTTACGCGTATTTTATTTCATCATGGTTTCGCGCAATGATCCCTAAATATTCCGGTTATCCGGGGGAAAAAAATAAATATGTTCGGAAAAGTTACCAAAAAGCTCTTTGGTAGTCGTAATGACAGACTGGTTAAGGCTTATACCAAAAATACTAAAATAATCGCAGGTCTGGATGAAGAATATTCAGCTTTAACTGATGAACAACTAAAGGCGAAGACACAAGATTTCAGAAAAAGACTGAAAGACGGTGCAACGCTTGAAGAATTGTTGCCTGAGGCATTTGCTACTGTTCGTGAGGCTGGTAAAAGAACCATGGGAATGCGTCATTACGACGTACAAATGATTGGTGGAATGGTCCTCAACGAAGGCAAGATTTGTGAGATGCGTACGGGTGAGGGTAAAACCTTAGTTGCTACTCTGGCTGCCTATCTTAATGCGCTACCTGAAAAAGGTGTGCATGTTATTACAGTCAATGACTACCTGGCTCGACGCGATGCAGAGTGGATGGCTAAACTATATGGTTTCCTTGGTTTAACGACAGGTATCATTGTTAATGGGATGGATCAGGCACAACGCCAGCAAGCCTATCAATGTGATATTACTTACGGCACCAACAATGAATTCGGCTTTGATTATCTCCGCGATAATATGGCTCATCAAAAAGATGAACGTGTTCAACGCGAATTAAACTTTGCGATCGTGGATGAGGTTGACTCAATCCTTATCGATGAAGCTAGAACGCCACTGATTATTTCTGGTGCAGCTGAAGATTCTTCCGAACTCTATGCGTCAATTAATAAAATCGTTCCCAGCCTTAAACGTCAAGAAGGCGAAGACGAAGAAAATATCACCGTACCAGGTGACTTCACTGTTGATGAGAAAGGTAAGCAAATATTCCTCACAGATGATGGTCATGAAACGGCAGAAGAGCTTTTACAGAAAGCTGGGATATTAGCTGAAGGACAAGGACTCTATGATAGTTCTAGCATATCAGTATTGCATCACTTTAATGCCGCACTGCGAGCACATAACCTTTTTCAGAAAAACGTAGATTACATCGTCACTGATAATGAAATTGTTATCGTTGATGAATTCACTGGTCGAACAATGCCTGGAAGACGTTGGTCTGAAGGTTTGCATCAGGCTGTTGAAGCTAAAGAAGGCGTTCATATCAATGCCGAAAACCAGACGATGGCTTCTATCACATTCCAGAACTATTTCCGTTTATACGACAAATTATCAGGGATGACAGGAACGGCTGATACCGAAGCATTCGAGCTTCAAGAAATCTATGGTTTAGAAGTGGTTGTTATTCCTGGAAACAAGCCATTGGCTCGTGAAGACGGTAATGACTTGGTATACATGTCTGAGGAAGAAAAATATCAGGCAATCGCAGAAGAAATCGAATACTGCCAGAAGAAAGGACAACCAGTCTTAGTAGGTACAGCTTCAATTGAAACATCTGAGGTGCTTTCTCGATTACTTAATGAAAAAGGCATCAAGCACGAAGTATTGAATGCTAAGCAGCACGAACGTGAAGCAAATATTATCGAAAATGCGGGTCAGCCAGGTGCTTTGACAATAGCTACTAACATGGCAGGTCGTGGTACCGATATCGTTTTAGGTGGATCGCTGGATGCTGACCTAAGAGAATTAGGTGAAGATGCGACTGAGGCACAAAAAGAAGCCGCAAAAGCTGAATGGCAGAAGCGTCACGATGCAGTAATTGCCGCAGGCGGTTTACATATTATCGGTACAGAACGTCACGAATCGCGTCGTATTGATAATCAGTTACGTGGACGTGCTGCTCGTCAGGGTGATCCTGGTTCTTCTCGCTTCTTCTTATCTCTGGAAGATAACTTAATGCGTATATTTGCCTCGGATCGTGTGAAAGCGATTATGCAGCGCCTAGGTATGGAGAAAGGGCAGGCGATTGAAGCAAAAATGGTAAGTAAGTCTATTGAAAATGCCCAGCGTAAAGTTGAGGGACATAACTTTGATATTCGTAAAAACCTGCTTGAATACGATGATGTTGCTAACGATCAACGTAAAGTGATCTACGAGCAACGTGCAGAGCTTCTTGAAGCTGCGGACGTTGAAGAGTCGGTAGCTTCATTCATCGAAGATGTGGTTGAAAGTACTATTGATAAATATATTCCACGTCAAAGCATCGATGAGCAATGGGATATTGCAGGCTTAACCAAGTACCTTAAAGAAGAAATGTCAGTAGATCTTGATATTCAAGGTTGGCTGGATTCTGATGATGAGTTGCACGAAGAACCCTTGAGAGAGAGAATTCTTCAGTCAATTCAGGGGAATATCAAAGTCAAAGAAGATTTGATTAGCTCTGAGCGTATGCGTGAATTAGAGCGTGATGTGATGTTGCATGTTGTGGATACGCATTGGAAAGAACATTTGGCTGCAATGGATTATCTACGTCAGAGTGTTGGATTACGTGGCTATGCGCAAAAGAACCCAAAACAGGAATTTAAGCGTGAAGCTTATGAAATGTTCGAAGAGTTGTTGGGTAAAATCAAAACAGACGTGGTGACTTTCTTAACTCGACTAGAGATTACCGTTCCTGAAGATTTAGAAGCGATTGAAGAAGAGCAAAGACTTTTACAAGAGCAAGATGATGTCGACCTGGATTTTGTCCACGCTGATGCAGAAAGCGCTTTAGGGTCAAGTGATCCTGCTACTGATTTGCCACCACCTGAGGCTATGAAGCCGTTTAAGCGTGATGTTGAAAAAGTAGGACGTAATGATCCGTGTCCTTGTGGCTCTGGAAAAAAATATAAACAATGCCATGGAAAGCTAGCCTAAATGCCTGTTAATTTCATACCTGCTTCTGAGCTTGCGCCTGTAAAAGGCGTGAGATTAGCTTCAATAGAAGCCAATATTCGTTATAAAGATCGTGATGATCTAACCTTAATTGAAGTATCAGAAGGTTCTAGTGTTGCAGGTGTATTCACAAAGAACGCTTTTTGTGCGGCACCGGTAACAATTTGCCGAGAGCATTTA
The DNA here is from genome assembly GCF_947495625.1 of uncultured Cocleimonas sp. Taxonomy (GTDB): domain Bacteria; phylum Pseudomonadota; class Gammaproteobacteria; order Thiotrichales; family Thiotrichaceae; genus Cocleimonas. The sequence goes on from NZ_CANLZW010000036.1 coordinate 8,820, forward strand.
AAAACCACTGACGGTATTCGATACCTTATCATCAATTCTGGCAATGCGAATGCTGGGACGGGTGAAGAAGGGATGACCTCAGCCGATCTTATTTGTGCTGAAGTAGCAGAAGAGGGTATGTGCAATCTTGATTGTGTACTGCCATTTTCAACGGGTGTTATTGGTGAACAATTACCTTATTGGAAGGTGGTTGAAAAGGTTCCAGAATTAGTAAAGAACTTAGATTCGAATAACTGGATGCGAGCTGCTAAAGCGATTATGACGACTGACACCGTACTTAAAGGTGTGAGCAAGAGCATAGAGATTGCTGGAGAAGTGGTTACTATTACGGGTATTGCCAAGGGTTCTGGAATGATCGAACCGAATATGGCGACGATGCTTTCTTATGTGGCGACTGATGCTGCTATTAAGCAATCGCAACTCGAATCAATTTGTCAGGAAATAACCACAGAATCCTTTAACTCGATTAGTGTTGATGGTGACACTTCAACAAATGATTCGTTTGTGATGATGGCAACCGGTAAGTCAGGGGTGACACTGGATGAAACTAATCAAGATGTCATCACAGCTGTATTGAATGATGTTTGCCAGGAGCTTGCGCAAGCCATTATTCGTGATGCTGAAGGTGCAACCAAGTTTGTTACAATCAGCGTTGAACAAGCGCCTGATTATGATTATGCCAAAGAAATAGCTTACACGGTTGCACGTTCTCCGCTGGTTAAAACAGCATTGTTTGCTAGTGATCCTAACTGGGGACGTATTGTCGCGGCCATCGGACGTTCGCCCGTAGAAAATATCAATATCAGTAAGCTGACACTGTATTTAGGTGACACACTACTTATCGAGTCTGGGGAACCCGCTGACAGCTATACTGAAGAGCAGGGTCAGGCTGAAATGAATAAAGAAGAAATCACGATTCGTGTGTTGCTAAATACGGGTGATGCCAAAGCGCATGTGTGGACTTCAGATTTATCACATGAGTACATCACGATAAATGCTGACTACCGAAGTTAAGTAGTTTCAGTCAGAAATAACTAATCAACGCCCAATTAAGGGCGTTTTGCTTATATTGAGTTTTAAATTACTAACATCATTTTATCGTTGATTTAATACTCGTAAATATCGCTACGTATTCTCGGTTGCGATGAATATGAACTAAAGTCGCGCTTATCAAACTAAGTTATTGTACTTAAATAAAAATACTCATTTATTGATGAGTTACTTGAGTTTAAAACCAATCAGATTATTAGGGCCAAACAAATAAATGAAGATAAAAATACACCCCCCCACTTTTAGCCTGTTTTTCTTATTAATACTGGTTAATTCGCTAATGACGTTTCAGGTATTTGCGGGTGAAGATTGTAATGCAGTGCGCGCTCAGTATCAGTGTCCTGTTAAAAAACACAGACTCCATTTAAGTTTCGATGATGGCGTCGGCAGTGTTACCCCTAAAATACTTGATGTACTCAAACGTGAAAATATAAAAGCTACCTTTTTAATTTTGGGTAATAAGATCGATTGTAAACAATACAAGCCGGGCAAGTCATTAGATCTCTGTAAACAGCGTTTTAATACACTTAAGCGGATAAAAAGCGAAGGGCATGATATTGGTTCTCATAGTTATCAACATTACCGTCACAGCGAACTCAGCTGGGCTGATTTAAATAAGACTATTCTTGATTCTAAAAAGATTCTTGAGCCGTTTTTTACTACGCAACCGCCAATTTTCAGACTCCCTTATGGCGATGGCTGGTTTAATCAGAAAGATCAGCCACAAGTGATGCAAGCCCTTAAGCAAGCTGGTTTTGAACATCTTGGCTGGGAGATGACGGCCTATGACTGGAATGAAAAATACCAGCATGGTGATCAAATTCTGGATAATGTGATGGGTCAAATGTGTAAAGGCCGTGGTCGAGATGGTGTGGTTTTATTCCACGATGGAGTGTTTGAAAATGAGCACGAAGGCCGCGTTTTTACGGCTAACAATCTAGCACGCTGGATACCTAAATTACGATGCGCTGCTGAATTTGTTCCATTAATTGATGTTAAGAAAAATCTTAAAAAGAGATAGAAGGAGAGACCGGCTTGATTATTCGTGTCGCTGTTGCGGTGATTATTAATCAGAATAAAGAGATTCTGATAGCGAAACGTTCTCAAGATCAGCATCAGGGAAATAAGTGGGAATTTCCCGGTGGTAAAGTTGAAGCGAACGAAACCAGCGAAGACGCATTACGCAGAGAGATTTTGGAAGAGTTAGGAATTCAAGTGCAGTCTAGTTCTGAAATGACATCAATCACCCATGAATACATCGAAGAGAATCCTGAAAATAATAAAACGGTCATTCTAGATGTGTTTGATGTGAGAAAATGGCAAGGTGAACCCAAGGGTGTTGAAGGACAGCCGATTCGCTGGATAACAGTCGAAGAGATAGATAACTACGAATTTCCCATCGCAAATGTAGAGATAGTGAACATAATCAAATGTATTTGATGATTTAACTGCTAAGCTTAAGTTAAGTTTTTTCTGTTATATTGAATAAAGCAATTTAATATATAAAACAGCTCATTTTCTTTTTGAGGGAGTTATGAATAAATCTATCTACAAAACTTTTCCTAAGGCAGTGCTCTTTTTACCACTACTTTTCAGTCTAGGTTCCGTTCAGGCCAATGGCTGGTTTGGCAATAATAATAAATTCTTCGGCGCTAATAATGGTAATAATAGCTATAACGACTGGCCAGTATGGACACCCATGTACTGGATGGAAGAAATGTTTGGCAATAATAATGGTAACCGATTCTTAGGAAATAATGGGCGTTACGGAGGCGCTTATGGAAATCCATATCAATCACAATATATTCCTCCTCAAGCGCTATTAAATGGTTATGGCGCTAATCCTTATTCAAGTGCTTACAGCAATCCCTATCAGAGGCAACCTGCTTACTTGAATAATGGCTATCAAGGTTATTATTCACAAGGTCAATATCCACAGGCACAGTACCCACAAAGTCAATATCAAGGCCTTCGCTATGTACCAAGGGCAACACTTGGTATGACGCCTTATTCATCGAGCAGATCGAACTATGCTTCGAATCCATTTTCTAATTTTGGTGGTAATAACTTTGGTCGTTCCTTTTCATCTTTTGGTGGCGGATCACCTTTTGGATCACCAATGCAAGGAATGAATGGGTTTGGCTCTCCTATGAGTAGCTTTGGTTCACCTATGTCCGGCTTTGGTTCGCCAATGAGTAGTTTCGGTTCACCTATGGGTGGTAGTGGCTTTGGTTCTCCCATGAGTAGTTTTGGTTCACCTATGTCTGGTTTAGGCTCACCGATGTCTGGTTTAGGTTCACCGATGACAGGTTTAGGTTCTCCAATGATGCCTATGTCAACGATGGGAATGGGTATGCCTGGTATGAGCCCAATGAGTGGCTTTGGCGGTTCACCATTTGGTGGTAGTGGATTTACTCCATTTAGATAGTATTGTTATGAGCCGCATAAAAACCCCTTAAAAGTAGGGGGGTGTGTTTTTAATTTATTTCAACAGTCTTAAATTCGGCTTTTTTATCTAATGCGGTGATGGATTTAATTTTATCTAATCTGATCTGTAATTCTTCTTTATCTTGATCCGTTTCAACGTCAACGCTAACAAGCAAAAACTCCTGTTTATCTTCAATTTTGGTGGTTTCAGCTCTACCTAGAAATTCACCTCCATCCAATAATTTGATTGAGAGTTTGTAGTGCCTTAAGCAGGCGATTTCAATATAGTCATACAATTGGCATTGAATGGGTAAATAGGCCATTACTCAGATGGTTCCTTTCTGCCAGTATGCGTTTTAGGGTAAGTGATATTTTCGTAATCAACAACTTCGGCTTTGCCATTGTGGCGATAGATTCTTTTATTTTGATTGGGATAATCGCCAATATCGTGTTTTAAGCGCTGCCCCATGACCAAGCAGACAAGAGTTTCATTACCGTTATTGTAAAGACTATGAGCGACTTCATTAGCCGGTAATCCCACAAAGTCCCCTTTAGCAACATTGTATTTATCTTCTTCAATAGTCAGTTCACCGCTACCTTCAAGGATATAGATACACTCTTCTTCGTATTGATGCTTATGGAATTCAGTGGAGTGGTGATTGGGTTCAACAGAGATCATGTGAACACCCATCTGGGACATGCCGACAGCATCTCCCAGAGATTTATTTAATCTAACTGCATTTGGGTTAAGGAAATGGGTGATCTCTTGACCTTCTAACGCTTCAATGTCAGCTGCAGTTAGTAAATATTTGCGAGTATCTTTTGAAATACTACTCACTTTCAGCAGGAGGATTGATCCCTGTCATGCCTACCGTGCTGTAACCGCCATCAACATACATAATTTCTGCGGTAATGCCAGAAGCCAGATCAGATGATAAAAATGCTGCTGCATTTCCTACTTCTTCAATAGTGACATTGCGACGAAGCGGAGCGGCACCAGAGAATTGCTCTAGCATCTTACGGAAGCCTTTGATTCCCATTGCTGCAAGTGTGCGAATAGGGCCAGCAGAGATACAGTTGACACGAATGCCTTCAGGGCCAAGGTCAGAAGCCATAAAGCGTACTGCAGATTCAAGACTTGCTTTCGCCATACCCATGACATTGTAGTTTGGTATAGCAGATACAGCGCCTAAGTAGCTTAGTGTCAGCATAGATGGATTTTCACGACCCTTCATTAGTGGTCGAGCTGCTTTGGCCATAGCGAGGAAGCTGTAAGCACTGATATCGTGTGCAATCTTAGAGCCTTCACGAGTGGTATTATCGACAATGCTGCCTTCTAACTCTTCTTTCGGTGCAAAACCAATTGAATGGATAAGGATGTCTAGCCCATCCCATTTTTTGCCTAACTCGGTGAAACATGCATCGATTGATTCATCACTACCCACATCACACTCGAGTACGATATCAGATCCAAACTCATTGGCGAATTTTTCAACACGGCCTTTAAGGCGCTCATTTTGATAGGTGAATGCCAGTTCTGCACCTTCGCGATGCATGGCTTGTGCGATGCCATAGGCAATTGATTTATTACTTGCGATACCCGCAATAATGGCGCGTTTTCCGGTTAAAAAGCCCATAAAATTCCTTTTGCTTATTTCTAATTGAAAGTGGGAATAATACGACTCGGACGAGGTTTTTACAATCTTATGCTGAAGGTAAGCTGTAGGTAAGTTAAAGGTAAGTTGAAACTTAAGGAAGAGATGGTTCCCATAAAACTAATCATGGGAACCTATTTTTGATTAAATCTTTAGAAACTTAGTGTTATTCAGAAAATAACACTAAGAAGAGATTATTAATCTAAAATAAATGTAACTTTTAAACGTACATTGTAAGCAGATACTTTTCCGCCTTCTACTGATACGCTTTGATCCGCAACCCATGCACTTGTGATGTTCTTGAGTGTTTTGTTAGCACGTGCTACGCCATTTTCTACGGCGTCTTCAAAGCTCTTTGTTGATGTTGATGTGATTTCGGTTACTTTTGCTACTGACATATTTAACTCCTTTGATTGGTATTTGTTTTTTTAGTCTTTCATTAACACTTTGTTACGTCTTAGCCTGCAGACGTTAGCAATTGTTTGTAGACCATTAAAGTGTAGTCGTTCAAATTAAGAGTAGTTATTTATTTTATTTGTTTGCGATGAAGTGAATATGCAATATCGTTGTCTTTATTATTTTAAGATCGTTGCGCCATCATCTTCATCAAGAAAAACTTTATTAATTTTATAGCCATTAATTTCGACATAACCGTCTAAACGACTATCTCTATCCAAACTAAAGTTAAATCGATAGACACGCTGAAATCCCATTCGGCCATTTTCAGTACGAATGAGTTTTAATGACTTTAGCGAGGCTGTCTGATCCAGAAATTGAGCATGAATTTCCTTGCAGGCATTTGCTGATGCTTGCAAGGCAATTTCTTTGGCACGAACAGAGTTCATCCAAAACCAGGCGATGCTAGCCAATAAGAGTAGTATTAATATGCTTGTCATTTGTTAGTATATATTAGTGCCTGTGGGTAAAGTATGATGCCGAATAATCAAAAATCAATGTTGTAAAGTATGTTATCAGAGATAAAGCTGCCAGAGTTAAGAGAACTAGAAGATATTATTCGTGAAGTTGCCAGAGAAGAAATTCTGCCTCGTTTTAATAAGATTGATTACGTTATTAAGGGTGATGGCAGCTTATTGACCGAAGCTGATTTGTCTACAGATAAGCGCATACGTCTGGCATTGGCAGAGCACTATCCTGATATTGATTTCCTTAGTGAGGAAATGGAGCCACAGGAGCAAGAAGCGCTGGTTAAAAACTCGGAAAGACTCTGGTGTTTAGATCCTTTGGATGGAACCAGTAATTTTGCTGCGGGTATCCCTTTATTTGCAACATCGCTCGCCCTCTTTGTAAATGGGGAAGTACAAATTGGTATCACTTACGATCCACTTAGAGATGAGATGTTCAGTGCGGTCAAAGGGCAGGGTGCCACCTTAAACAACGAGCCACTTAAATGTGGAGATAGTGGTTTCGATCTTGGTAAGTCTATTGCGATAGTTGACTTTAAACGCTTAAAACCTGAACTCGTTCAACGCTTAATTTCTGATGCGCCGTATAAGTCGCAAAGAAATCTGGGTAGTTGCGTACTTGAATGGGCATGGATGGCAGCGAATAGAGGCCATTTGTACTTGCATGGAGGCATGAAACTATGGGATTTGGCGGCAGGTACACTAATTTTATCTGAGGCCGGAGGTTATGCTTGCACACTTGAGGGTGAAGACGTGTTTAGGCCATCAATGAAGCCTCGTTCGGTTTTAATATCTCCTGATAAGAAGCTCTTTGAGCAGTGGAAAGATTATTTGATATATAAAAAGCCATGAAAAAGATCAATTCACAAAGCTGCAAGTAGTATTTATGAAAAGTAAATTATTGTGGGGAGGGTTCTTACTTCTAACGTTTCTTATTACATTGCCTATAACCTGGGGGGTGTTAGCTAAAGTAAATTTTCTGTATCCAGCATTACACGATGCTATTGGTATCGATAAACACATAGCACGCTATGCGCCTAAGAATAGAAAAAACAAGTTAGGTTTCGAGAACACTTCTAAAGAAGAAAGATCCCGACTGTTTCTAGGAATTGTTGATGCGATACACGCTCATGGGGAAGGGCTTTCTTCACTAAGCTATATGAGTAAACAGAATGGTACCACTCAATCGATTCCATTGCTCACTGACCCTGAGGTTGTTCACTTAAAAGACGTAGCAGTACTACTGGATAAACTAAAGCCAGTAGTACTTTTGTTAATCATTTGTTGGTTGTTGATTATCGTTCTATTTAAAATCAGGAAAGTGGCATTGCCCACTACAAGCCAGTTTTTGATCAGTGCATTGATAATGATTTTATTGATCGGTTTGGTGATGCTGTTAGGCCCGGAGAAAATATTCAATCAATTACATATTTGGGTATTTCCTGATAATCATCAATGGTTTTTCTATTATGAAGATTCTTTAATGAGTACCATGATGAAAGCGCCTGTTATTTTTGCTTATATTGTCGCTATCTGGGTGTGTCTATCAATCATCCTGACCAGTTTAATTCTTAAGCTGTTAAAGTCTAAAATCTTGTTAGGCGAAAATAAAAAAGCCCATGCTGTTTAAGGCATAGGCTTTTTATTTAATCTGATTATTTTTTTTAGTCTAACTTGTCTACCAGAGATTTAATGTAAGTCATTCTGGTATGAACTTCTTCTTCGAGCCTGCTAATCTCATCAAGGATGATCACTTTGTGTTCTTGGTGAGTATGTTTCAGTTCTACTACCTGGTGTAGTTCATCGATAACCTTGTTTAAAAATGGAGAAATTTCACTCAGGATCTCGGTTGAATTCGTACCGCTATCTGCTACAACCATTCTCTTTGAGCGAGCAAATCTGAATTTTTTACTGTGTGGAAGTAAAGAACCTTTCTGGCGTTTATATACAACGCGTAAAATATCTACGTCGTTAACATTTTGTAATGAGTATCTTGATATGTCTTCTGGGTTTTGAATGCCCATCTCATGAAGCGAAGGATAATTAACTGACATATTGTCTCCTAATTAAAAGTAGTGTTGGTTTTAACATTCTATCAATTACTTTAGCGGGAAATTGATATGCTAATTAAAAATTCACATATTAAAAAACCCCTTAAAAGTAGGGGGGTGTGTTAAATAAAGATATTAGACCCATTTTGCTGTTTGTGCTTGAATTTATGCATAATAAAGCGATATAAATCAAAGTTCTAATGATAACCTATACTGGTTTATCTCAGCTTTTGATGTCTATATGACAAAAACAAAAAAAGCCTGCAACGATATAAATCGTTGCAGGCTTTTAAAGCTAAAAAGCTTTTTAGTGCTTATCTGTCGTCTTCGTCGACAAAAGTACCAATAGGCTGTTTCTCTACAACTTCCATATCACTATCAGCATCTGGAGTAACGATTACTTTAACAGTAGTCTCTACATCAGTGTGTAAGTGGATAAGTACGTCGTACTCGCCAATAGCGCGGATAGGGCCTTCTGGCATACGAACTTCACGACGTTCAATGTGTACGCCTTGAGCAATGATTGCTTCAGAGATTTCGTGGTTAGAAACAGAGCCAAATAGCTTGCCTTCCTGACCTGCTCTCACTTCAATATTAAGCTCGCCAACACCGTTGATAGCAACAAGACGATCTTCAGCGGCTTTAGTTGTTTCTGCTGCAGCTTTTTCTAGTTCAGCACGAATAGTTTCAAATTCTGCAATATTTGTTTTCGTTGCAGTTTTTGCTTTCTTCTGAGGAACTAGGAAGTTACGTGCGTATCCAGATTTAACTGAAACGATATCGCCTATCGCTCCTAAGTTCTCAATTCTTTCCATTAATATAACTTGCATGGTTATCACCTTTTCGACCCTTGGGCCGGTTATCTATTTAATTAACGTATTCTTTAAGTTTCTTTAATTTGGGTTGCCTGGTTTCTTGCGGCGAAAATCAACAAAAGTGTCAATAATTCCGAAAGTTGCAAGCAGTACAATCATTTGTATCAGCAATAAAAACATCATTAAATAGAGGCCAATTAACCAGGCTTTATTCAAGTTATGTTTTTTTACCAAGGCATGTGCCAGAGCTAAGCCCTGAAACATAAAAACTGCAATCCCTACCATAATGAGTTCAACAACTAGTTGATTCATGGTGAGAACTGCTATTGCTATACCTACAAGTACTGCAATAGCGGCTTGCTTACCCAGATTGATCTGGCGAAATTCTTCACCAAAACCACCCGGGTTAAACAATACTGCTTGCCAATTCCTTGCAATGATCAATGAAAGTATTGATATCAATGCTAAAGCAGCGGCAAATGTTCCTGTCATCCACTTTGCGACATCATTGATACTCTCATCAATTTTGGCATCGCTAAGTTGATAGCCTTGTTTAAGCAGGGGTTTGAACTGTTCTAATACAGGCTTCCAGTATGCGGCTGCATCTGGTTGCATGAAATGAAACAATAAAACACCTGCTGTTGCTGTTATCAGGATTAACTGTAAGGTTTTACTCCATGACTTTGTTAATGCAAGCGCACTTGCTATAACTACCATAGGCAACCAGTTGGCTAAACCTGCTAAGAAGCCTCGACTTGCTTGTTGATCTAAAGCGGCACTAATGATTAAAAGAGTGACACTAGCAAGTAGAGTGTAAACGATCCCTTGTTGCCAACCCTTACGTAACGTTATTAATGCAATAGCTGCATTATTGAAAACGATAAGAGGTGGAAATAGTAATGAAATCAGGGTGGATAAAACAACAAATATCGCTGCTTGTATCCGGCCTGCCATTATAAAGCCGGCCATCATTTAGTTCTTCCTATCTATTCTTAATATTATTTGTGTTGATCCGTGTAAGGAATCAACGCAAGAAAACGAGCGCGTTTAATAGCAGTTGCTAATTGGCGCTGATATCTAGCTTTAGTGCCTGTAACACGGCTAGGTACGATTTTACCTGTTTCAGTAATGAAAGCTTTTAAGGTATCAAGATCTTTATAATCTATCTCTTTAACACCTTCTTTGGTAAAACGACAAAATTTTTGACGACGAAAACGTTGTGCTGACATGATTAACTCCTATTAATTAAATGATTTTCTTTCTGGCTTCTTTTCATTCTCTTTGCTGAGAATTGAAGGGTCAGTGTCAGCTTCATCGCGACGAATAACCATATTGCGAAGTACTGCATCATTGAAACGGAATTGATCTTCAAGCTCACTTAATGTAGCTGAATCACACTCGATGTTCATAAGCACATAGTGTGCTTTGTGTAATTTAACTATTGGGTAAGCTAAAGGACGACGACCCCAGTCTTCTAGACGGTGGATTGTGCCTTTATTATCTTCGATAAGCTTGCGGTAACGCTCTAGCATGCCTGGAAGTTGGTCGCTTTGATCTGGGTGTAACAGAAAAACGATTTCATAATGTCTCATAGATATCTCCTTATGGACAAGTTGGCCATAAGATTTGCGTTTTTACTCTGTAAAGAACTGCAAAAATCATAGCAAGGAGGGGTCATAGACCCACGGAACGCGGCATTATTCAGTAAACCAAATTAAATGTCAAACAGTACCCGTTATTTCTTATGTAATGTAGGTTTTATCAATTTGAATAGGATTATAATCAACTGAATAAAAATGTTTATTGCAGAATTTTCCGGTCAATGAATCGCTTATGTCCTAGACTATGTCCTAGGAGGAAAATGAATAAGAATGAGTTTATCAGTAGCGATGATTCAAAATGACGATGTCTCTGAGGATATCAAGATATTGCTTGGTTCAAAAATATCTCAGCTTAGATTGGTACATTATGACTATTCTACTATAAATCAGCTCAGCGCAGAGCAACTCAAGCAAAAGTTCAAAGAGTTTGATTTAGTGTTCTTTGATAATAAAAAAGAATGTAAAAAACGATTTCTGCCCTCTGATAAGTGTCTATATTGGAAAAACCTCTCTGATCTATCTTCGAAAGTTGATGTTTATATGCAATTGCGAAGATGTTTATCCCTGTTTCCTCTTACTCTAAAGTACTGGGTTCTGGTAGAGGTGCTGCATAATAGCCAGGACTGCATTATCTATCGTGGTGTCAATAAAAAAGGTGAATCGGCAGCTATCAAGCGTTTTAAATTCAAACCGAATGAATTATCTGATGAGATGATCCAGAAATTTCTAGAGCGCGTTGAAAAACAATGCGCAATTCGCTCTGAGGGGTTAGTGCATTTTTATGATGGTGGGATTTGTAATCACGCGTTCTACCTAGTGATGGAGTATTTGCCATTTGGTACATTGAGGCAGGCTTTAAATAGTTGTGAGAAAACGCTTCCTTTATTACATGCATTGGAATGGTTTAGAGAAATTACTTCTGCATTAGATTGCGTTCACAAAGCTGGTTTGATTCATCGTGATTTGAAAATTGATAATGTGATGCTTAGAAGTGATGGCGTGCTTGCGCTGACAGACTATGGTGTATCAAAGAAGATTTTATTAGATGCGGGTTTTTTGAAAGCTGATGAGCTGCATTGTTCTCCACATTATGTCAGCCCTGAATTAGTTGCTGGAGAAGATTGTACTAAAGCGTCTGATATCTATAGTTTAGGCGTAATCTTTTATGAGCTCTTGATGGGAGAGAAGCCCTATGCAGGGAATAGCCCAACAGAGCTCATGATGCAACACGTTATGATGCCTGTGCCAACCTTGAGTAAATGCTATTCACACTTGCAGCCAGTTTTGAATAAGATGATGGCGAAATGTCCAGATGACCGATTTTCAAGTCCGGGTAGAGCATTGCAAGCGCTTGATCTGTCGATGCAACAAGAACCCATCTATCTAAACGAACAATATGCACCCCCCACCTTTTGAATGACAAATCGTTTTTGTTTTATTAAAACGATATTGGAATTTATGCTTTGCGAGGCCTTTTTTATAAAAGCCTTATATAAGATGAGTTTTTGCACTTTGGATTATAAATAACCTGTCATTTTCATTTCTTTTTCACAAGCTTTGACAATACGATTTTGAAGCTCAGGTTCTAATTCTGTTTTCCAGCGTTGCGCCTGGCCTTTATGGAAGAACTCTTGCCCGACTGTTTCTCTAAAGCCAGTTTTTTCTTCTTGCTGCTTCATTTTGTCGAAGGTGCAGGCATCGATGCTCTTACGCACAAGCTCTTCATCGTAATCCATATTCAGGAATTTTATTATTTCACTCAAAACCTCAAAGGGATTAGAAAGCAGATCTTCATAACGAAGTGCATAAACAGGATAGGGTAGATTGCGCATCCAGGAAGCGACATGAATATTCCAGGAAAGTTGTGGAACGAAAAGTCCTTTATTAGGGAAGCGGGTTACAAACTTGCTATCAAGTAGTTTATCAACAGCTATTTCATTGGTCGCTGTGTTGTAGTGGTTTTTAAATGATAGCGCCACATCTCTAGGGTCTCTGACTATGTAAATAGCAGCTCTGGTAATGTCATGTGGGATTTGTGCAACACCCGACAGATCAATATTACAATCATGCGTTTTAAGCATTAAGTTACCACCAGCATCTTCCAGCATTCTCATCATTGCTGCGGGCTTAATTAAAGCCTGGTCGGATGTTGACCATTCTGTAATAGGTTTCTTGATAATGTCGTCATAGTATTCTGGGTTTTTATCGCCAGTCTGCATAATGTTGTTTATTTGTACTTCGCCATTGTTCGAATAGGCTGTTATCAATGCTCTCACCCAGGTATTGCCACTTCTTGGGAAGCTGGCTATCCATGTGATTTTATTAGTATCTTGTGTCATTATCTTTGAATCCTTTAAAACTCTTTTTTGTAATCGGTTGAGTGAGTTGCGGCATTATTATAAGCTGTAAATCAGCCTTATTGATAGTTAGACGATTATCTGTGTAGAAAATTATTTGTTGTAAAATTGATACACTTTTTCGTAACTGTTGTTTTTTTTAAACAAATTTGTTGCAAAAATTCTAAATTAGGCTAAAGTAACCATGTCCTAGCGAAGGTCTTAGTGGACTTTTGCGGGTTTTTATTAATTTCGGGGTTAATTCGATGAAAAAGAATATTATGATTAAAACAGCAATTGCTGGTGCGATTGTTGCTGCTACAACAGCTACTACTATAGCTGACACTACATTATACGGCCGTATGCGTGCTGGTGTTGTATGTACTGACAATGGTTCTGATACTGATTGTGCTTTAGAAAACCGTTCTTCACGTTTCGGTATCAAAGTAGACCAGGAAATCTCTGATGGTTTGACTGCATTTGGTAAATACGAGTTCGGTGTAAACCTTGATGAAGGTGCTCTTTCAAACGGCGAGCAAACTAATCGTCTAGCTTATGTTGGTCTTAAAGGTGGTTTCGGTGAAGTTTCTATCGGTGCACGTTGGTCTCCAATGTACAGCTATGTAATGAGCCCAATTGACCCATTCCAGCTTCTTGGTGGTACATCAGGTGCTAGTACATATAGCTCTACTTACCGTCGTGCTGATACAGTAAACTACAAGAATAAATTCGGTACTACTGGCATGCATGTTCAGTTAGTAATGGATGAAAATGATGCTGGTAACGATGCAGTTGATGAAGTTCAAGTCGGTGCTGGCTTCAAAGCAGGTCCTGTAAATCTTGGTCTTGCTTACCGCGATGTAACAGATGTAGGGTCACAGATTGGTTTACATGCTGGAGCTAAGTTCGGTATGGCTAATTTAGGTCTATCTTTAATTAACAGCTCTTCTGATACATCTGGCGTAGATGATGAGTTGTCTATCATGACTCTTGCAGGATTTGGTCTTGGTGGTGGTAAAGCTGTTAATGTAAGTCTTCATACTACTGATGCAGATGATGAGCCATTAATTATTTCTGCTGAATATGAGCACAAACTAAGCAAGAACTACCGTTGGTTTGCAGCAGTGCAAAATGCTGACGATGGAAATGATGCGACTGATGATGTGCTTTCATACGGTGTTGGTATGCGTCTAGAGTTCTAATCTAGTCTCATAGCAAATGCATAATAAGAAGGGCGCCTATAGGCGTCCTTTTTTATGCCTGAAATAATTTCGATATTTATTAAAATAATAGATTTATTTACGTATATCTTTATTGGCTAATTATTAGCATTTAAGAAAGTAAAATAACTAAGTACAATACATTCCTCGAAAGTAAAAAATAAAACTAAAATGATTTATAAAAATAAAATAATTTGGCTGGCAATCTGCTCAATATTATCTCTGGCAATAACGTCGATTTCGTTTGCAGAAACTCGCTACAAGGTCAGATCAACTGATAATTTGAATAGAATTGTTGAGAGATTTTATTCGCAGAGTGATTTAACAAGATCTCAATTATTAGTAGGTGTGTTGGCTAAGAATCAGAGAGCCTTTCGAGGGGGGAATATTAATTTCTTACTCCGGGGTAAGCAGCTTATATTGCCGGATGAATCAAATTTAGAAACACTATCTGATGAAGAGGCAAAAGAATTGCTGGCGAAACATGCGCGTTATTTTAGAAACGGTGAAACGGGAGATTTTGGTTCGCCGATTGCAAACGGTTATGTAGTGAGCAAAAGCCAGAAAGCAAATGTGTTAGAAAATAAACAAGAAATACAGACAGTAAAAATTGGTCAATTAGAGAAAGAAAGTAACGATTTACGCATGCGCTTAGACAAGCTTATCGCTGAAAAAAATGAGAGTGACGCTCAGTTGCGTAAGGTTGAAGAGGCATTGCAAAATACCTTAAATAAAAATGGTGCGGGTGAACCTGAAAGCGGAGCAGTATCTCAAGAAGAAATAGAAGAATCTAAAAAAAAATTAAGTGAACAAGCGAAAGAAAAGATAGATGTTTTTCAGAGTATTAATGCTGAAAAAATACAAATTTCAGATGTTGTTGACCAGATGGAAGAATCAACAGAGCCATCAGGTTTTACTGAGAGTGAGGTAAGCTCAGAAGAGACTGGTATTAAGTCTATTATGGTAATGCTGGAGAAGTTCTATTTACCAATAATAGGATTGCTAATATTCCTTTTTGGCTGGCTTCTTTGGAGAAAAAATAATAAGAGTAAATTAATTGCTGATGAAGTAAACATACAGTCAGAGATTGAAAAGGCTTACGAGGAAGATAAAGATTTTCTTAGTGCGCAAGCTGTTGAAGAAAAGCCATCTAAAGATACGGTAAAAATTGATATGGCTGTAGCTTACATCGATGCAGGAGATATTGATTCAGCAACCACTATTCTTAATAAGCTTATTAATGAAGGTAGTTCTGACCAAAGAAAGCGTGCGCAGAAAATATTAAATAGCCTTTAATTTACTATTAGAACGCTCTTTAGCTAAAAGAGTGTTCTTTGTGCTCTGTCTTAATTATTTCTAAGACATATCTACGTTAAAACTTATTTAGTTATCTAATAGATGAATCCAATGAATCACGGGAACATTGCTGGCTTCTTGTAAGTGAGTCTGGCAGCCAATATTTCCTGTGACGATCATCTCTGGTGAGTGTTTCTGTAAGCTTTCTATTTTGTTTTGCTGAAGTTTAGTTGAGATTACGGGCTGTAAAATAGAATAAGTACCAGCTGATCCGCAGCACAAATGCGAATTTTCAACAGGTAGTAAATCATATCCACAATCACCTAGAATTTTTTCCACCACTCCTGTGATTTTTTGTCCATGCTGTAAAGTGCATGGAGGGTGCCAGCTAATTTTGGTTTTCTCTGGTGCGTTTAATTGCTTGTAATCTTCATTAAATACAATCTCGGAGATATCTTTGCAAAGCTCTGAAATACGCTGAGCTTTACTGGCATATTCTGAATCGTGTTGTAAGTGGTGTGCGTATTCTTTTACCATTACACCACAGCCACTTGCTGTCATGACAATAGCTTCGGCGCCGCTTTCAATTTCGGGCCACCAGGCATCAATATTATTTTTCATAAACACCAATGCTTTTTCTTCTTCCCCTAGATGCTGGCTAACCGCTCCACAGCAGCCTGCTTTTTTTATTGTGAGTAGAGATATTCCGAGCTTATCCAAAACGCGTGCGGTAGCTGTATTTATATCTGGTGATAGTGCGGGTTGCACACAGCCATCAAGAATTAGCATTTTACGGCTATGAGAATTGCCAGGAAGTAATCCTTTTGTGGTCTTTCTTGGGATTTTTTTGCGCAATACTTTAGGTGTAAATGGCTTGAAAAACTGACCGGCTTTCAATAAAGGGGTAAAGCGTTTCTCATAAGGAAGTATATTCAGAATGAGTTTGCGAGTGATTCTCTCTTTGAAGCTTCTTGGTACTTTTTCTTCAATTAAGCTACGACCTATATCGAGTAGTTGAGAATACTTCACGCCTGAGGGGCAGGTGGTCTCACAGCTACGACAGGTCAAACAGCGGTCTAGGTGGAGCTGTGTTGATTCGGTAACATCTTTGCCTTCCAGAAGCTGCTTAATGAGATAAATGCGACCACGTGGACCATCATTCTCATCGCCTAATAACTGATAGGTAGGGCAGGTTGCATTACAAAAGCCGCAATGGACACAGGTTCTGAGAATGTCGTCTGCCTGCTTGCCTTTTACAGTATTTAATAAAGAAGGTGTGATATCAGTTTTCATAGTGTTAAGCCCTAGGTGTTATAAACCAGAGTAGATTCGTCCAGGACTAAAAATACCGTTTGGATCCATATTACGTTTGAGTTGTTTGTGTAATAGCATGAGCGGTTTATCTAACACGGGGAAACAAGGTGTTTCAGGTAAATCCCCTTTAAACATATACGCATAACCATTGTTTGAGGTCGCAATATTCTGAATGATATTGGCAGGAGCATTACTATTAATCCACCGCTGAGCACCGCCCCATTCAATGAGTTGGTTGTCATCGACACTAGAGATTTGTTTTGTCGCTGGCGGTAAGGATAAGCGCCATAGCGGCTTGTCAGTACGTCCGAAAAAATGATGTTGATGGTCACGAATATCCGTCCAGAAATCATCGTAATCGCCCAATAAATCAAAGCCCAATTTCTTTTTGGAATGCTCAAGTACCGTTTCACTTTCTGATAATCGTAAATAGACTTGATCATTAAACCAGGCGCTTGCAGTAATGGGTAATTGTTGCAATCTGGATTCTCGAAAAAACTGCAGTGCTGATGTTTGGTCAGATTCGAAGGTCAGCGTGATTTCTTTTTGGGGTTTAGGTAATAGTCTTAATGAAACTTCAAGGATTACACCCAGTGTTCCTTGTGAGCGAACCATCATGCGAGACAAGTCATAACCCGCCACATTTTTCATCACTTGTCCGCCAAAGCTAACAATTTCGCCGTTACCATTTATGATCTTTACACCGAGAATGGCGTCCCTAACCGATCCGGTATAGGCGCGTCTTGGGCCGGAAATTCCAGCAGCAATAGCGCCACCAATGGTTGTTTCTGTTGTGTACTGAGGTGGCTCAAAAGGTAGAATTTGATTGGTGTTATTGAGTAATGTTTCTAAATCAGATAATAAAGTACCTGCCCTCAATGTTACACAGAGTTCTGTTGGTTCATAGCTGATAATGCCCGTATGCTGGCTAACATCCAATGGCTTAGCATCAACCGTATTGCCGTAGAACGCCTTGCTATTTCCGCCGTGAATATAGAGTGGTTGTTTGCTTGCTATCGACTCTAGTACGCGTTGTTGTAGGTCAGAACTAATATCGTTATCTTGTATTGTCATGTGTGTCACAAAGGATAAATTACCCAAAGCCTTTTCGTAGTTGTTTGCGTTACTAAAAAAGTGGCTAAAAGTAGGGGGGTGTCATTTTAAAATAATTACTCGTTTTTATGTGTTTAAAACGCTAAAAACGAGGAATTTCAGGATGTGGCAATTGGCCGTTATGCACATGCATTCCACCTAATTCAGCGCAGCGGTGTAATGTGGGTACTGCTTTTCCCGGGTTGAGCAATGCATCCGGATCAAAAGCGTTCTTTACGGCAAAAAACTGGGTGAGTTCCTGGGGTGAAAACTGTACGCACATCTGGTCAATTTTTTCATGGCCCACACCGTGCTCGCCGGTAATAGTACCGCCCACTTCTACGCAAAGCGTCAAGATATCGGCGCCGAATTTTTCAGTTTTCTCAAGCTCGCCTTCTTTGTTTGCATCGTACAAAATTAGTGGGTGAAGATTGCCGTCTCCTGCATGGAAAACATTGGCTACACGTAAACCACATTCTTCAGATAATTCGCTAATTCTTTTGAGTACATAGGCGATCTGCTTTCGGGGAATGGTGCCATCCATGCAATAGTAATCGGGTGAAATTCTTCCAACAGCGGGAAATGCAGATTTCCTTCCTGCCCATAGTCGTGCTTGCTCATCTGCGGAGTCAGCAATTACGATATCGTCAGCATTTGCGTTGCGCAGTGTTTCTGAAACGGTTTCGATTTGCTCTGCCAGTTGCTGTTCGCTTCCATCTAATTCACACAGTAAAATAGCTTCTGCATCCAGAGGGTAATTTGCTTTGGCGAAGGCTTCTGCCGCATGAATGGCAGGTTTGTCCATCATTTCTAAACCAGCGGGAATGACACCCTCGGCGATAATGTTGGCAACGGCATTGCCTGCATCTTCAACCTTTTTGAATGACGCCATTAGGACTTTAACGGCATGAGGTTTAGGTAATAGTTTAACCACAATCTCAACGATAATGCCGAGCATGCCTTCAGAGCCAGTAATCAAAGCTAAAAGATCATAGCCAGGTGTGTCTAACGTCTGGGAGCCTAGAGTAACCAATTCGCCATCGATGGTCACGATGGTTACTTGCTGAACATTATGAATGGTCAGTCCATATTTTAAGCAATGCACACCACCTGCGTTTTCTGCCACATTGCCGCCAATAGAACAGGCAATTTGAGAGGAAGGATCTGGTGCATAATATAAGCCGAAGGGTCTTGCTGCTTCGGTAATGGCTAGGTTTCTAACGCCGGGTTGAACGGTTGCAGTTAGATTGTCAGTATCAATCTGTTCGATTTTATTAAAGCGGGATAGCCCCAGAATAATTCCGCCTTCGTGTGGTAATGCACCACCTGATAAGCCAGTGCCAGCACCGCGGGCAACAATTGGTACTTTGAGTTGTGAGCATATCTTGGCAATACGTTGAACTTGCTCAATCGTTTCTGGCAAGACAACTGCGACAGGGAGCTTTTGATAAGCTGATAAGCCATCGCATTCATAGGGTTTGATATCTTCTTCGCTGGTGAGCAAATATTCTTCTGGGAGAATTTCACCGATCTGAAAAAGCAAATTATTACGTGTATTTGTATCTAGAGACATTCCCCCATTCTAACCTTTCATATACACTATTGCCCAGTTCTTATGCTAGGTCTTTGGAGATATATTTGTCGCTTTCATTCACTCTTTCTGGTTCGCAAGCATTAGCAGTTATGGCTGGTGGTTCAATAGGTGCTTTGGCACGTTACGTTCTGTCGTCAGTAGTGACTGAAAAGCTCGGCGGAAACTTTCCTTATGGAACGCTTTCGGTCAATGTAATAGGCTCTTTTTTAATGGGTTTTTTGGCGATTGTTCTGGTTGAAAGAATGGAGCTGGATCCATTGTTGCGGTTGGCTATTTTTGTTGGGTTTCTTGGTGCTTTTACCACATTCTCGACATTCTCTATGGAAACCATGAATTTATTCGAGGAAGGGCTGCATGCGCGGGCTTTGTTGAATATGTTTATCAGTGTGATGTTAAGTGTACTAGCGGTATGGCTAGGATTTATAATCGGAAAAACAATCAGTTAAATGACTCGTTGAGTCTTTTGGGAAAATTAGATGTTAGATATAAAATTATTAAGAAGTGATATCGATGCAGTTGCAAAACAGTTGTCACGTCGTGGTTTTGAATTAGATGTAGCGGCATTCCAGTCTCTGGAAGATCAGCGTAAAACATTACAAATGACCACGCAGGAATTACAAAACGAACGCAATACTAGCTCCAAGATGATAGGTAAAGCCAAAGCGAGTGGTGAAGATATTCAACCATTGCTCGATGAGGTTGCTGACTTGGGTGAAAAGCTGAAAGCTGGAGAGCAACAACTCTCTGATTTACAGGCTCGAATCGATGAGATTGTAAGTGGCATTCCTAATATTCTTAACGAATCAGTGCCTGACGGTAAAAGCGAAGAAGATAACGTAGAAATCAGACGCTGGGGCGAACCTGCTTCATTTGATTTTGAGGTTAAAGATCATGTTGATCTTGGGGCGACAAACGGCTGGATGGATTTTGAATCTGCAACCAAGCTAACGGGTTCACGTTTCGTTGTGATGCGTTCTGCGATGGCGCGTATGCATCGTGCACTGATTCAGTTTATGTTGGACACTCACACTACCGAGCACGGCTATGAAGAAGTCTATGTGCCGTATATTGTAAATTCAGACAGTCTTTACGGTACTGGGCAATTACCTAAATTTGCTGAAGATTTATTCAAGTTAGAAGGTGAATTTGGTGATAAGGATTTTTACCTTATTCCAACAGCAGAAGTGCCAGTGACCAACCTGGTTAGAGATGAAATTGTCGATGCTGATAAATTGCCGATGCAATACACGGCGCATACTCCTTGTTTCCGTTCAGAAGCGGGTTCTTATGGTCGTGATACACGTGGCTTGATTCGCCAGCATCAGTTCGAGAAAGTAGAATTATTACACTTTGTAAAACCTGAAGATTCGGACGATGCTCTAGAAAGACTCACTAGACATGCTGAGATTATTCTAGAGAAATTAGAACTTCCATATCGCACCATAGTATTGTGTGCGGGTGATACCGGTTTCTCATCGAATAAAACCTATGATATTGAAGTATGGGTGCCGGCTCAGGAAACCTTCCGTGAGATATCTTCTTGTTCGAACATGAAAGATTTTCAGGCGCGTAGAATGCAAGCGCGTTTTCGTAATCCTGAAACTAATAAGACAGAGTTGCTGCATACATTAAACGGTTCTGGTCTTGCGGTGGGTAGAACCTTAGTGGCGATTGTTGAAAATTATCAGCAAGCGGACGGTAGTATCAAAGTACCTGAAGCGCTACTCCCGTATATGGGTGGTTTGACCGAGCTTAAGGCTTAAGAACTCGTTTGGTACACTGTTTGTTTGAATGTTTTTAAGATAAGCCACAACAACTATTTAAAACATCACCCCCCTACTTATACGAGGTTTTTATTCGTTATGAATAAAAACCTCGTTCTTTGAGTTGTGATAGTAAGGTTTTAACACTAGTTCAACTGGATTCTTTTCAGTTGTAAATAAATGTAAAGCTGTTCCTTGATGGGAACTTTCCTTGTTGTTTTTTAATCGTATAACCTTTGAAAAATCGCGAAATAAAAATTTCGCGCTAAACTACTATAAATTTTGAGTCAGGAAATGAAAGCCAAAACAATCGTTCAGATAATTAACGAATTCAACAACAATAGAATATTTCAGTTCTTTATCATTGCTGTCATTGTTGTTTCGGCATTGATGATTGGGGCGAAAACGTATGACATTGATCCTCAATATATAACCTTGCTCGGTTATCTGGATACGGCAATTACCCTGTTGTTTTTGTTTGAGATTGTGGTTCGTTTTATCGCCGAAGGTCATTCGCTGGCTTTCTTTAAGAAAGGCTGGAATGTTTTTGATACGCTGATTGTCGGCATAAGTTTAATCCCTATAGAAGATTCAGAAATGGTGCTATTAGCACGTCTGGTAAGAATCTTCCGCGTGTTGCGACTCATTTCGATTATCCCGGAATTGCGTATATTAATCTCTGCGTTACTCAAAGCATTGCCGCCGATGGGCTACGTATTGCTATTAATGTTCATCATGTTTTACATATACGCGGCAGTCGGTAGCTTCTTGTTTGAAGATATCAATAAAGTGCTGTGGGGTGATATAGCGGTTTCCATGCTGACTTTATTCCGTGTCGTTACCTTTGAAGACTGGACGGATGTCATGTATGAAACGATGGAAGTCTATCCGCTTTCATGGATGTTTTACCTGTCATTCATTTTCCTTAATGCCTTCGTGTTTTTAAACATGATGATTGGTATCGTCATCGAGCGCATGCAGGCAGAGCACGATGCCTATAATTTAGAAAATGACGAGGGTGATGTTTCTGACATTAAGCATATCCATGAGGATACCCGGGCGATTTTAAAGCGCCTGGAGCAATTAGAATCCAAGTTAGTAGAGCAAGGTCGTGCTGAGCTTTCGAATCAAAAGAAAGCAGTATAGCGATATAAAAAAGCCCTTAAAGTAGGGGGGTGACTAAATTAAACATAAATCATCTGGACAACTACTTGTCCTAACGATCTAATTCTTATTAAATAAGCGTTAAATAAATAAGGCACTTTTAGCAATGAATGAAAACGAAAAACCACTAAATTTCATCGAAAAAATTATTGAAGAAGATCTCGCTTCTGGAAAAGTTTCAAGTGTTCAAACACGCTTTCCACCTGAGCCTAACGGTTATTTACATATAGGTCATGCGAAGTCGATTGTTTTGAATTTTGGTCTTGCTGAAAAATACAACGGCCAATGTAATCTGCGTTTTGACGATACCAACCCTGAAAAAGAAGAAATCGAATACGTTGATTCGATCAAGCAAGATGTCGAGTGGTTGGGATACAAATGGAATGGTGATGTGCATTTCACTTCTGACTATTTTGATCAGCTTTATGACTGGGCGGTTACCTTAATCAAAGAGGGAAAAGCGTATGTCTGCGATCTTAATCAGGAAGAGATGCGCGAATACCGTGGTAACTTAAAAGAAGCTGGAAAAGACAGCCCTTATCGAGATCGCAGTGTTGAAGAAAACCTCGATTTGTTAATGCGTATGCGCGATGGCGAATTTGAAGATGGAAAGCGTTCTTTGCGAGTTAAGATCGATATGGCTCATCCGAATATGCAAATGCGTGACCCTGTTATTTATCGCATTAAGAATATGGAACATCACCAAACGGGCGACAAGTGGCACATTTATCCATCCTATGATTACGCGCATGGGCAGGGTGATGCAATCGAAGGCGTGACACACTCTGTATGTACCTTGGAGTTTGTTGAGCATCGTCCTTTATACGAATGGTTTATTGAGAATTTGCCGGTTCCGTCTGAGCCTCATCAATATGAGTTTTCTCGTTTAAATGTGAATTACTCGGTAACCAGTAAGCGTAAATTAAAGCAGTTGGTTGATGAGAATATTGTAAAAGGTTGGGACGATCCTAGAATGCCAACGATCTCTGGCATGCGTCGTCGCGGCTTCACCGCCAAATCTATACGAGACTTCGTTGAAAGTACGGGGGTGACTAAAGTCGATGGTGTGGTTGATGTGAGTCAGCTAGAGTTCTCAGTACGCGAAGATTTAAATAACGTGGCACCGCGTGCCATGTGTGTGATGAATCCATTAAAAGTGACGCTATGGAATGTTCCAGAAGATATGACGGAATACCTTACTGCGCCTCTACATCCGCAAAATGAAGAGATGGGAACACGTACGTTGATTTTCGATCGTGAAATTTTCATCGACAAGGCGGATTTCCAGGAAGAAGGAAATAAGAAATATAAACGTCTAGTGATTGGCAAGCGCGTGCGTTTACGTAATGCATACGTCATAGAAGCCGATGAAGCGATTAAAGATGGTAATGGCGAAATCATTGAAGTTAAGGCTAGAATTATTGAAGACACGCTGGGTAAGAATCCTGAAGATGGTATTAAGCCAAAAGGAGTTATTCACTGGGTGTCTGCATTACAGAATGTAGATTGCGAAGTGCGTATATACGATCGATTGTTTAATGACATCGCGCCAGATGCTGGTGGTAAAGACTTTATGGAAGCACTCAATCCGAGTAGTCTGGAAGTACTTACGGGCTGTAAGGGTGAAATAAGTTTGATGAATCCGAAGGCAGATGTGCCTTACCAGTTCGAAAGAGAAGGGTATTTCTTCCTGGATTCAGATTCGGTAATTGATGCTCATGAAGAAAATGAAAAATTAATCTTCAATAAAACAATTGGATTAAGAGATACCTGGGAGAGTAAGTAACTCCTATGGTCTTCTTGGAGCTGTTAATTCTAATTTAGTATTAACGCCAAAATTACAAAAAAGCCTCGCATTGCGAGGCTTTTTTGTATGAATGCTGTAATGCCTCTAAGCAGCAGTTACATTAACAGCGGCAGGGCCTTTGGCGCCATCTTCTGTTTCAAAATTCACTTTTTGTCCTTCTTCTAAAGACTTGTAACCATCCATTTGGATAGAGTTGTAGTGAACAAAAACATCATCACTTCCGTCATCTGGAGCGATAAAACCAAAACCTTTACTACTGTTGAACCACTTAACTGTACCTGTAGCCATTCCTAAGAACCTCTAAAATATAAAAAATAACGCAGATTTTTAGCAGAAATAAAGTCGATAATATCGACAAAAAAACGGTTACATCACTATTTAGAGAAGAAGCCGCTCAACTGCTTCAGGACAAATATTAAATACTTACCCTTAAAAACTACATGAACAGAATATCATAACTACAGAGAATTTCTATACTGAGCTCATTTTTTCGAAGGTTATTAGATAAATTATATTGATATGGTTGGCTGTTTAGTTAGGTTGCAACGAAGAAAAGTATAAAAAGTAATCAAATAAAGCAGATAAAAATAAAATTAATTAATGGCTTTAGGTTTATTGTTTAAAATTTTCAATATTGCTCTATCAAGTGGATTAGATTCTGCATAAGTGTTTATTAGGAAAGACTAGACTCTTTTTGAATACGTAATTTTGATGCGATAAAGTCGCTGTGAGAAACATGAATCAAATCAGCAATTCGACGAATCACATGGTCTTCGTGTTTATCTAACACATTATCTGCAAAGGCCACTCGCCAAAGCTTTTCAATTAATTCGATCCGCTGCGTTGCCGAGTAATGTTGATTAATCAAGCTAGTAAACTGAAAGTTATCGGTGGATTCTGCATGTTCTTGTTTAGCTAAATCAATCAGTTCTTTTGCTTCTTTCTGATCAAGATCAAATGACTCTTCCACCAATTTGAGTAGCATTACTCTCTCTTCAGGTGCATTTTCATAATCCGCTTCAGCGACTTCTATCATCAGCGAAGCCAACGCTAATTGTAAGCGATGCTCAGAATCAAGCTCTGACGAGCTTGATTCTGCAATGAAATGACTTTCAAAAAATTGTTTTATTTTGGGTAGCATTTTTTAAATTTAAATTCTCTAATAAAATTTCTACTTTTTTCTAAGTATTATTAGATTTCAGCAGGTTTACGCGAAAGAGTCTGTCTTTTCTCCATCGCTTTTCTTACCGCGCGTTCTGCACGATGACAGCAATTATCAATCGCCGCATATAAATTCTCTTCACTATCCTCGACAACAACCGTCGGCATTTTCTGTAACTCTACATGAATCAGGCAATGTTGTGCTTCTCCGCCTTTTGGACCATTCTCGTCAGACAAATGAACATGAACATTGATAATTCTATCGCCATAGTTATGAATCATTGGCTCAAGTTTCTCTTCTGTATGAGTTCTCATTGCTTCTGTTACTGAAAAATTTTGAGATTGAATATCGATCATTCTTTATTATCCTCTTGATAGGTCTTTCGTTATTTTTGAAGTTCTCGTGTGTAGTTTGTGAATAAAATATTCCCTACAATTTAACTATAGTTTCAGAAATCGTAAATTCAAGCCAATTGATTGTTAAAAAGTAGAATATTTTACTAGCATCATGGAGCAGTTTTTATTATCCTACGCGCTCTTTGAAGTTTATCGACTAAAAACTTCAAAGAATACAACAATGGAGAGGTGACTGAGTGGCCGAAAGTACCGGTTTTGAAAACCGGCGACGGGTTAAACCGTCCCAGGGTTCGAATCCCTGCCTCTCCGCCATATTACAAAAAGCCCGCTAGCGTTTTCGCGCTAGCGGGCTTTTTTTATTCTGTTTGCGAGAGTAGGTATGAGAACCCTGATCGGTTTGGCTAAAATATTAGGAATATTTTAGAACGAGCGAAAGCGAGCCCGAAGGGTCGGGTACATGGACGTACCCGATAAAACATTGCGCTCAAGCAATGTTAGATGTCAGAGGAACGACGACGGTCCTGAGGAACGAAGGATTAAGAATCGCCCTAAGCGATTCTTAACAATCCCGCCCAAATCTATAGCTTACAGTTGGAGTATTTCCAAAGCGCTCTAAAAAAGTGCCTATAAGTAGGGGGGTGATCCTTACTTTCTCAGAATTCGAATAGAATCATTTACTAAAAATAACTTCATTCTCATTTCTTTTTGCAGTAATTCCAGTCATTTCAAATGTGTGTTCATTACCATCATCAAGAACTGCCAATTGTTCAGGGCCGCAAGTTATTTTAAAACCTTTGATAACACCGCAATGTATATTTCCCAATTTTTCATAGTAACCTTCTCTTACTTCTACGTTTTCTGACATTTCTTTTTCCTTTTGATAATTAATTGTTAAAGTATGTGACTAATGTAGTACTAATCTTGAATGGTGGTACAGGTCTATTTTCTTATCTCAGTTGGTTGGTCTTGTAAAAAACTGGCTATAAGTAGGGGGGTGATAGTAAATTTGTTTTTATGACTGAGTTTTTTACTCTCAGGGCGCAGTACAAAGTACCGTTATTTTCGTTCTTTATCCTTTAAGTCTTTTTCACGTTTCGCTTTTAATATAAAGGCTATTACCGTTACAAAGATAAATGCGGCTAATACGTATATGTATTCCATGTCGTTATGTAGTTTTGTCCTAAATCTTATTTACACTAACTATAGTTGAATATGCTTAATTTGTTTAACGATGCTTTTCCATGCTAGATCTATAAGTCATTCAACTCTCAGCAACTCATCCCAGCACGTTGTGTATTTAGGGGATAATAGATTCTGATTCATATACCAGCGCTTCTTGCTTTCAGAGCCTAGCCTTAAGGTTTGTCTGCCATATTTACTATTCACATGATCCATGAGTTTCATGCGCTGGCGCGCGTTGCTGTCGTATTTTTCGGGTTGGAATAAACACAGTTGCTGTTTGCTGTCGGGGATAATGTCTAGAATCATGATGCCCCCTTTTTGATATTCGTAGCCGTCTTTGTAAATGTTCTCCAGAATATAGGTTGCCATCTTGATAAACGTGGCAGTGTCTGCAGAATATTGGTTTAGGCTTACTGTTCCTGCATTGCTGTATTTCGGGCTAGCATTGAACGGGCTGGTGCGAATGAATACCTGAATGCTGCTGGCGACGCTGTGTTGTTTTCTAAGCTTTTCACACGCTCTGGCGACATAGCCGGAGATTAGCGAGCGTAACAGTTGATAGTTGGTGATTTTGTTTTTAAAGCTACGAGAAACGAGTAGTTGTTTCTTTTCCGGTAGTTCCTCGATAGAAATGCAATTTTCACCGTTTAGTTCACGTTGCGTGCGTTGCATAACCACGCTGTATTTTCGTCGGATCCAGGTGCTATCTGCTTGTGCCAAATCGTAGGCAGAATGAATACCACAATGCTGGAGGCTCATCGACCATTTTCGTCCTATGCCCCAGACATCACCAATCGCTATTTTTTTAAGTACATTGTCTATTTGTTGCTGGTTATCAAAAACAAACACCCCCCCACTTTTAGGCGTTTTTTTTGCCACGCGATTGGCAATCTTCGACAGCGTTTTGGTGCTACCAAAACCAATCGATACTGGCATTCCGATCCATTTGAGTATTTTCTCTCTAACCTCCAAACCGTGGGTGTTTAAATCGAAATGATTAAAACCACGCATATCGGCAAAGGCTTCATCGATTGAGTAGATTTCGATATTGGGTGACAGGTATTCCAATACGCTCATAACGCGTGCAGATAAATCACCGTAGAGTGGGTAGTTAGAAGAAAATACATGAATACCTTTCTGCTTCATTTCTTGTCGAAATTTAAATTCTGGCGCACCCATGGGGATACCCAGCGCCTTTGCCTCGTTACTTCGGGCAATCACACAGCCATCATTATTCGATAACACCACAATCGGTTGGTCTTCTAACTCTGGCCTGAACAATCGCTCGCAGGAGGCATAAAAGTTATTGCAGTCGACAATAGCAAACATGATTTATACCGAACTAATATTGATGAATGGTCGCGGTGACCACGCCCCACACATGCAACTCTCCATGCACGGGAATGTCTTTATGATGCTTGCTTTCCGCTTTTAATAAAATGCCATTGGGGTGGTTGGTAATGAGGCGTTTCACCGTGGTTTCGCCATCAATCACCGCGATGATAATATCCCTATTGGATGCTTCAAGAGAGCGATCAACGATCAAAATATCATTTGGGTAAATACCGACGTTAACCATCGAACGCCCAACAACACGCACAAAAAAGGTCGCCTCCTGATGTTTAATGAGCAACTTGTTGAGGTCCAGGTATTCCTCGATAAAATCATCTGCAGGCGAGGCAAAACCTGCGCGTACTTTATTGCCATAGAGTGGAATCATTACAGGTTTGGCAGATGGGCTTAATCGCTTTATTTCTATTATTTCGTTTGTCATAGTAAAAATAAGCTTAGCAGAAAATAATCAAAAAGCGAACAAAAAGCGAACTTATTTTAAGT
Organism: uncultured Cocleimonas sp.; assembly: GCF_947495625.1. Classification (GTDB taxonomy): domain Bacteria; phylum Pseudomonadota; class Gammaproteobacteria; order Thiotrichales; family Thiotrichaceae; genus Cocleimonas. Next base: position 37,464 of record NZ_CANLZW010000036.1, read on the forward strand.
TTTTCGGGGGGGGGGGGGCGAGCGAGCGTTCTCGAAATTCCCTCACTAATATAGAAATCAACTATTGAATAAAAAAGGATAAATGCCGATAATTGCAAATAATTATTCTCGTATTTAGAACAATAGGTAATGCATGGGTCAATTAGAAGATATGGAAGCTTTTGTGCGAGTTGTCGAGGCGGGTGGAATAGGTGCAGCCGCAGAACAAATGGGCATTGCAAAGTCAGCCGTTAGCCGAAGATTGTCAGAACTAGAAGCGCGTTTGGGTGTCACGCTGATTAATCGCACAACGCGCACTCAAAAACTGAGTGATACCGGAGAACACTATTACTCACGTGCATTGCAAATTCTCAATGAAATGAGCGAGCTCAATAATATAACGTCAAACCCGGAATGTGATTTAAAAGGTACGATACGGATCTCAGCGCCATTGTCATTTGGCTTAACCCACTTATCCCCCGCACTTGACAGCTTTTTCAAAGAACACCCTCAACTAACGCTGGATATAGACTTTACAGATAATCATATTGATCTGATTGGTGGAGGCTATGACCTGGCATTTCGTATCGGTGATCTAAATGATTCGAGTTTAAAAGCGCGACGTTTGTTTCCTGTTAGCTTTGCATTGTGTGCAAGCCCAAAGTACCTGGAAGAACATGGCACACCCAAAGACCACGAAGATTTAAAAAATCATCAAGTGCTCAGGTATTCATTGGCGAGCAACACCACGTTGACACTGGTTGATAAAGATCAGCAGAAGCATCATGTCGCCACCAAGGGAAATATAATTGCGAATAATGGGGATTTTCTCTCCTTTATGGCAGCCGCTGGCCACGGGATTCTTTTTACCCCGACCTTTATTTCATGGGAGTCATTAGCTGTTGGTGATTTAGTGCCCATTTTACAAGACTATTCATTACCAAAGATGAATGCCTATGCGGTCTACCCACAATCTCGAACCCTTTCTCGTCGTACCCGTTTATTAATCGACTTTTTGGTTGAACGCTTTGGTGATAAGCCTTATTGGGACCAGTAAGGTATTTATAGATATATCTTAATAACTAAAAAAACGTCTATAAGTAAGGGAGGATTTAAAAAAGTACCCTCCTACTTATAGGCCTTTTTTTAATGAGCTTAGAAAAATCGTTGTAAGCCTCTATATTTAGGTGCTTTTGCAGGTGGTTGATTAAGGTGTTCTTTTATTCCCCAGCAACCATAAAACTGGCAAGTACGTGGTGCGGAGAACGCTACAAACAATCCACCTTCGGTAATTCTGTCCCAGTTTTGTAGAAATTCAATATAGAATTTTTCCATTGGGTGCGCTCGGTTTGCACCAATCAGGAATGGATTGGGATGATCTTTAGTTGATTTGGTTCCAGGAGCTGTGAGGTGCTGTCCGCCTTCATAAGCAGCGAGTTTGACGCCGTATTTTTTCGCTAAATCCATTTGTACTTGAATCATCTTGTAGACGTTATTCATCGAATACGGATTTTTCTTATCATCTTTTAGCAGGGCAAAAACACTCGGTACGCTATTTACACCTGAAAGTGCTTTTTGGTGAACAAAGAAGTAAGGCGCTATCGCCATCACATCAACATTTTTATACGCGCCTTTATGCTCCATCACCACGGGTGTCATGTAACGATTTGCCGACCACGCTCCCATGACTCTGACAATACGATTACTGCTCGAATTACCAAATACCTGCTGGAATATTTTGAAGATTTCTACAGAGCGCTGTGAGTAGTATTTTTGTCCGGCGACATTAGGGTCAGGATCTAGACGCAGTTTTGTCCCCATATCTTTAGCATAATGCATTTGCGAAAATCCGGGGTTCCAGGCTTCGTTGGTGTATTCAATATATGCTTTCAGGTTAGGTCGCAGGTGTTTCTTTACATAAGATGCATACTTCCTGACGAGATTATTATCCGCGGCGTGTGGGATATTGAACCAGGGGTCTCGGTTGAGCACATTCGCCAGTTTAACCATTACCGATAAAGGCGTACCACGTGTACCTTCATAGCCTGCCCAAGTGGCTTTGCTGATGTGGGGCATTTGCTTCCAGTGTTTGATCGGGTTGCGAGTGATGCCGGACATATTCATCATTCGAATGACTTTAAAATCCTTCATGAATCTTAAGTAATCAGGGTTGAAGATGATTTTTTTGTGATGCTTTTCAAACGATAGGAAATTGCCACGGCATTGGTTTGCATTGTTAACACGTGTAAAGGGATCGTTTGCGCAAATACCACCGGGCATGATCACTCGAATATTACGCACATAATTATTAGGTTCGGAGCGCTTTATTAATAATGAGACCTGCATGAATTTGTCATGGCCAGAGCGAAATTCAACGATGTCTTTGCCGGGTGAAGAGTGAACAATTTTAGCATCACCTTCGTAAGCCAGTTGGCCTTCGCCATCATAAAGAACCGTATAATTTCCTTCTGGTAACGTTCCGGCAGGTAGCCAATGAATCATATAGCTGCCTGCCTTTCCGCCTTTTAAGTCAACTGGCCATCCATCACGATCGTATTGAATATGTCCATGAGTAAGTTTTTTGGCGTCTTTAAACGGCATCGCCATTTTGAACACATTGACAAACGGAGCGCTCGAATCAACGTGTTGGATTTCATTGGTGTTCATGCCGACGGGTAATTTGGCAAGCGTTGTGTTGCACAGCAAAACAGATAGTGTAGCTAGCAGTGTGTTAATCAATCCTTTGATATTCACGCTTTCCCCTTTTTGTTGATGTATTTTTTATCAGTATTTTATTTGCAGTATAGTGTTTAGTTTTGTTTTTAATAAAAAGGTTCTATTTCGGCCGAAATAAAAAACCCGCCGTATTAGGATTAGTTAATAGGCGGGTTATGGATCTTCTTATTTTTTCTTTTTACTGGTTTTATTTGTTTTTGATGTGTGAGGACTATTCTTCCTTTTACGGAACATCTGAGAAGGAGAAAGTTTGGCGCGCTTATCGCCTCGTCCTTCAAATGGATTATCGCCCGTTTTGAATTCTATTTTTACCTGAGTACCTTTTAGCTTCAACGTTTCACGGAAGTAATTCATCAAATAACGTTTGTAAGAACCAGGTATGCGATTAGTCTGATTACCATGAATAATCACGGTGAATGGGTTACTGCCACCCTGATGGGCATAACGAAGCTTGATACGACGTGTCGCTACTATCGGAAGTTGATGCGCTTCGGTCGCTGTTTGTAGAATTCGAGTCATGCGAGCTGTGGGTACGTCAAGCATTGCAGAATCATACGCTTCGTGGACTGATTTATATAAATGCCCAACACCTGTGCCGTGAAGCGCAGAGATGAAGTGTTTATCGGCAAAATCAAGGAAGGGTAGTTTTACTTCTAATTTAACTTTGATTTGATCTTTGGCGTACTCGTCCAGACCATCCCATTTATTGATCGCAACAACCAAAGAACGACCTGCATCAAGAATCAATCCTAGCAAGTGCGCATCCTGATCAGTAATCGTTTCATGTGCATCTAACAACATAATGACGACATGTGCCTGTTTGATCGCTTCTAAGGTTTTTATAATACTAAAGGTTTCAATCGCCTCTTTTACTTTACCGCGACGACGTACCCCAGCAGTATCGATCAAGGTATATTTTTTACCATCACGTTCATAAGGAACGTAAATACTGTCGCGTGTGGTGCCAGGCTTATCAAACGCCACAACGCGTTCTTCACCCATAATTCGATTGATAAGTGTTGATTTTCCAACATTCGGACGACCAACAAATGCAATGCGAATACTGTCTGCATGCTCTTCGGGAATCGTCTCTTCTTCTTCAAACGGAAAGCTTTCAAGCAGCTTTTCGATCATGGAGGTAACGCCACGACCATGCGCAGCTGCTATGGCGAATACATCTTTAAAACCCAGTTGATAGAAATCAGCTTTAGCTTGTTCCGGATCAACCGCATCGGTTTTATTGACTACCAGGTAAACTGTTTTGCCCGCTTTACGTAATCTATCTGCGACTAAATGATCTGCAGGGGTAAGTCCTTCTCTACCATCCACCATAAATAAAACGGTATTGGCTTCATCAACCGCCAACCAGGTCTGGTTCGCCATGTATTCATCGATACCCGCGTCATCGCCACTCAAACCGCCAGTATCAATGACGAGATAATCGCGTTCTTTACCACCCATGTCATCATCAGTGCCAAGTACTCCTTGACCGTATTTACGATCACGGGTCAAACCAGGAAAATCAGCCACCAATGCATCTCGCGATTTGGTTAAGCGATTAAATAAAGTGGATTTACCGACATTTGGTCGGCCAACAAGGGCGAATACAGGTTTCATAGCGATATTTGTAACAGATTTATAGCAAAGTAGTACTAAAGTTTAAAGCATCAATGCTGTAATCAAAACTCAATAGTTATAGCCGCGCAAGGATAACAAATTGCGCTGTAATAAGGTATTTATTCAGTGTTTATTCGTCATTATTTGCTATTTAATTCATTCATTATTGGGTAAAAACTAGGTATTTATAGTGATAGCTACAAAAAACCGCCTAAAAGTAGGGGGGTGTATTTAAGTTATCCCTAATTCGTGCATAATCCCATCATGACTTCTACTCCTTCTCTTAAAGAAACCTTACAACTCAATAATCAACAATTGCAGCAGCAATTTGAAGATGGGGTTGCGATTCAAGATATTCTCAAACAACGCAGCCAGACTATTGATGGATTATTGCAATCGATGTGGTCTCAGCAAAACAATGATAATCCCGATGATAGACTTGCGGCTGCTTTAGTAGCTGTAGGTGGTTATGGCAGAGAGGAAATGCATCCGGCTTCCGATGTCGATTTATTGGTATTGCTGGCTGATGAGCCGAGTTCAGAAGATGAAGCAAAGCTTTCTGACTTTGTTACTCAATTATGGGACCTAGGTCTGGAAATTGGACATAGCGTGCGCACTCTGGATGAGTGTGTCACTGAAGCTACGGAAGATTTAACGGTGATTACCAACCTTATTGAGTCGCGTTTTCTTTGCGGTGATGAGGATGTCTTTAATCAACTTAAAGACCTCATCGCTGTTGATAAAATGTGGAGTAGCGAAGAATTCTTTAAGGCGAAAATCAAAGAGCAGGAAGACCGCTACCTTCGTTATGGCGATACTGCTTATCGTGTGGAACCCAATTTAAAAGATGGTCCTGGCGGTTTGCGCGACTTGCAAACCATAGGTTGGATAGCATTGCGTGAATATGGTATTGGCTCATTGAAGACGTTGAGTGATGCTAAAGATAACGATTTATTAAATCCTAAAGAATATGAAACTTTAATTGAGGCGCGTGATTTTTTATGGAAAGTACGTTTTGCCTTACATCAGATAACGGGTAGAAAAGAAGACCGGTTGCTATTCGATCACCAGCGAGACCTTGCGCATAGTTTTGGCTATACCAATGATGAGCACAATGAGTCGATCGAAGCATTCATGCAGCGCTATTACAAAACCATCACGCAGCTTGAGCGTCTTAATGAAATTTTACTCGGCTTACTTAGACAGCGTATTTTATTAGCCAATCAGGCTGAACCTGTATCTATTAACAATTATTATAGCAATCAGGATGGCTATCTGGATTTGGTGCAAAAAGATATATTCAGCGAACAGCCCCATACAATTCTGGAAGTTTTCAATATATTACAAACCGTACCGAACTTAAAAGGCTTAACACCTTCCACGATTCGCGAACTACGACGTAATTTGCACTTAGTGGATCAGGATTTTCGTGATAATCCGCATAATAAACAAATGTTTATCAATATTGTTTCGGCTAACCACAGGGTGAATTTTGTTTTAAGGCGCATGAATCGCTATGGTGTTCTCGCTGCCTATATTCCTGCTTTTGGTAATATTGTAGGCCGTATGCAATACGATCTTTTCCATGCATACACAGTTGATGATCACACCTTGAATGTGGTGCGAAATATTCGTGTTTTGAGCATTGAAAAAGGCGCAAAAGAGCTACCTTTTTGTCATGAGCTTTTCAAGCATATAGAGAAACCAATGCTGCTTGTTCTGGCAGGTATCTTCCACGATATTGCAAAGGGTAGAGGTGGAAGTCACTCCGAATTAGGAGCTGTTGATGCGCTTGAATTCTGTCGATCACACAGTCTTAGCGAAGAAGATTCTCAACTGGTTAGTTGGTTGGTAGAAAATCATTTGCTGATTAGCAGTATCGCACAACGTAAAGATATTAATGATCCTGAAGTAATCAAAGAGTTTGTAGAAGTAGTAGGCACTTTGGAAAGACTGGAATATCTACACATTTTAACTATTAGTGATATCAAAGGAACAAACCCAACCTTATTAACAAGTTGGAAACATTCTTTGCTAATCGAGTTATTTAAGAATACACGTAAATACCTACAAAACGACGTAGTTAAAACAGCAAGTAATGAAGATATAATAGAGCGAGAAATACAGAGCAAAAAACAAGCGGTACTTGCCAAAGTTGAAAAAAATGGCATGGATAGAGCTAATTGTGAGCGCTTCTGGCAGCGTTTTGATGATGATTACTTTGTTCAGTTCTCAGGAGAAAGACTGTTCTGGCATATTCAGGAAATTGCGGAAAACAAAAATATTTTAAATGTCAGGGTTAGCCCATTACAAACATCAAAAGAGCAACTAACAGGAAACCCTGAAGAAGAAATCATAAAAATTGCAGACAGTAATATTACCAAAAGCTCTGTTTTACTTATTTACACAAGAGATAGGGAAGGATTGTTTGGAAAAATCACGTCGGCAATTGAGCAGCATCGCCTGAATACAGTGGGAGCGAGTATTACATCCACCAATGATGGTTATGATCTGTTTACTTTTTATCTGCTGGATAATGACGGTAAACCATTACAAAGTTATGACGACAAAGAAAAGTTATTGAACACCATTAAAAAGAATTTATCACAACAGCAACCCTCTTATAATTTTGATCATCATAGAATGCCACGACAACTAAAGCACTTCGAAACTAAAACATCAGTAGAATTTAGTATTAATGAGAATCACCAACAGACAGAAATTGTGATTATTACAGCAGATGGCGCTGGAATTTTAACCAGGATTAGTGAAGTTTTTACCCAGTACGGAATCAATATACATAATGCGCGAATTTCTACCTTGGGTGAAATTGCGGAAGATATTTTCCTTGTAACCACTAACAGTGGAAAGCCTGTTACTTCAAGTGAAAAACAGGCTGAACTGGAAGCGGCGTTGATACAGAAACTAGATTCTTAAATTCTAGATTACTGAAAGTAATGTAATCTTTAAATACTAGTGGGTATTACATTCAGGCTGTAAATAGAATCGTTGAGTGGCATCCCTTCTAATTCCAGCTGTCGATGGTATTCAGATTCTAAAGGCGCGCCAATCAATGAGGCTTCTAAATCCTGTCTTGCACTCTCTTCCATGGCAGATTCTAGTCGAGTTGTATCTAGATCAGTCCAGAAATCATTTGCTGTCACATCGTAGTTAAACGAAACACGACTTAAGCCATCAACATTCTCTGGTTGCTCGATTTCAAAAGATTGTTGCTGATATGAAATCGGATGCATTTCTGTGCTGTCGTCTTTGCTTTTAAAAGACTGTTCCAGAGAATATAAATTATTGCGAGGACTGCTTCGTACAGGGCTGCTTATATGTACCTTGTTATGTACAGCGTTAGCAACCGCTTTGAGTTTTAACGGGTTTTGTAAAAAGCCAAAAATGGAGGCAATCCCCAAAACTAAGGCTACAACCGCCACAGAATAAAAGAGTGGTGATGCTAATGTGTCCTTGAAGCCTGTTGTGCTGTATACCTTCGGCTCATGAAAGCTTTCGTTAACAGTTTGCTTTTGATTATTCATTGCTCATTCTCTCAAATCATTTTATTTTTATTTTTAAGAGCGTTTTATTGGGGTGTTCTTTGTGCCAATTCTATGCGAATTATGCAAAACTCAACGCTCTTTCACCTAAAAAATAGACAATTATCTATCTTATTTCAAGGATTTTACGCCTAACGGCTGAGCCTAAGCTGAATGAGAGCAATTTTAACGATAATTTTAAGCTATTATTTTGAATAAGTTATTAGCGATTCTTCTTTTGAATAGCTGCCAGAAATCCGCGCTGAATATTGAGTTCACTTCGCGTCATGCTAGATCGGGAATAGAGGCGCCTCAAACGAGTCATTAGGTGCTTGGGGTTTTCTGGGTCTAAGAACTCGACTTCTTCCATCACCTGTTTTAAATGCTGATAAAAACCATCAAGTTCGTCTGATGTAACCCATTCATCTTCCTTGTTTTTTTCTGGTTTTTCATTTGCTTTAAGTGTATCTGAAGAATCAACTTTTGATGCAGCGATACGGCATTCATAAGCCAGTAATTGAACCGCAGATGCCACATTTAAAGAGCTGTAATCCGGATTGGTAGGGATGTGTACTAAATGCTGGCAAACAGCGAGTTCGTCGTTGGTGAGTCCTGAACTCTCTCGACCAAACAATAGTGCAACTTTTACTTTGGACGCATGTTGCGCGAGGGTTTCTCCACATTCGCGAGAATCTTGAATATCCCAGCTCAAAGTACGTTCATGTCTGGCGCTGCTGCCCACGACTAATTGGCAATCGGCTATCGCTTCGGCTAAGGTTGAGACGACGGTGGCATTGTCTAGAATATCAGTGGCATTCGCAGACATTGCATTAGCTTGTTCATCAGGAAAAGATTTGGGATTTACCAAATAAAGATCAGATAATCCCATAACTTTCATGGCACGAGCTGCAGCACCGATATTTCCGGGATGAGACGTGTGAATCATTACAATTCTTATGTTATCTAATATGTTGTTGTTAAGCATTTTCTGTTAGACTCTCGCGGCTGAAATTAACTTGGCAAGTATCTATTAAGATATTGCTGAGATAAGTATAAAATTGTTTTGATCTGATGAACTACTATTTACGGAAATTGTTATGAATCCTATGTTAAATATGGCTATTAAAGCCGCCCACGAAGCTGGCGACATCATTGCGCGCAGTGCCGATAGGATCGACCAGTTACAGATCGAAAACAAGGATAAAAATGATTTTGTTTCTGAAATAGATCGTGCCGCCGAAGATACTATTATTGGTATTCTAAAAAAAGCATATCCGGATCATAGTTTTATTGGTGAAGAAAGTGGAAAGATTGAAGGTACTTCTAAAGAATACGAATGGATAATTGATCCTCTGGATGGCACCACTAACTTCCTTTACGGTGTGCCACATTACGCAGTTTCAATCGCGTTGAGAAAGAACGGAAAAATTGATCAGGGTGTTGTTTACGATCCAATGCGCGATGACTTGTTCTATGCATCACGAGGCGGCGGAGCATTTTTAAATAATCGTCGAATTCGTGTTTCTAAACGTCTGTCGTTAGAAAATGCATTATTAGGAACAGGAATCCCTTACCGCCCAGATCAATCTGAAATCATTGATACTTACCAGCTAACAATGAAAGCGTTGATGCTAAATACGGCAGGTGTTAGACGAGCAGGTTCTGCGGCATTAGACCTCGCCTATGTTGCAGCAGGCCGATACGATGGTTTCTGGGAATTCGGATTACATGAGTGGGATATCGCTGCAGGTGTACTATTAGTACAAGAAGCAGGTGGTCTTGTGGGTGATATGCAAGGTGGCGAAATGCACATGCAGTCTGGTGATATCGTTGCAGCAAACCCAAAAGTTTTCAAAGATATGATCAAACGTCTACATGGTGTGCTTAAATAAGCATTCTTAGCTTAAAAGCGCGCTTAGCTAAAAAGTGCATGGCTAAAAAGAATACTTAAAAAATATTTAACTTAAAAATAATATTATTCACGGGCAAAATTTATATATCCAACTACAATAGATGAAATAAAACACACCCCCTACTTATGGGTGTTTTTTGTATCCAGGATTTATTTAGTGCTTGTATAAGCAATTCTTTAGTAGCTATTTATTATGTTCGAAACCTACATTCTTGCACTAACAACATTCTTCGCGACTGTCGGACCTATCGACGTGGCTGCAGTATTTGCGGGGCTAACGTCTCAACGAAGTGCGCGCACTAAAAGTAAAATTGCCTTTAAAGGGGTGATGATTGCAACCACTATCCTTTTGGCATTTGCTTTTCTCGGTGAGGCTATATTGAGTTCGCTGGGTATAACGCTTCCTGCATTACGCGTGGCTGGTGGTATCTTATTGTTGCTGATAGGCATTGATATGGTCTTTGCCCGACATTCTGGCGGTACTTCGGCAACAGAAGATGAAGTGGAAGAAGCGGAAAGCAGCCAGGATATCAGTGTGTTTCCCGTAGCCACTCCGCTTATTGCAGGTCCTGGAGCAATGGGCGCTGTTATCTTACTGATGGCCAATGTTCAAGGTGATATTGCACAGCAAAGTATGGTGATTTTAGGTCTATTAAGCATCATGTTAATTACCTATATTTCACTGATTGGTGCGAGCCAGTTGCATAGATTTATTGGTGTTACCGGCTTGCAAGTAATCACTCGTGTTTTTGGCGTTATTCTTTGCGCATTAGCCGTTCAGTTTATGTTTGATGGCATCAAACATAGTGGTTTGATTTCATAACTGAAAAATTCTGATTTGTTCGCTTTGATTGGTTCTATAAAAAATATAACTAAGCATAAATAAGAAGCAAGCACCTTAATCAAAGAGAAGTAATCGCTCTATGCAATCCCATAATATCGCCCTTGGTGCCTTTTTAATCGTCCTGTCTGAACTGGCGATACTCGCCACAGGAATGATAATCAAAACCATATCTGCTGAAGTATCTATTGAGCAAATTGTCTTTGTCAGAAATTTTGTGGGCCTATTAATATTGTTGCCATGGTTGATGCAGAAAGGTATTTCACGACTACACACCAAACATATTGGGCTCCACATCGCTAGAAGTCTGGTTGGTTTGACCGCAATGGTTTGTTTATTTTACTCCTGGGGGCATTTGCCGCTTGCACAGGCTTCGTTATTAAAACAAACATCACCGATTTTCATTCCGATTTTCGCCTTTTTCTGGATCAAAGAAAGTATTGGTTTGAAAACGATTGTCGCCATTGTAGTTGGATTTCTTGGTGTTGTATTAATCATTAACCCCGGTGCGGGAGAATTCAACGCGGTGGTTCTATTGGCATTAATTGGGGCGATGTTGGCAGGGCTTGCTAAAGTAATTATTCGTAAAATGACTGCCACAGAAACCCCAGGACGCATTGTGTTTTACTTTGCGCTTATTGGTACCTTGGTTTCAGCAATTCCAGCGCTGGTAAACTGGGTGAGTTTAAGCTGGGTTCAACTAGGTGCTTTAGCGGGTATCGCGGCCTTCTCAACAATTGGACAATTGGCATTGAGCAAAGCTTATAGCCACGCACCTGCTGGTCAACTTGGCCCATACACCTATACATCAGTGGCTTTTGCCGCTTTATTCGGTTGGATAATCTGGAATGAAGTCCTGGATTACAAAACCATAATTGGCATCATGATTATTGTCTTTGCGGGCGTTTTAGCGATGACCGATAGACGAATCAGTCGGATTAAAGCAGAACAAAAACAGATAGTGTTCGATAAAAATAAATAAACACACCCCCCACCTTGTATGTTCACTCTTAAGATCAATTGAGAGTTTTTTCATAAGATAATTCTATCAATAGTTCTTTA
>NZ_CANLZW010000037.1 GCF_947495625.1 uncultured Cocleimonas sp.
GAGAGATTCTAAAACCAGATCCTCCCAGACATAAGAAAAGCGAGCCTCAGATGAAGTTCGCTTTCTAATGGTAAACTATGGGACAGCAGTGAAGTCACCCCCCTACTTATAGGGCATTTTATAGAGCCGTTTGAATATAGTTATGTTGAAGAAGACAATAAAAACCCCCTGAAAGTAGGGGGGTGACTTTAACTATATAGAAGCAGTTATTCTTTGCTAAGAGTCGCGTCAATCACTTTTAATTGTTCAATTGCGCTATCTGTGAGTTGTACAAGATTAGTTTCATCCAATTCCTTAGACTCAGCTTCACTGTGTTCTCCAGCAATAAATACCGGCATCTTGAGGCTATCCGCAACGGCTTTGATAGAAACCATCATTTCAGTTGTTTGGGTTGATCCGCCCTGATCGGATTCGGGTGAAGCCTGTGAAACAGGCGCGGCAGAGTAAATTATCAAAGCATCGCTCCCTGCTCGAGACAGTGTCATTGGGATAGCATCAAATGGAATATCGCTACCCAGAACCACCACGCGATAACCGTGAGTGAGAAGAGGAAGTCCAAATAACATCAATTCAACATTGGCTTTACTGTCGCCATAAGCCATCAATAGAATCTTTTTGCCACGATTCTGCAAGGTGCTTTTTAGAAATAATCCACCTATCCGCTGTTGCAGGAATTGCCAGTAGAAATGATAGTTGCCAGATAGCGATTGAAGTTGCTCTGCCTGATTTCGAAGATCAGTTAATACCGGCCGTAATAAGCTACGACTTATAATTTCCAGGGGATAAAGTGAAAATATTTCGTGATGCAATCTTTCAAGCTGCTCTAAATCGTAGCTGTTAACTGCATCCAATAATTTTTCACTATAGGTTTTCCACTGATCTTCAGAAGGTGCTTCCTTAAATTGCTTTGTTAATTCGTTATCATTATTTTTATTATGACTGTTCTTATTTAGTGTTTTGCCGGAATTACTTTGCATGGTTATATCTGCAAGGTCTTCTAACTCGGTTTCATTTTTTAATGCATTAGAAACGCGACCAATAGACACGCCCTTTTCTAGTAACTGTAAAACCTGCTGAATGCGTAAAATATCTTGCTGGCTGTAGAGGCGATGACCTTTCGGTGTGCGCTCTGGTTTAAACAGACCGTAGCGTCTTTCCCATGCTCTAAGCGTAATGGCGTTTACGCCGGTTACTTCAGAAACCGTTCTAATCGGGTAGAAACCTTCTTCCGATGCGGGTAATAAGTTATCCAGATTTTCTTTCATGGTGTAAACCAGTTAATTCATCGTGTATAAAATTGCCGCCTATACTATCATGTTGTACAGATATTGTATAAGGAAGCATTTACTTGAGTTTAAGGTAAATGTTTTTCGATAAGCGAGACGATCTTGTTACTGTCTGGAGTGACCTGACTTTTAAAAGAACCAATCAAGTTACCTTTGGTATCCAGAAGATATTTATGAAAATTCCATTCTGGAAATTCACCTGCCAATCCGCCTAAGGTTTTGTATATAGGCGAAGCATTGCTTTCTGCAGCGTGTGTTTTCTGAAACATGGGAAACTTTACGCCATAAGTAAGACGACAGAATTTAGCGATGTTTTTTTCGTTCTCAGGGTCTTGATTAGCAAAGTCATTGGAAGGGAAGCCTAAAACTACCAAACCCTTATCTTTGTATTTGTTGTAGAGCGCTTCTAATCCGTCAAATTGACCGGTGAAACCGCATTTGCTGGCGGTGTTCACGATTAAAACTACTTTGCCTTTGTAAGTGTCACATAGATTTACTTCTTCGGACTTTGCCAATCTTCTCAGATTAAAATCCAAAGTTTGAGGGCAGCCATTTGCGTTCACTGGAGAGGGAACTGCCTCAGCTTTTGCAATTGAAAAGAAGGGTAAAAGCAGTGCAAAACCCATTGATAACGCCACTAGTGTAGATATTTTAAACAGCTTGGTTAAATTTTGGTTGTTGAGATCTTGTTCATTCATGTTTTTGTGCCTTATAAAAATGTTGCTAACTTGCTGTCAATCGTGATTTAAGAAAATTCATCAGTGGTCTTAGTATTCCCACTTTGCTATATATTTGTTCTGCTGGGTCCCAGTAATCAATGTGCTCTTGAACCTGATTGTTGTCATTGAAAGTCACCATGCTAGAGCCATCTATCAACCACATCGTTTTGTTCTTGCCGAAGCTAAATTGCCACTGGATAAAAAGTGTTTGCTGATTTGAGGCGTAATGTTTAATGCTGAATTTTGGTCGCTCGGTGGTGGCAAACATATGAGTAAATACGTTTTGAATCGCATCGATTCCGTTAACGTCGTTAAATGGGTCTTTGAAATGTGCATTAGGCGCGAATACATCATTAATCTGTTGTAGATTCTCAGCAGTTAACTCAGTAAAAAAGCGCATAAAGTTGTCATCTCTATCCATATCAGGCTTCTTTCACTTGATTCGTTTTAAGTGAGGATTTGGTTAAAGCAAAGTAGAGTTTGTAAGGGAGTACTCGAAACGTTTTCATGATGTAGGAGAAACGTTTTGGGAAAGTGATTTCAAAATTACTTTTTGGTAGCTCTTTAAAAATGTATTCAGCCGCTTTCTCAGGACTGATCATAAATGGCATTTTAAAATCATTTTTATCTGTCAGCGGGGATTTTACAAAACCAGGATTGATCAATCTTAAAGTAATATTTTGTTGCTTGAGTTCTAAGTGAAGCGATTCTGTCAGACTAATTACCGCAGCTTTACTGGCATTGTATGGCGCTGACTTGGGTAAACCACGATATCCGGCAAGACTTGCTGTGATATAGATTTCCCCAGAATTTTTGCTCTGCATATACGGCAGGATAGTATCCAGTCCGTTAACAACGCCAAGATAATTGATAGATATTAATTGTTCGAAAAGAGCTGGGTCGAATTCATCCAGTGGCATTGGGGTGTAATCCCCAGCGTTAAGAAACAGTGTATTTATAAAGCCTAGTTCTTGAATGATCGCATCTCTAGCCTTTGCCAGACTTTCTTTATCAGTAATATCTAAAGAGAATGGAAAAAGGTTGGGATGATCGTTTGCTATATCATCTAAAGCGTTCTGGTTACGGCTACTAATTGCGACCTGCCAACCATTTTTGGCTAAAAGCTCAGCCAGGCATTTGCCTATTCCTGAGCTTGCACCAATAATCCACGCTGTGTTTTTGTTATCCATAATGTATTTATACTAAAATTATACATAACTTGTACAGCTTTATTTTTTATTCATCGAGTTTTGCTTTGGCAATCGCTAATTCTTCTTCTAATGCAACGAAGCTACTGATGTCTTTTTGTACACCTATATAGTACATCACGCTTTCGACCTCATCGAAGTAAGGCGTGATAGTTAGGTCGTTCCAGAACAGTGTGCCATCTTTGCGGTAATTTCTAAGCACGACTCTGACGGGTTCTTCGTCTTCTATTGCTTTGTGAATCTTCTTGATTTCTTCCTGTTGCTTATCTTCGCCTTGTAGAAAACGGCAATCTTTGTATAGGCATTCATCAGGTGTATAGCCAGTCATTTTCTCAAATGCCTGATTCACATATAGCAGAATGGTGTCGTCACCTTCACGTTCTGCAATGGTTATACCGTGTTCAGCATGATCAATAAGGGCATGAAGTAAGTCAGGTCTTATCGGTGTCTGTTCAGGTCTTGCATTGTTTTCGTTCGTATCGGGATCATTGCTCATACGATTACTTCCATATCTCTTCATTTTTTTAGGTAAATATTGTCTCAGTCTATAACAAAATTGAGTGTTTATAGCTGTATTTTTAGGGTTTTTAGCCATTTTTTTGTTTTCAGGAATTAGTCATATTTTCACATACAAATTTTCTCATCCATTTCGCATTTATTTAACAGAAACATCAATAAAATGATTGATTATGAAAAATAGTTATACAAATAGATGGAAATACTATACATTATGTATAACTATTGTATAGATAAGCGGAGAGTGTGATTAAAATGAGTAAAACAAAACAATCAATATCGATTATCGGATCTGGCGTAACAGGATTGTCTGCGGCTTGGTTATTGAATGAAAAATACGATGTCACACTTTTTGAGAAGAACGATTACCTTGGTGGACATACCCATACTCATGATGTCTTAGAAAGTGATACAAAACTGGCTATTGATTCTGGTTTTATTGTCTACAACGAAAAAAATTATCCTAATCTGGTTGGTCTTTTCGAAGAGCTAGAGGTGAAGACGCAGGCTACCGATATGTCTTTTGCATTCTCTATGAATCAGGGAGAACTTGAATATGCGGGTTCTGGATTAAAGGGTATGTTTGCTCAGCGTGGCAACCTAGTGAGCATTAAACACTGGCGATTGATTCAAGAGATTATTCGTTTCAATAAAACAGCTCATGCCGAATTACCAACGTTAGAAAAAGATAAATCCAGTGAACTATCTCTGGGTGATTTCCTTAAACAGCATAATTTCTCCAAAGACCTGCAACAAAACTATCTACTTCCGATGGGAGCTGCAATATGGTCTTGCCCTGTAGAGATTATGAATACTTTCCCTGCTCATAGTTTCTTACGATTTTTTGCTAATCATGGATTGATTGATCTGCAAAACAGGCCTCAGTGGAGAAGCGTGGTTGGCGGTAGTCGTGAATATATTCGCAAGATGATGCCTACTTTAAGCACTGAAATCTGCATTAAGGGCGGTGCTGAATCAGTAAGTCGTACTACCAATAAGGATAAGGGTAATGTTGAGGTAATTAGTGACGGCAAGCGTTTCTATTTCGATCAAGTTATTTTTGCCTGTCATGCCGATGAAGCATTAAAACTGATTGATCAGCCTAGTGAAGATGAAATAGGAATATTAAGTTGTTTCAAATATCAGGAAAATATCACTTATCTACATACCGATGAAACGCTAATGCCCAAACGCAAAAACGCGTGGTGTTCCTGGAATTATTTAGCTCAGGCAGGCACTGATGCAGAAGATGGCTCAGAAGAAAGCAAGGTTACAGCAACCTACTGGATGAATAACTTACAGAAGATTAAAGCAGAAAAAAACTATCTGGTAACACTCAACCCTTATCAGCAGTTAGACGAGACCAAAGTCATTAAAAAAATGACCTATCACCATCCCGTTTTTGATCGTGATGCCATTTATGCACAGTCCCGATTGGAGGAGTTGCAGGGTGAAAATAATTGTTGGTTTTGTGGCAGTTACACGGGCTATGGTTTCCACGAAGATGCTTTAGCTTCATCGGTCAAAATCTGCGAAAAACTGGGTGTTATCGCTCCCTGGAAAGAATTAGCAACAGTAGACATCACTGAAGAAAAAGCAAAGATTGGGGGTTCTCAATGAGCTCATCCGTTTCTCTATATGCTTGCGATGTAATGCATAGAAGACATTTTCCACAGAACTATCGTTTTGATTACAAAGTGTTCAGTTTTCTGGTTGATATTGATGAGGTTAAGGGGAAAAACGTTAATCCTCTTCTATCATTTAATCGCTTTAATCTATATAGCGTGTACACCAAAGATCATGGGCCTAGAGATGGCTCAGATTGGAGGACCTGGATCGATACAGTTTTAGATGAGCACAATCTGGGCAAGGCAAAGCATCAGGTTAAATTACTGTGTTTTCCAAGAATCCTGGGTTACGCGTTTAATCCCTTAAGTCTGTGGTATTGCTTCGGTGAAGATGGGCAACTCTATGCGGTTGTCTGTGAAGTAAGCAATACCTTTGGAGAGCATCATCATTACGTTCTACATAACGATAATGAGCCGTACAAAGGCAGGGTAAAAGCACACAAGAAAAAGCATTTTCATGTATCTCCCTTTATCAGCATGGACGCAGTATATCGATTCACTATTGGGACACCTGGTGAAGATTTACTGATAGTGATTAATGAGTACCAAGATAACGAATTGATGTTAACTGCTACTCAAATGGGTGAACAGCAAGAAATTAACACCCCCCACCTTTTAGGCCAATTTTTCCGTTTGCCACTGATGACATTCAAAATCATGTGGTTGATTCATTGGCAGGCTTTAAAAATCTGGATGAGAGGTGGCGTTTTTCACAAGAAGCCACCAGCACCAAAAGAAGACTTTAGTTAATTTAGAACCGAATTTAAACGTAGCCATGTAGCCATAGCTTTAGAAATTAATAGTAACAAATTGATGCATTCTGAGATTACGAGGAGTAATTATGAATAATGAAATGACACTTAGTCGTGTTTTACCACCAAGTTTTGATCATTTGCCAGCATTTAAGCGCTGGTTGATGAAATCTCTGGCGAAAATACATCATGGAACATTGTACGTATATATTGATGGTCATTGTTACGCCTGCGGAAACGACGATTCTATTACAGCTACCTTACGCATTAACCAGCCTTTAAAAATGGCGTGGAGATGTCTGGCAAAAGGTGATTTAGGATTTGCCGAGAGTTTTCTAGAGGGTGATTGGAGCAGTGATGATGTGACCCAATTACTTAAACTATTCCTTAAAAACAGAAACAATCTAGGTAAAACCTACGGTGGCAAAAGCATGTTGCGTGCTACCGCTAATATCTATCACAAATTACGTAAAAACAGCATTAAAGGTAGTCGTAAGAACATTCAGTATCACTATGATCTGGGTAATGATTTTTACCAGTTGTGGTTAGATGAAAGTATGACGTATTCATCGGCGCTGTTTGCATCAAAAGTGACATCTAATGTAGCTCGCGAAGACCAGTCTTTATTGGAAGCTCAAGATAATAAATACCAAAGAATTCTAAATGAGATTGATGCAGAGGCAGGCCAATCAATCCTGGAAGTTGGTTTTGGATGGGGTGGTTTTGCAGAAAAGGCACTGGAAAAAGGTTGTCATCTACATGGTGTAACACTCTCTGATGAGCAGTTTGAGTTTGCACATAAGCGCCTGTCTCACTTTGGTGAAAAAGGGCAGTTAGAAATCAAAGATTATCGTGAAATAGATCAGCAATATGATCATATTGTTTCTATAGAAATGTTTGAGGCCGTAGGTGAGCAATACTGGCAAACATATTTTGAAATGTTAAAGCGAAGCCTGAAACCAGGTGGAAAAGCCGTATTACAAATCATCACGATCAAAGATCAATATTATGATTTGTACCAGAAGCGTGCAGATTTCATTCAGCGTTATATTTTCCCGGGCGGAATGTTGCCATCTGAAGGTATTCTGTCTGATTTGGTCAGTAAAAATGACTTGAAAATAAATAACCGCATCAGTTTTGGTCATGATTATGGTGAAACTTTAGCGCGATGGGAAAAGAGTTTTCTAAACGTGATACCAGAATTGGAAGCCTTAGGTTATGACAAACGTTTTCAACGTATGTGGCTTTATTACCTAGGTTACTGTCAAGCTGGTTTCGAAGAAGAGCGTATTGATGTGATTCAACTGACCTTAACGCATTCGGATTAAAATTGTGAGCGGAAAACTAAAATCACAATTGATATTTTTATATGGTTTGCCGGGATTGCCATTGGCAATGCTCGGCCTTCCGCTGTTCGTATATTTACCGAGTTATTATAGTCAAAATTTAGGCTTGTCTCTGACGGCAGTTGGTTTAGCCTTGCTATTAGCGCGTTCTTTAGACGTTATTACCGATCCATTAATTGGAATGTTAAACGATCGATATCCTAAGTTTCGATCGGTTTCATGGCGTAGAAAAAGCTTTATAATTTCTGGTATTCCTTTGTTGCTAGTTGGCCTGAATTTTTTACTCAGACCTGAAGAAACTGCCACAGCGTTTTATCTATTTTTCTGGTCGTTTGTCACTTACCTAGGTTGGACCTTAATCAATATTCCGTGGTTGGCTGTTGGTGCTGAAATTAGTGATGATTATCATGAGAAAAGCGCACTGGCATCCAGCCGTGAAATTTTCGCGGTGATAGGAACGATTGCAGTAATTAGTTTGCCAGTTTTAATGTCTATTGAATCTGACTTAAAGTCTATTCTGCAAGTATTAGCAAACTACCTGACTTTTTTAATACCACTGACTTTATTGCCGCTGCTGTGGAAATTGTCTCCTAATTTGCTACCTGCAAAGTCTACAAAGCAAAATAGAAATAAACTATTCAGCAAACAAACGTTTGTGGTAATTAAACATCCTGCTATCAAAAAGTTGTTACCTGCGTATTTTATTAACAGTATGGCAAATGCGTTTCCTGCAACCCTGTTTATCCTGTTTGTCAGTTATGTTTTACAAACACCGGATAAAGTCGGAATTTTGTTAATCAGCTATTTTTTATCAGCCATTATAGGCATCCCTTTCTGGCTATATCTGGCCAGAAAAACAGATAAGCACACCAGTTGGTCTATCGCTCTATACGGTTCTATAGCAAGTTTTATTTGGGTGCCTTTTCTTAATGCTGGAGATTTCCAACCCTTTTTAGTGATTTGTGTGGCGAGTGGTTTTTGTTTAGGTGCTGATGTTGTGATGCCTGCATCTATTCAGGCTGATATATCTCAGGATATTTCAAAGAAGAGATCGAATAGCATCGCTATCGATTCTGGGGAAAGTCTCTTATCCGAAGTAACTATTGGAAGTCAGCAACAGGATTCAACAGCATTGCTATTTGGAGTTTGGGGTTTACTGACAAAATTATCACTAGCACTTGCAGTGGGTATCGCATTTCCCCTGTTGGATCTAGTGGGGCTTAAGCCAGATGTTTTAGCAACACAGGAACCTAGTGAAATAGCAGTAATTTCATTAGTAATTTTGTATGCCTTAATTCCCATTATTTTTAAGTTATGGGTGTTATCTCAAATGTGGCATTTCCCATATGGACGAAGCTATTTTGCTTCCTCAGCGCCTTTAAACACATCAAGTGCACAATCTTCAAATGAGGATTCTGAAAATATACTTTCTTCAAATACATCTCCTGCAAATTCACTATCTTCAAAGCCAGTATCGTTAGAGGAAATGCCTCAAAAAGTCATTCTTTCTAAAGCAAAAAAAGCAGAATCATCACCAAAATCCATTCAAAAAGAAAATACAATAGTAGGTAAACACGATGAAAACACTCACTCAAAGGCTATTACTCACACTGTTTCTTTTGTTACCCATCATAAGCGGATGCAGTAGTACTATGAAAATACAAGATTATCAGCAGAATAAACCTAACTTCTCCTTGTTTGATTATTTCCAGGGAAAAACACGTGGTTGGGGAATGTTTCAGGATCGAGGCGGCAACCTTAAAAGACAGTTTGTTGTTGATATCAATGGTTATACCAACGATCAGGGACAGCTCGTTTTAGAAGAAGATTTCGTCTGGAGTGATGGTGAAAAATCCAGGCGCGTCTGGACTATTAGCAAAGATGGCAATAATCAATTCATAGGTAAAGCTGACGATGTCATCGGTGAGGCTAAAGGTGTTAGTGCTGGTAATGCGCTGAATTGGAAGTATGACTTGAGCCTACCAGTAGACGGTAAAACTTATAAGGTAAGATTTGATGACTGGATGTTCTTACAGCCGGATGGTGTTCTTCTCAATCGTGCAAAAATGAGTAAGTTTGGTTTTAATCTGGGTGAAGTTTTTATTAGTTTCAAGAAGTAATAACACTGATTTCTGGAGTCAAAGATGAGGATTTTTAAAACGATATTTCCACTGATTGTAATGATCATGGTAATGATATTGAGCACGATTTTTTCTTCAGCATTTGCTTACACAAAACAATGGCCATTACATAGTAAAGGCGAAGTCCGTTATTTAAAAATGATCAAGGTTTACGATATTAGTCTTTACAGCCCTAATGTAGTGAGAGCAGAAACCATACTAAACGCGAATGTGTCGAAGTGTTTAAAGTTAGATTATGCGGTTAACTTATCGGTGGACAAATTCAGGTTGGCAACAACAAAAATATTAAGTCGGCAGCACAGTGCTGAATACTTAGAGAAAATTAAAGAGCCACTAGATGCATTTCAACAAGCCTACAAGCCTGTAAAGAAGGGTGATAGCTATAGCCTTTGTTACAACGGCAGAAATCAGTTGATGCGTCTTGATTTAAACGGCAAAAATCTGATAGAAATTAAATCTGCAGAATTAGCAAAAGCCTATCTCGGAATTTGGCTGTCTAAAAATAAACCCATATCGAATCCTTTATATCGATCTTTTTTCCCTGTGAATAGGCAAGGTGCGTTGTGATAAAAGGGTTGGGATTAATACTAATGATGGTGCTTTCATTCAATGCATTAGCAACTGAGAAAATACAATCAGCCCTTAATGAGTACGCATGGGAGAAACGCCAACTCATAGTTTTTTCACCCAGTTATGAGCATCAGCAGTATCAACTATTTAAGCAAGTGCTGGCAGAATTCAGTGAAGAGTTTGAAGAGCGCAAATTACATACCTGGCATGTGATTGCGAAAGATTCTGTAAGATTAGATTCCAAAATAAGTAGCGATGTATCCAATCTGGGCTTTAGAGAAATGTATAAAGTAAGCGTAAATGAATTTCGATTGCTGCTAATTGGTTATGATCAGGGCGAAAAGCTCAGGCAGAAAAAAGTAAATATCGATTATCTGTTTTCTGAAATTGACCAGATGCCAATGCGCATTCAGGAAATGCAGTAAGATTATGATTAATTAATAGTAGAAAAATAAAAAAGTGCCTCCAGCTCTGCATAAATTCTATTTACGCTTTTAAAAAACAAAAACGTAATATCATTCAAAGTAGGGGGGTGTGTTCACTTTAAATAGTAATAAGACTATTTTGAGAGCCTAATAAACAAGGATGAAAATGAGTAAATTAAGTCCATTTATGCAACATTTTGACCAGCTACCAAATACGCTTCCCGTGTTTCCTCTTGGGAATGCCGTGGTTATGCCAGGTGGTCATTTGCCCTTAAATATTTTCGAGCCGCGTTATATTAATATGCTGCAAGACGCGATGGAGAGTCATCGCTTAATCGGTATGATTCAACCTCGTGACGACAGTCCCAAGCCAGAACTTTATAAAGTGGGCTGCGCCGCCAGAATTACCCGTTATGAAGAAACCAATGATGGGCGTCTTGAAATTTCACTAACTGGATTGTGTCGCTTTGAAATTAAAGATGAAATAGTGACTACTCGTGGTTATCGCTTAATTGTTCCAGAATGGTCTAAATTCGCTATCGACTATGAGGAACAATCTGAGCCAGATGCTGTTACTCAAAAATCATTTATTAATACGTTAAAGGTTTATTTCAACCAGACCGATATGAAATTAGATTGGGAGGTACTGGAAAAGCTGGATGCAGAAAATTTACTCAATGCTCTTTTCTACTTTCTTAATTTATCCAATGAAGATAAACAGATGTTGATTGAAATCGATACTATTGAACAACGGATTAAAGCGATAACGGCTATATTCGAAAGTAATAATAAAGTATCAGAAATCCGTCACTAATTGCTTATTTTGAAGAAGGCTATTTCCAGCCCATTAGCCATTCTTCGTTATTTTTTAGGCGCTGCCAATCGATATCGTATTGATTTTTATTAATAACAGCTTCTAATTTGCAGCCAATGATTCGTTCTTCCTCGTCCTTTAATAATTCAGAAACGATAAAGTGCCGTTCCTTGTTTTCTGGTGTTATTGCTGTCCATTTTGACAAGAGCAATTTTGCTGGGTTGATGCGATTAATGGCTTAGGCCTCTTTGTTTTGATGTTCAGATGGTTGCGATTTTTTGCCTGTGAGAGGCAAACGATATTTCGCAAATAAGGTGTAGATGCTTTCCAGAACAGGCAAGAGAAACGGAACATGCTCGATTACCGGAACGATTCTCCGGTAATAGGGTAAATGTTTCCACACGGTCATAAATCCTCGAACACCTGTTAGCATTTTTTGACTTTCATCCTGAACATGAATTCTTGCCATAGCTTGTTGGTAAGTTATGCCAGATTTTTCTAAAGCCTCTTTATCTTTGGTGATATCCACCCAGTAAATGGCATTAGCAATGTCTAGCTTCTGCATTGTCTTTACTTCGAATTTACACAATGGACACTCACCATCGTGATACATAATCACTTTAGACATTGTCGATTCTGATTTACTGTTTTCCATAGAACCTCACAGAAGCAACACACAAATCAGCATCAAAATTTTTGCCAATGGCGACTAATCCAATACGCTTGATATGATTCGCCTTAAACTGCTTGCTGGTTTTATATTGTGTCATAGTACTAAATGGTATTTTTACTATTCCCCATTCTGGCGATACTTTGAAACTGGCTCGATACGATTGCCACGGCATCCAGAGTCCGCTGGTACGATAATGTACATTATAAACTTCGTTGTTTCCTGCAACGACTAATTCAAGACCTTCAAAGTTACTGGCATCGAACGCTTTGCCGTCATTTAAATCCAATGCCATTTGCACGAAGCCGCCGTTATTTTCAGTGGACACTTCTCCTGTCATTCTTAAGCATTGTTTACCCTGATATTGCTCGGGAGATAGGCTGCCTTTTGAAACCCCTCCCATAACCCTATCGGTAAAGAGTCGCCAGTCAGATCCTATATTTGATCGAGTATTTCCGCTGCTGCGGTCATCAATAATTAAGTCTTCGGCGGATGCATTCATAAAGCAAAATAGGCTCGTTAGAATTATGAGTAGGAATTTTTTCATCGGTTTATTGTTTAGCAAGGTCATGATTAACGTAGATCAACTTTTCAACGGGAAACTTAAGGCTACGGGCTTTATTAATAAGGCGTTTTTGTACCGCTGGATCGAGTTTCGGAGTACGTGACAATATCCAGAAATAACTTCGATCATTACCAGCAATCATTACATATTGATAGTTCTGCTGATCCAATTCGATAATGTTGTAGCCACCGTAAAATGGTCCAAAGAAAGATACTTTTAAGCTCCCAATATCACTTGGGCCAGTAAATTTGGCTTTACCCTCTGCGTCTTGCCATTTCTTCTTTTTGATATTGTAACCACGATTAAGTACCCGTAAATTGCCATCTTCGCGAAGACTGTATTCCGCTGTTATATTACTCAGTCCGCGCTCAAATGAATGATCAAGACGCGCTATTTCATACCACTTACCAAAGTAGCGATTAACCTCAAAATCAGAAACTGGTTTAATGCCATCTGGAACACCTGCTGAGCAGCCGCTCAAGAAAATGGTTAATAGTAGTAAATATTTTTTTATCATTTTGTTAACCCTTGTTTATCTTCACTGCTTGCCTTCAGCGAATCTTGATTTTTAGTAAGAGTCACGAGAATGCCTTGTATCTCTTTATTTTTAATAGAAATATGCCAATCGAATTGATCGCATAATCTTTTAACAATAGCGAGACCAATACCTTCACCTGCCTGATGTAGACCTCTACCACGCACATGACGTTCAAATAACTTTGGTAATAATTCATTGGGTATACCAATTCCAGTATCGGAAACCATTATCTGATTGCCAGACACGGTTATTTCAATGGCTCCTTTTTCGGTGTATTTGATGGCATTGCCCAGAATGTTCCCAATGATTATTTCTAGTGCTTTTCTGTGTGTATTAACAATAAGTTCGTCTTGAATATTTATGGATAAATCTACATTTTTGGTATCAATCAAAGAACTCAATTTGATTACTTCATTTTCTATGATTTCAGTCACATTAGTATCTGGGTTGCCAAGTTCAGGCTTCTGTTCTCTAGCCATTAGGAAGAAGGCAGAGGTCAGGTCGTTTACATCGCTACAAGCGCGGCGAATCATTTTGACTCGATCAGCGCCTTTGTCACTGATGTTACTTTCAGTTTCAAGAAATTGAGCAGCACCATCAATGATAGTCATCGGTGTACGTAACTCGTGGCTAACGTCAGCAGTAAACTGGCGTTCTCTTTCGACAAAAACATCAATACGTTTAGCATATTCATCCAGCGCTTCAGCCAGTTCTTTGGTTTCGCCACTCAGGTTTTTAGTCGAAACTTTTAAGGCGAAACTATCAGGGCCAGATTTTCTCAGATTGCGCGCAATTTTTAATACAGGAGAAGCTGCTCGCCAGGTTAATTTGTAGGCTATCCAACTGCTGGTATAAATAAGAATGAGCAAAATACTCATCGGGATTAAACCGAAAACTCCCACTAGGCGGTCAATGTTCGCGCCTTCAAAAATCAGGTAAAGGCGATTGTTGTCAAAATCTCTGATATAGACAGGCACAGGTTTTTCACGACCAGATATCATTACTTTTGGGTACAGGCCGGCTTCAAGATTGCTGATTTCAGCGGGGGTGTCTGCAGTGGAGTCGGGCGTTGTGAGGTAACCAATGAGATTTCTGGTTCTAGGTAGTGGAAAGTTTTTATCTTGTTGGTAATGGCTTATAAAAGCATCGGCTTCTAATTCCATCGCCTGTTTTACCAGGCTTTTTTCTAAAATCCAGGTAATAGTTATAATGCTGATTAGTACCGCAAAGACGATAAATAGTGTTTGTAAAATCCATCGTTTAGAAAAAATATTGTTGAGGTCAAAGCCGTGCGCGATATTAAGTAAATTAAGCTGCTTGGTCATCATAAAGCCTATACCCCACGCTATGAATGGTGTGTAATAATTTATTCTCGTAGGGCTTATCAATCGCTTGTCTGATAGCGGACAAATGTGTTCTCAATGCATCGCTCTCAGTTGGGTCATCTCCCCAGACGTGTGTTTCCATTTCTCTGCGTGACACAACTCGGTGAGTATTTTCCATGAGCAAACGTAGAATTTTGAGTCTTATTGAATTTAATTTTATTGCGTTACCTTCTCTGGCCACTTCAAGTGTTTCGTAATTAAAGGCCAGATTAGAGACGTTTATGATGGTTTGGTTGTCGTTATTTGAACGTCTCCATAGTGCTTGAACTCTGGCATACACTTCCAGTAAATCAAATGGCTTTACCAGATAATCGTCTGCTCCAGCATCAAAACCAATCAGTTTTTCATCTAAAGAATCGCGTGCGGTTAGCATTAAAATTGGAGTCGAAGAGTGAAGTTCTTTACGTAGCTTTTGGCATAGGGTGATTCCATCGATCCCCGGCAGTGCTAAATCCAGCAAAATAACATCGTATTCATTAACGGTTACGAGATGTAATCCTGTTAAGCCATCACTTGCATAATCCGCAATGTGACCTTTATCAGTAAAAAAGTCGACCAATAAAGAGGCAATATCGGTATTGTCTTCGACGACCAAAATCCGCCCATGAAAATCATTTAAGCTACTCATATATCCTCTTTAAACTAAAAGAACCGGGAAGATTCAAAAAATACTCTTCCCGGTTTGAAGCTGGCTTCTTAAAAAAACTAATTAAGATCAGCAAGTAAAATCACACCAAAATCAGTAGATCCTGGAACAGGGTCAACGGCAAATGCAGTACGTATTTGTCCATCAGATAAACTGAGTGTGCCAGTATCAATTGCCACTGTTTTAGTCGTTGACAAAGTAATTCTCACTTGATAATCACCAGCAGGAACTTCCAGGTAATCTGAATTATCTTTGAACTCAAAATTGCTGATTGTGGGTGACATAGAATTGATATCAGCGCCCGGTGCGGTAATGTAAATATCTACTAAGCCAGCGCTTGGTGCAGCATGTATCAATCGTACTTTTACATTGCCGGCAGCTGGCGGGTAGTTGTCATCTGTTAAAACAATCGGCTCAATATTATTTAATGAATTCACTGCAGCAATGGTGTAATCCATTTGCGGATCAAATTGAAGGTCAGCATTGATAACGCTAGCTGAATTTGCGGCAGCAGCTACATCTATATTGTAAGTGTCACCTATTATTTCCAGGTAGTCAGATCCAGTTCCAAATGGAACATCACTCAGTACTTCAGAACCATCTACCGAAATATCTACCTCAGGAGCGTCTGCAGACGCATGTACCACGCGTAATCTTGCTCTAGCATCGTCCACATTAACAAAAGGAGTAGCATCTTGATCGGTAAGAATTGTTAATCCAATAGGTGATAGTCCTCCACTGGATTCTGCGGCAATGGCTACATATTCAACGCCTGACTCTAGTGATAATGTACCTGAGTCATAAATTACAGCGTTATCATCCGCCAATGTAACTCTCACTCTATAATCCCCCGCAGGGACTTCTAGTTCACCTGAATTTGCTTTAAAGGGAACATCTTCCAGAGTTGGAGTTAGACTTGAAAAATCATCTTCTGGTGCAGACACGTAAACATCAACTGGAGGAGCTGATGGCGCACCATGTACTACTGTAATAGCAGCGAAACCATTAGTAGGCTGGTCGATATCATCTGCAATCACAATAGGCTCAATGTTGGCAACGGTATTGACAGCCAGAACGGTATATTTCATATCCTCTTGCAAGTTGAGAGTTTCATCTATAACTGCGGTTGAAGTATCTGCTACTAAAATCTTTACATTGTTATTCCCTTCATCAACAAACAGAAAGCCACTGGCTTGTCGGTAATTTACATTTTCTAGAGCGACATCACCTTCAATACTGACATCAACGGCTGGTGCATCTGGTGATAAATGCACGGCTCTGAGTTGTGGGTCGTGTGAATTGTTGCTTGAACCTCCTCCACAACCGATGAGTAACAAAGAGCTAATTAAAAGAGTAAATAATGTTGTAAATCGTTTCATCTCTAATCTCCCGAATTTAGTTGTGAATAAGATGATTCACAATCGGTAGGTTCACATTGAAGACGTTAACTGAGTGCGAATTAAATGTGAAAATTATGCAAAATATTAAATTATGTATAGATATTGTATAATAAATTACATAATAGTCCTAACTTTAGGTTATTATTTCGAAGATATGTATAAGTATTTTATCTTTATTTAAAAGGAATCTTTAAAAATGCATCGAGTTCGTTTACAAGAAAAACTCCAGTTCAATAGCCAGATTAATGCAGATACTCATTGTTGGGAGTGGCAAGGGCAAGTTTCTAATAGTGGCCATGGGCGAATCACTATCAGAGATTTTTCGCAAGCAACCAATCAAAAGGTTAGTGCTGAGACAGCAAGCTACTTAGCCTTTATCGGTGGGCTTCCCGAGGGGATGATGGTCAACCAGACTTGTTCTAATAGGCTTTGTATAAACCCTGAGCATTTATGTATTAAAAAAATACCTACTCTTTGAATTGTTTCATCAATAATTAAAGAATTACCTATGAAGCCCTTACCCGTTTTCGTTAGAATACAAGGCTAGCGCCTGTAGCTCACTTGGATAGAGTGCAACCCTCCGAAGGTTGAGGCAGCTGGTTCGAATCCAGCCAGGCGCGCCATTTTCCTCTTTTTTCATTCGAATTTAAGAGCTGCTGCTTCCGCTGGCATGCGGTCACAGTAAATAATACCAGCAGTAAAAACGGTAAAAATTAATCTGAATACATCTACATATAACCATTCAAGGACTAGACGATTATGAGTAATTGGCAACAGAGCTATGATGATAAACTGCTAACGGCGACAGATGCCGCAGCTACTATCAAATCGGGCGACCATATCTGGCTGCCAGTTGGCGCTGGGGAGCCTGATGTGTTTTTAAAGGCATTAATAGATCGAAAAGAAAGCCTTAAGGATGTTGTTACTCACCAAATCTTACCTGCAAAACCTGGTTATTTTGATAAAGAGTCGTCAGCACATATTCGTCATGATTCTCTTTTCGTAAGCGGTGCATCTCGTGAAGCAGTGCATCAGGGTTGGGCAGACTTTACGCCGAGTCATTTTCACGAAATACCCCGACTAATTCGCGAATACTGGCCTGTCGATGTAGTTAGTACCGTTGTCTCACCTATGGATGAACATGGTTATTTTAGTTTAGGTTTAGGTGTCGATTACACGTGGGAAGCTTTGCACAAAGCAAAAACGGTGATTGTTGAAGTGAATCAAGATGCGCCTCGTTGCTATGGTAATTGTCAGGTGCATATCTCTCAGATTACTCATATCGTTGAATGTCCTAATCCCGTTCCAGAGCTAGCCTGTGCCCCTTTGACCGATCTGGATATAACGATTGGTGGCTATGTTGCAGAACTGATTGACGATGGCTCGACATTGCAAATTGGATTTGGTGGAGTTCCTAATGCAGTCTGTGAGGCACTTAAAAATAAGAAAGATCTGGGTATTCATACCGAAATGGTTACAGAGGGCATATTAGGGCTAGCCGAGTGTGGTGCTGTAAACAATTCTAAGAAAACATGGAATCGTGGAAAACTTATTGGCACCTTCGCCTGGGGATCAAAAAGCCTTTACGAGTTTATGCATGAAAACCCTATGATTGAAATGCACCCCGTGGATTACACAAATAACCCTTACAATATTGGTCGACATGACAATATGGTTGCTATCAATGCCACTATCGAAGTAGATTTATTCGGTCAATGTTGTTCAGAATCAATGGGACCAAAACAATGGAGTGGCACTGGCGGACAGGTTGATTTTTTCCGTGGGGCTAATATCTCTAAAGGCGGTAAAGGTTTCGTTACGATGCCATCCACCGCAAAAAGTGGAACGATCTCAAGAATTGTACCTATGCTAAAGCAGGGTGCAGTCGTAACGACCAGTAAGAATGACGTGGATCATGTTGTTACCGAATACGGCGTCGCTAAATTGCGTGGAAAGTGTATTCGGGAGCGTGCATTAGCTTTGATATCGATTGCACACCCCGATTTTCGTGATGAACTTCGCGAGTATGCTGAAAAGATGCATATTATATAAATTTGAGATTTATTATGGGTAGCACAACCAATATTTCCGTTCAATACGACTTTATAAATCGAAATGTGAGTAAATTGACTAATATATAATCGTTCATGATCATTTGTTTCATGATCCACATCAACTATTACAAGGATTAAAAAATCAATCACACAAAAAAGTAGAGTATATTAGCGTAGTTGAATATAATCCTGCCACTATTTATTACCGATGGCAGTTGGAGAGATCATGGCAAGTCAAGCACCTAAGATGGACAATGTATCTAAGTTAATGCTTTTACTTAGTGCAGTAGCGATTTTAGCAGTGGTTTATGTGTTAATTTCAAGCTTAATTAACACCTATCAAAGAAACTCACTTAAAGGTGAGGTGGATAATACCCAGTTAGTTCTTAATGCTGAAAATAACATAAAGCCAATTGGTTTCGCTGCTGAAGCAGGTGCTGTTGTTGCAAATGCTGCAGGACGACCTCCGAAAGAAATTTATACCGGCGTTTGTGCTGCATGTCATGCAACAGGCGTTCTTGAAGCACCTAAGTTTGGTGATAAGGCTGCCTGGGAAGCACGTGCCGGTGTTGGTATTGCAGGCTTACTAAAGTCAGCGGCTGAGGGTAAAGGCGCTATGCCTGCTAAAGGTGGCGATCCTTCAATTACAGATGGCGAGCTAGAAGCTGTGATTCTGTATATGACTAAAGAAGCAGGCTTAGATCTTGGTGGAGCAGAAGAAGCACCTAAAGCTGCAGCAGCGGAAGAGGCTCCAAAAGCAGAAGCCGCAACTGAAGCAGCACCAGCAACTGAAGTAGCTGAGGCTAAATCAGAAGAGAAACAAGAAGCTGCTAAAGAGACAGTGACTGCTGAAGCGCCAAAAGTAGAAGCAGCACCCGTTGCACCAACAACTCCAGAGGCGCCAAAAGCAGAAGAAGCTCCCGCAGCAGTAGAGGCACCAGCTGCTCCAGTAGCGGCAGCAGCACCAGTTGTAGCCGCAGCTCCAGCAGTAGCCGCTGCACCAGCTAAAGATAATGCCGAAGGCAAGAAAGTATACGATACAGCATGTTTTGCTTGTCATGCTTCAGGTGTTGCAGGTTCTCCAATATTGGGTAACAAAGAACAATGGGCACCAAGAATTGCTCAAGGCATGGATGTTTTATACAAAACAGCTATCGCAGGTAAAGGCGCGATGCCACCAAAAGGCGGTAATATGTCACTTGAAGATTCAGCGATTAAAGCTGCAGTTGATTATATGGTTAGCCAATCACAGTAATCTATACCCAACAAGCTTAATGAAAAGGCACCTTGATGGTGCCTTTTTTGTGCCTGCCATATTGTCTTAATAAATTGAAAACTATCTGTTGAAATTAGTTTATTTAACCCAATTATTTTAAGATTAGCTCAAAATAAAGGTTATCTAGAAAAAACCTCCTAAAGTAGGGGGGTGACCTTAAACTAAATCTAAAACAAATTAATCTGGACTGAAAATGGAACAATATCGAGGAACAACCATACTATCCGTACGTCGCGATGGAAAAGTAGTGATTGGTGGAGATGGTCAAGTCTCATTAGGTAATACCATTATGAAAGGTAACGCGCGTAAAGTGCGTCGTCTATATAACGACAAAGTCATCGCGGGTTTCGCTGGCGGAACAGCAGACGCATTTACTCTGTTTGAAAAGTTCGAAGCTAAACTACACGAGCACAATGGCAACCTAACGCGTGCCGCCATCGAGCTCGCAAAAGACTGGCGTACCGATAGAGGTATGCGTCAATTGGAAGCATTGCTCGCAGTAGCAGACAAAGAAACATCATTGATCATTACGGGTAATGGTGATGTCATCGATCCAGAAGATAACTTAATCGCGATAGGTTCAGGCGGACCATTCGCGCAATCAGCAGCGCGTGCGTTACTTGATAATACAGAGTTGTCGGCGCGTGAGATTGTTGAGAAGGGGTTGGGTATTGCGGGTGATATATGCATATACACAAACCAGAACCGCACAATCGAAGAATTATAATTTAGAGCATTAACCTTTCGCCCTAGCTCGGCGTTAACATCGTGCTCGAATGGTCACGTATTTAACATACGCTCACATTCTCCGCTCGATGTTGCCTTGATCTAGAACGAAATCTAAACGCTCTAAAAGATAATTACAGTATTTTATAAAAAACCTCCTAAAAGTAGGGGGGTGTGTTTTAAATAGACACATAATCAATAAATAGAAAATAGTAGTAAAAAACGAGAATTATTATGTCAATGACACCTAGAGAAATTGTTCAAGAATTAGATAAGCACGTTGTAGGGCAGCATGATGCCAAGCGTGCTGTTGCGATAGCTTTGCGTAATCGCTGGCGTAGACAGCAGCTTGATGCAGATTTGCGCCAAGAAGTAACGCCGAAAAATATTCTAATGATCGGCCCAACGGGTGTGGGTAAAACTGAGATTGCCCGTCGTTTGGCGAAATTGGCGAATGCGCCTTTTATCAAGGTTGAAGCGACTAAATTCACGGAAGTGGGTTATGTCGGTAAAGAAGTTGATTCGATAATACGCGATCTTGTCGATGTGGCGATTAAAGTGACACGCGAGCAAGAAGTTGAGAAGGTCAAGAACCGTGCAGAAGATGCTGCAGAAGATCGAGTGTTGGATATTCTAATACCACGACCAAAAGCAGAAGAAGATGCGAACTGGTTCGGTATGGATAGTGACGGCAACGAAACAGATAAGAAGCCTGTAGAAGATAGTTCGACACGCCAGAAATTCCGTAAGAAATTACGCGAAGGTGATCTTGACGATAAAGAAATCGAAATTGAAGTTTCTGCCAGCCCATTAGGTGTAGAAATCATGACGCCTCCTGGAATGGAAGATATGGCGAGTCAGTTGCAAGGCATGTTCCAGAACTTGGGTAACAACAAGACCAAGAAGCGTAAGCTGAAGATTAAAGATGCGCTGAAAGAGTTGGCTGAAGAAGAAGCGCATAAGCTGGTTAATACCGAAGATCTAAAGCTTAAAGCACTGGAAAATGTAGAGCAAAACGGCATCGTATTCCTTGATGAAATCGACAAAGTGATTCAAAAAGGTGAAATGGGTGGCGCGGGAGTTTCTCGTGAGGGTGTGCAACGTGACCTACTACCTCTTATTGAAGGTAGCACGGTAACGACCAAGCACGGTATTATCAAAACAGATCATATTTTGTTTATTGCTTCAGGCGCTTTCCACATGGCTAAGCCTTCTGATTTGATTCCTGAATTACAAGGTCGTTTACCGATTCGCGTAGAACTTGGTGCATTAACGGCGGATGACTTTAAGCGTATTTTGACTGAGCCAAATGCATCACTGACTGAGCAATACCAGGGGCTTCTACTAACAGAAGGCGTTAAAATAGAGTTTACTGAAGACGGCATTCAACGAATCGCAGAAACGGCGTTTCAGGTGAATGCACAAACTGAAAACATTGGCGCTAGACGCTTGCATACCATCGTAGAAAGATTGCTCGAAGAAGTGCTATTTTGCGCACCTGATTGCACAGAGGCAGTTACTGTCGATGCGAAGATGGTTGACGATGTTCTGGGCGAATTGATTGAAGATGAGGATTTAAGCCGCTACATTCTGTAGGCTGTAAATAATCTACAGATAATCAAGATATGATGAAAGTATAAGCAATTGCTAATAAACGACATAAAAATAGTGTTGAATTTATCTAACTGCAGCTGATTAGTATAGACTAGCGACCACTGAAATATTGAAACAGGATTTACAATGACACCAACAAATATAGCACTACACCAGAAATCACGTGTTCTGGAACTTACATGGCCTGATGGTGTGGTTCAGAATCTACCTTGTGAGTATTTGCGTGTTTACTCTCCATCAGCAGAAGTGCGTGGCCATGGGCCAGGCCAGGAAGTATTGCAGCTTGGTAAGGAAAACGTCAATATCAAAGAGATCGAGCCTATCGGTCATTACGCCGTTAAACTTGGTTTCGACGACAATCACGACAGTGGCCTCTACGATTGGGGCTTGTTGCGCGAACTTGGCGACAATTACGAAGAATACTGGGCTGATTATCTTGCGCGATGCGAGAAAGCCAAATACGTAAGAAAAGAACCAGGGCAGGTAATCTAATTACCCAACGCTACTATACTACTATGAAATTTATCGACGACTTAAAATTCAACGAAGACGGGTTAATCCCTGCCGTTGCTCAGCAATTCGATACGAATGAAGTATTAATGATGGCGTGGATGAATAAAGCGTCGATTGAAGAATCATTAGAAACCGGTCGCGTTTGCTATTGGTCGCGTTCGCGTCAGGCATTTTGGCGCAAAGGTGAAAGCTCGGGGCAGGTTCAAATGCTCAAAGAGTTCAGAGTCGATTGTGATGGCGATACCTTATTGTTAATGGTCGATCAAACTGGCCCAGCGTGTCATACAGGCCGAAGAACATGTTTCTATCAAGTAGCTCAGGATGGTGAATTAAAAATCGATTCTGATCCGTTAATCGATCCTGAAGAACTTTACAAAAAATAAACAGCTATGAGATGGTTTCTTCTCAAGCTCATACGCGGCTATCAACTTTTCCTAAGTCCCGTTCTAGGTAGTAGTTGTCGTTTCGAGCCCACTTGTTCTTGTTACACGCATCAAGCGATTGAAAAGCATGGCGCTATCAAAGGCGTATGGTTAGGGCTTAAACGTATCGGTAAATGCCACCCCTGGAATGAGGGTGGCTACGACCCGGTTCCTGATAAGAAACAGGCAACTCAAAAGTCACCCCCCCACTTTTAGGCGCTTTTTTACTTTAGAGTTCCTACAGAGAATTAAATGCATTTTAATTTTCTCGCTTCTCAAATATCTCTTCGGCAAATTGCGCGAACTTACCACGTACAGATCTCTCCAGTTCAATCGCATACATCGAGACTTCTTCATGCTTGTTGGTAGTTTGCTTAAGTAGGGTGGTTAAACCATTGTTGTAGCGATTCAGGTAGATATTATCTATCTGGCGGTTCGAGCCAATGATGATTGCTTTACAGCTTTGATCGAGTCGCGATAAAACCAGTTGAGTCGTATTGTTCGAGCTGTTCTGCCACTCATCAAGTATCACGATAGCGTTACTCAGGGTTCGTCCACGTGCTTCGCCCGGCCAGAGCTTTTCAATATTGTATTTGTTCACCAAATACTCGACCTTCATTTCAAGTGCTTCTTGTTGAAGAACGCTTTCACGACGTTTCAACTGGGTCTTGGCAATAAATTCCAACGTGTCATACAAAGCCATATTATAGACTCGGAATTTTTCATCATTGCCTGAGAGAAAGCCAACTTCGGCACCCTTGTCGACACTTTCGATGGAGTTTCTAACGTAAACAATTTTTTCATAATGCCCCAAATCAATCAGGCGCATGGCTGCGGCAAAGGCCAGTAAGGTTTTACCACTGCCTGCCTTGGCATCCACAACTGTGATATCAAAATAGTCACTAAGCATCGCTTTCAGAAGAAACATCTGCTTCATATTCATCGGTTTTATACTGAGACCGTTGAAGTCTTCTTTTTCATTGACGATGTCTATCTTTCCGCCTTTGCTGACAATTCCGTATTGGCGATTACCATCTTTAGAGACGAATTCGTAATTAAAGTTGTCGTTCTGGTAGTTATCATCGTAATCGGTGATATCGCTATTCTGCATGCCATTGAATAAGCTTGAATCTACCTCGATGGATTTGAAAAAGTGAAATGGCGGTAAGTCTGATCTATCTTCGTAAAGCGTCTGAACCTTAATACCGCTGAATAAGCCAAACATGCGCGCATAAATATCGAGTGATAGGAAAATGATTTTATGGCCTTTGTAATAGCTTTGTGCAGCTTCAGCGACTTCGACGATTCGTTTATCGTTGGATTCTGCAATGTGTGCAGCGTC
This sequence comes from uncultured Cocleimonas sp., assembly GCF_947495625.1. Lineage (GTDB taxonomy): Bacteria > Pseudomonadota > Gammaproteobacteria > Thiotrichales > Thiotrichaceae > Cocleimonas. The sequence continues at coordinate 24,557 of NZ_CANLZW010000037.1, forward strand.
GAGATCTGATTCGTATTTGTTTTTAGAGAAAAGGTGGATGGAAGCGGAATCATTAAAACGTAGTTTGACGACTCTACATTCTTTTTTCTGATCTATTTTATCAACTTTGCAGGCGGCTAGCATTCGAGCGAAGCTTCTTGCCTGATAGCTCAATTCTCCTGAGCCTTTTTTAAATTCTTCTAATTCAACCAGGACGGTTTCTGGTATTACCACGATATTGTTGTTGTCTTGTGAAAGTTGTTTGATGCCCTGTGGATTATGCAAAATGATGTTGGTATCGATTACATAAATCTTATCTGCCATATATTAACGCTCCTGAAATGATTGTTATTAGTTAATTGCCAAAGGATTTTACGTTCTATAAATGAGTATAGTAAGAACCTGTGAAAAGTGGGGGGGTGACCTTCATTTGATATCAATTAAGTGATTAATTTTGTATAGGTCTGCTTAGATTGTTGCAAAGCAATAGCAGGCTTACAACGAATGATGTCAATGTCATTAAACATTAATTTTTTAGTCATCTTTTTTTAACACATCTTAATTAAGCTTTGTTGCCATGATTATTAATGGAAACTAAAGGCTTTACAACAGTGATTAATTTAGAAAAGAAATTGTTAGAGGTGAATCCAGCTCTGGCGGATAAGCCGGGTTCGAATCTGTTCTTTAAAACAATGAGGCGTTTATTCCGAGAGAAAGAAATCAATAAATTTATCGATAAGAATCAACACTTAAGAGGTTTTGCATTTTTAGATAAGGTACTGCAATACTTCAATTTTACTTTTGAAGCTACAGCAAAGTCTTACGATAATATTCCTGCGGAAGGCAAAGTGATTATTGTTGCGAATCACCCCATTGGTTCACTGGATGGTTTAGCCTTATTAAAAATGGTTCGTTCTGTTCGGCATGATGTAAAAGTCGTCGCCAATGAAGTGCTGTCACAGGTTAAGCCTTTGCAGTCGTTACTTCTTCCTGTAGAGGTAATGTCAGGTAGAGCGGCTTTCAGATCACAGCTAGAAAGCATGATTCAAGTACTGGAAAATGAACACGCTTTGATTATTTTCCCATCTGCTGAGGTCTCTCGAATTAAGCCTAATGGTGTTAGAGACGGAAAGTGGAAAACTGGATTCCTGAAACTGGCAAGACGTACTGGTTCTCCAGTACTTCCTGTATTTGTCGAAGCGAAAAATTCAGCACTATTTTACAGCATGTCGACTATTTATAAGCCGTTAGGAACAGCCATGCTAGTCCATGAAATGTTCAATAAGGAAAACAAGCAGCTAAAAATTCACGTTGGCAGTCCTATTCCTGTTTCTGAGTTTACCGGTACAGGGTTGGCAGACAAGCGCATTGCTAAGCTACTAAAAAAACAGTTATATCGACTATCAGGCAAAAACAAATTGCCGATGTTTAACACCGTACAGACAATCGCTCATCCAGCGAGAAGAAAAGCATTAAAGGACGCTTTGTATCAAGCCCAGCAATTAGGCGAAACAGACGATGGCAAAAAGATATTTCTCTATGATTATGAGCCAGACTCGCCAGTAATTCATGAAATTGGCAGGCTTCGAGAACTGAGTTTCCGTTCTGTAGAAGAGGGTACAGGTGATTCAATGGATATCGATAAATACGATAGTTATTACCGTCATCTAGTACTTTGGGATGAAAATGATCTTGAAATTGTAGGTGCTTATCGCATTGGCGAATGTGCCACTATCGTAAAAGAAAAAGGATTGGATGGCCTGTATTCGAGCACATTATTTACATTCGAAGAAGCGTTTGTGGATCATTTACCCAAAGCGATTGAGCTAGGCCGTAGCTTTGTGCAACCGCGCTATTGGGGTAAACGAAGTCTTGATTATCTGTGGTTTGGAATAGGTGCTTATTTACGTCATAACCCAGAGATTAAATATTTATTTGGTCCTCTGAGTTTGTCGCAAGCTTATTCGCGACCACCCACTGAATTAATATTATCTTTTTATAATCAGCAGTTTTCAGCAAATCCAAAAATGGCTTCGGCGCTCAAGCCTTTTGAGTTAACGCCACAAGTATTGGCGATAGCGAATGAGGATTTTGCTGATGACTATAAATCAAGTTACAAACGTTTGAATAAAAAGCTTAAGCACTATGGAGTAAAAGTGCCAACCTTATACAAACAATATTCAGAAGTTTGTAAGCCTGGAGGCTGTCAGTTTATTGCTTTTAATATCGATGCAGAATTTAACTATTGCATAGACAGTTTAATTCTTGTCGACCTTGAGCAAATCAAAGAAAAACGTAAGAAACGTTATTTTGGGGAAATATCTAATGAAAATAAAAGTATTGAAGAAAAGAAAACCGCTTAAACGCGTTAATAAAAATAAATATCGATTCTGGAATGAATTAATGAGTACTCACTTAAAGCAGTCAAAAGAATCAGCGGTTCGCGAACAAGCTCGTTAGAAATTTTTTCTGATTATTTCTATCGTTATTGATAACTCACATTGATTCAGAGTCGAACAGGCGTTATCTTCATATAATGACAAAATCAAGTAATGCTGAGCATAGAAAATACCCAGAAATGATTGCGGCTGTAGATTTGGGTTCGAACAGTTTTCATTTAATCGTAGCCAGAGTTGATGAGCATGGTAATTTTTCCATGGTTGATCAAATGAAAGAAATGGTGAGATTGCGAGGTGGCCTCGACGAATACAACAATATGGATGAGGCTGTTGCGCAAAATGCGCTTGAGTGTCTGCAGCGTTTTGGAGATCGAATAAGGCATTTAAAGTCCTCTGCAGTCAAAGCAGCAGGTACCAATACATTACGCACGATGAATAGCTCTTCAGAGTTTTTGCGCAAAGCAAACAAAGCACTTGGGCATCGTATTGATATTATCCCGGGTCGTGAAGAAGCACGTCTTGTTTATTTAGGTGTATCACATACGCTGTCTGATGATAAAGGCAAACAACTGGTTGTTGATATCGGTGGCGGTAGTACAGAGTTTATTGTCGGTAAAAAGTTTGAGCCCATACGCCTCGAGAGTTTAAATTTCGGTTCGGTAAGTGTGACTAAACGATTTTTTCCCAATGGGGATTTAAGCCCAGCTAATTGGCAGACTGCTAATACCGTTTTACGACTTGAAATAATGCCGATCCAGCGTGACTACTCGCAAAAAAACTGGAAGCGGGCGATTGGCTCTTCGGGAACAATCAAGGCAACGTTATCTATTATCCAGGAACTCGAGATTGATCGATTTGCCATAACGCTAGATGCTCTTTATGAGATTCGAGACAAGCTGATCGCAATTGGAAATATAGACGATATTATCTTGCCGGGGTTAAATCAAAATCGCGCGCCGGTTTATGCTGGTGGGCTTGCAGTGATAATAGCGGTGTTCGAAGCATTAAATATAGAGATAATGACAGTATCAGAAGGGGCGCTGCGCGAAGGGTTGCTCTACGATATGTTGGGGCGAATAAACCATGAGGATGCTCGCGATCGCTCTGTTAAAGATCTAATGAAACGTTTCAATATAGATGTGAAGCAGGCTAATAGAGTAAAGAAAACGGCCTTGCATTGTTTTACTCAGATTAGAAAAGACTGGGGCTTGAACAAGAAACGCAGTCATACACTCGCCTGGGCCGCTGATCTGCATGAGTTGGGAATGAGTATCACGCATGATAAACACCATCTTCAGGGAGCACATATTCTTGATCATGCAGATATTCCAGGTTTTAACCAGCGTCGGCAGCACTGGTTAGCGGTGCTGGTGCAAACACACCGTAAAAAAATTGAAAGTGAAATATTTGATTCTCTATTAGAGGATGATCGTCAGACTATTGTTTATCTATGTGTGTTGTTGCGTATTGCCGTGTTATTGCATCGTTCGAGACAAGACAAAGATATTTTGCCGGATGTCACAGGTGCAGAAAATAGCATGCATATTAACAGTTCAAAATCACTTAAAGATCAGGCGCTGTTAGAAGCAGATTTGACTCAAGAGAAAGTCTGGTTAGAGAAACTGGGATTCACTTTAACCTTTTAAGAGCAATTGCTCTGTTTTATAGACGCTTTGATCGCTAATTTCATCAGCTCGTCTACAATAAATACCATTTCATTGATTTTTACTGAATAATTGAGCGCTGATTGTCTACATAGAAATACAGACAACATAACAGGGGCAATTTCATGAAAAAAATCGCAATCGTTATTGCAGACCTAGATTTAGGCGGCGGGCAACGTGTGGCAATCAATCTTGCTAATGCATTGGCGAAAGATAATGACGTAAGCATTGTTATTTTTCAGGATAACGATATCCACTACCATGTTCCCGGTAAATTGATTAATTTAGATTGTCCCCAAAAAACCAGTGTTATTGGGAAAGCATTCAATGTTTTAAAGCGTGCTTATCGATTAAGGAAACTACTCAAAAAAGAAAAATTTGATCATGTGTATGGTTTTATGGAGACGGCTAACTTTCCTACTGCCTTAGTATTTCATGATGCCGCATTGTCCGTGCACTGTAACCCTCGTGAGTTAAGCTTTTTCGAATCTACACTTGTTAAGATAACCTATCCTCGTGTTAAAAACATCATTGCAGTTTCAGAAGATGTTGCCTCAATACTCAAAACGGATTATTCATTGAATAACGTTTCTCGTATTTATAATCCGGTTGATGTGGAAGATATTGTTGCGCAGGTCGAAAAGCCTTATGAGCATCCCAAGCCTTATATTGTTGCACTAGGCAGATTCCATGAAGTAAAACGTTATGACTTACTGATCAATGCCTATGCTAACAGTAAGATGAAGGATGACTGTGACCTAATTATTGTTGGTGATGGCGAGCTGCGGGAAGATCTGGAGCGTCAGGTAAATTCTTTACAAATTCATCATAAAGTCCATTTTGTAGGAACTCAGACGAATCCTTTTCCTTATCTGGCGGGAGCTAAGTTCTTAACATTGACCAGTCGTACTGAAGCATTTCCAATGGTTTTGATTGAAGCGTTAGCACTAAAAACGCCAGTGGTTGCGACTGATTGCCCGACAGGGCCAAGAGAAATTGTGCGACATGGAGAGAACGGTCTTTTGGTAGAAAATGAGAATACCGAAGCTTTTACAACAGCAATCGATGACTTGTTCTACAACGAATTGATGTTACGTAAATTTAGAAATAATGCGATAGATTCCATTCAACATCTATCTGGTGGTGTCATTGCAAAAGAGTGGTTGGCGCTTTAACTACTTTTTATTAGCTTGATCCGTCTTAATAGCACCTTATCAAACTTCTTCTGATCAGGTGATTGTGCTACATTAATTAAAAAATAATGGAGCATTTCATGAGAAAAAAAAGTCACCCCCCCACTTTAAAGTCTTTTTTCACGTTGTTCATAGCACTGCTATTAACAAATACAGTCGTATTTGCGAGTGATCTTGATAAAGAAAAACGCTGGGCCGAGCAAATTACTGACTCACTATTTGATGGTGAAGCCATCGAACTGAATGATGGTACAAATGATTTTCTAGCCATAGATACTCGTGCAGATGAGCCTAAAGACGTTGGAGTGATTGTAATTCATGGCATTGGGATTCACCCAAATTGGGAAACCGTGGTTAAACCGTTACGTGTTCAACTAGCAGCTAAAGGTTGGAACACTCTCGCTTTACAGATGCCTGTTCTAGCAAATGATGCTGATGGCAAAGACTACGAGCCTTTGATGAAAGAAGTACCTGCCAGAATAGATTCAGGTATTCGTTATTTAGCCAAAGAAGGGGCCAAAAAGGTTGTGATAGTTTCGCATAGTTTAGGTGCCCGAATGACTAATTACTATTTAGCGCATAAAAAAGTCTATAAAGAAGCACAAACAGAAACCCCGATAATTGCTTATGTGGGTATCGGGATGAATACTGATAATGAACAGTTTTTGGAAAAGATTAATATTCCTATACTGGATTTGTATGGAGAAAAAGATTTAGAAGGCGTACTAAAATCGGCAGAATCTAGAAAAAAAGCAGGGTCGCATAATAAAGACTACAAACAACAAAAGGTAGCTGGTGCAAACCACTTTTTTGAAGGTCAAGATGATGACTTGGTAAACGCAGTAGCTGCTGCCTTGGAAAAGTTTTAGACCTTTATTTGTAGTACTGAAACATAAGTATAGTAATGAAAACAAGAAACAAAAAAGCCGACGATAACGTCGGCTTTTTTTAATTTCTAAAAGTGTGCTTATAACTTAAATATATAAACAAATATCTGAATCGCCAGCAAAATCGAAGAATGTCGCTGCGCCAACATACTCCAGCCCATCCATGAAGTCCTTTTCAGCGTCGAATCCGAATAGCTCAACCGTCATTTGGCAAGCTAGGAATCTAACTTCTGCTTCCTGACAAAGCTCGCGTAATTCAGCGATTGAAGCAACACCATTATTAGCGATGGTTTTCTTCATTAACGTTGTCGCAATTGCTTCATAACCAGGTAGGTTAGACTGAATAATGTTTGGGATATTCCAGTTAATTCCCTGGAACCACTTTGGGCCAACCGGCATTTTCATCGGCATGCCAGGGTTTCCAAGAGGGCTAACTTGTAGATCACTCACGTCTTTCTTTAAAAGTTGTAAGCCATAAAAAGTACAAAATACTTCTACTTCATAACCTAATGCAGCAGCCGTAGATGCCAGGATAAAGGGAGGGTAAGCCCAGTCCAACGTACCTTTAGTGGCAATGATTGCTAGTTTCTTCTGCTCCATTTTTCTACCTCTTAGCTTATTTGTTTGGGTTAATAATCGCCCGACTATAACAGAAAACAATAATATACTGAAATACTATAATTTATTGTCTTTATAGGTTCCATTAATCAACAAATGGGTCTCTATAAATTTAACGGACAAAATTTCTTACTAGATGCATAATTTAAAACTTATTAATGCGATCAGGGTAATAAGAAAGAATGAGAGTCTCACGGTTTTATCAAGAAGGCGATATCCAAGAAGGGGAAGAAATGGATTTAAGTCAGGCTAATCATCGGCATGCAGTGCAAGTACTTCGTCTAAAAAAAGGCGATAACCTGATTCTTTTTAATGGACGTGGTGGAGAGTATCAGGCATCCGTTATAGCGACAGATAAACGCCAATCCCAGGTACTTATTGAAAACCATATTCAAATTGATCGAGAGTCTTCATTAGAACTCACTTTAATACTGGCTAATATTAAACCCGATAAAATGGATTACGCGATTCAAAAAGCAGTTGAACTGGGTGTCTCAACGATTCAACCCATGTACACAAAACGCAGTGTAATAAAACTGAAAAGTAATCGTCTCGAAAAAAAGATGCAACATTGGCAAGGGGTAATAATTGCCGCTTGTGAACAATCAGGCCGAACCTCGATTCCAGAGATAAAGAAACCTTGTGACTTTAACGAGATTTTCAGCCTTTATGCAGAGACAACACAAATATCAATGCTGCCTGGCTCAGAAAATAAAATACAACAAATGAAACTTGATGAGAGCCATAACGGAGTATCGTTAATTATCGGGCCAGAAGGTGGCTTTAGTGATGATGAAGAGAAGATTATGCAAACTAACAAGGTGCACTCTGTAAATTTTGGGAAACGTATTTTACGCGCAGAAACTGCTGTAGTGGCTGGTATTACCGCGTGTCAGATGACGTGGGGTGATTTGAGCTAGAAATAATTTATTATAAAGTTCATCCTGTTAATTCAATTAGTAAATGCAATTAGCATTATATATTGAGAGATATCCTTAATGCTTATGGGATAAGGAATTTTATTTTTAGCTCTGGTAAAGTAGCGCAACATTTTGATTTTATGCTTAGTATTAGTCTTTAATCGCTGAAGCATTTAATAGTAAAGGGGAAAATTCAATGCCGCTGAAATTAGGTATACCACGCGAAACAGCGAAAGGTGAGCGTCGCGTGGCTATCGATCCTACAGTTATTACAAAACTAACTAAGTTGGGTGTCGAAGTCTATGTGGAAAAGGGAGCTGGCGAATCTGCATTGATATCAGATTCGCAGTTTAAAGGAGCAATTTTAGTCTCTGATTTTGCAGAGTTATGCGAAAGCTCAGATATTATCTGGCGCGTTCAAGCTCCAACTCCTGATGAAGTAAAGCAAATGCGTGATGGCACTGTTTTGATCAGTACCTTAATGGCACATAACAATATTGCTATGCTAAAGAGTCTGCAAGACAAGAAGATAACCAGTTTTGGCATGGAATTGATTCCTCGCATCTCACGTGCGCAGTCCATGGATGTGTTGTCATCACAGGCAGCGATTGCTGGTTATAAAGCAGCGATTATGGGCGCTGACATTGCTCCACGATTCTTCCCTATGTTAACAACCGCAGCAGGCACTATCAGACCATCAAAAGTCATCGTAATTGGTGTGGGTGTTGCTGGTCTTCAAGCAATCGCTACGGCTAAGCGTCTTGGTGCAGTAGTTGAAGCGTATGATGTTCGCCCTGAGACGAAAGAACAAATCGAATCATTGGGTGCAAAAGCGATTGTGCTTAAAATATCAGCAGTTGGTAAAGGCGGCTATGCGCGTGAGCTTTCTGCGGAAGAGCGAGAACAGCAACAACAAGAGTTAGCAGATTACATCGCTCTGGCGGATGTGCTTATTACCACTGCTCAAGTCCCAGGTAAGCCGGCACCGAAAATCATTCCTCAAAGCACAGTTGAAGGTATGAAAGAAGGTGCCGTAATTATAGATTTAGCTGCTGAGGGTGGTGGAAACTGTAGCTTAACAAAGCCGGGTGAAACAATTAAGCATGGCAGTGTAGTAATACATGGTCCACTTGATGTGGCGAGCCAGGTGCCAATTCATGCGAGTGAAATGTACGCCAAAAACTTATTTAACTTTACCCAGTTACTCATCGATGAAAGTGGCAATTATGTTCCAAATTATGAAGATGAAATCGTCATAGGGGCTTTGCTAACCAAAGATGGTGAAGTGATGCACGAAGGTACGGTAGAACTACTAAATAAAACCTTAGGGGAAAGATAATGGAAGGGTTTGTTGCACTTTATATTTTTATGCTGGCAGCTGTGACTGGATATGAAATCATTTCAAAAGTACCAGTAATATTGCACACGCCATTAATGTCAGGTTCTAACTTTATTCACGGCATTGTTCTGGTAGGAGCGATGGTTGCTATGGGGCATGCAGAAACCACCACACAAACTGTTATAGGGTTTATTGCAGTAGTTTTAGCTGCGGGAAATGCTGTCGGTGGTTACGTAGTAACCGAGCGAATGCTAGAGATGTTTAAATCTAGTAACTCCAATAACAAAGATAAGAAGGAGGGTTAAGTCATGCCAGATCTTGTTATCCAAGCAACTTACTTCCTGGGTGCATTGTTATTCATTCTTGGATTGAAACAGATGAGCTCTCCGGTTACTGCCCGAAGAGGTATTGTCTGGGCCGGTGTGGGTATGGTTCTTGCTACTCTAATCACTTATTTCCATCATGAAATAAATCACAATTATATTTTGATGACCGTGGCTATCGCCATAGGTGGAATTATTGCTTATGTCAGTGGCAAGAAAGTTGCGATGACTGATATGCCGCAAATGATCGCGTTATATAACGGTATGGGTGGTGGAGCAGCAGCAGCTATAGCTGCAGTTGTACTTATTCAGCAACAACCTATGAGTTTGACTGTGCAGACGTTAGCCGTTGTAGGTGCGTTGATAGGAACTGTGGCATTTTCTGGCTCTTTGATTGCTTTCTTTAAGCTTCAAGGAATTATGAAGGGTGTTATTCGCTTTCCGATGCAACAATGGATGAATGCATTGGTCTTTGTCATTACCTTAACGTTTGGCCTTGCCATCATACTTAGCGGCACTCAATATGAAATGAGTTCGCTTGCTATTTTCTTTGTTCTAGCGCTAGTTTTTGGTGTGTTGATGACAGTGCCTATTGGCGGCGCTGATATGCCAGTGGTGATTTCTTTATACAATGCTTTAACTGGCCTGGCTGTGGGCTTTGAAGGATTTGTGCTGGAAAATCCGGCAATGATGATAGCAGGTATCGTCGTAGGTTCTGCAGGTACTCTGCTCACTCAGTTAATGGCAAAAGCGATGAATCGCCCGATCACGAATGTTCTTTTCAGTAACTTTGGTGATGGCGGAAGTGGCGAGTCTTCTGACGTTTCTGGCAGTATGAAAGAAATAGACAGTACGGACGTTGCTGTAATGATGGCATTTGCAGAGAAAGTAATTGTAATTCCAGGTTATGGCATGGCGGTTGCGCAGGCTCAGCACAAAGTTTGGGAAATGACTAAGCAACTTCAGGAAAGAGGCGTTAGTGTAAAGTTCGCTATTCATCCTGTTGCTGGACGTATGCCTGGACACATGAATGTACTATTGGCAGAAGCTGGAGTACCTTACGATATTATTTATGATCTTGATGAGATTAATGACGAGTTTGCGACAACTGATGTGGTGTTAGTTATTGGTGCAAATGATGTTGTTAACCCTGCCGCAAGAACTGATGCTAACAGTCCAATTTATGGCATGCCTATCTTAAATGCTGATTACGCCAAGAATGTCATTGTGGTCAAACGTGGTAAAGGAGCTGGATTCTCGGGTATTGAAAACCATCTGTTTTTTGCAGATAACACACGTATGTTATACGGAGATGGTCAAGCAGTAGCCAGTGAATTGGTATCAAATATTAAAGAACTTTAGCCGTTTTCTGATCTCTAATATTTAAATATTAGAGAGTATATGTCATAAAAGCCTCTTGCAAAAGAGGCTTTTATTTTGTTTGTTATGCACAGTTAAGAGACACTTGGACTAAATATTTTTTGATAAAAGTTTGAACGTAGTTCAAATAATCTAACTTATTGATATTAAATAATTATTAGTTTTTTCTAATATTCTTATGATTAGTAATCGTTGTAGTTAATGGGATTTTTACCTTCAAAAGCTGGCCTTTATCCACAAAGTTATCCACAGGGTTTTTATAATTTTAAAAAATACACTTAAAAAGATTAACTATCATTCTATTTTATGATTTCATTTATGATTCAATCTTAGTCTATTATTTTTTTCATTTAAAAATAGTTTAAAACTATTCCTTTAAATCCCAAGCTAGGATCTTTGTTTGTCACAAGAGAGTTTTACTAATGTCGTCCGAGTAGCAATTCAGAGGCCTTTATACATGCTTCTGGATTACTCATGTGATTCTGAACTTCATCCTGAACCAGGTTGTCGAGTTAGAGTGTCGCTTGGAAACTCTGTCATCACAGGAATCGTTGTAGAGACTGGTGTAGAGAGTGAATTTAAAACACTGAAACCTATTATTGAAATATTAGATCAATCTCCTCTCATTGATGAGAAATTACTGAGTTTGCTGCACTGGTCGAGTAGTTACTATTTTCACCCGTTGGGTGAAGTGTTATTCCACGCATTACCTGTCGATCTCAGGAAAGGTAAAAACGTTCCCAAAATAGAAATCTGGAATGTTACAAAAGCAGGTTTGGAGTTGCTTGAGGGTGAATTAAAAAGAGCGCCTAAACAACAGGCCATGCTTGATTATGTGATTCAGAAGGTAGGGGCGGACGCAAATGGCCTTAAGCAATTGTTAGGGGATAACTGGAGAAGTACGTCACGTGAACTAATCAAAAAAGAGTTAGTTACGATTGAAGAAATAGATCCACAAAAAATAACTACTCCTGCTAATCATGTATTCTCAGTAAATCCTCCACATCATTTAACCGAAGAGCAGCAGCAATGTTTAACAGATATTGATACACACTTTAAAGAACCTAAACTGCTTCCTATTTTACTCCATGGCATTACCGGTAGCGGAAAAACAGAAGTCTATCTGAGTGTCATAGCTCCAATATTAAAAGCTAAAAAACAGGTGCTAGTGCTAATCCCTGAGATTGGTTTGACTCCCCAATTGCTTTCTCGATTTAGGCAATATTTTCCTGATAGTAATATTGATTGTTTGCATTCCGGTCTAGCTGATGGAGAGCGTACTAGGGTCTGGTTGGGGGCAAAATCAGGCAGTATCGATATTGTAATAGGCACTCGCTCCGCTGTGTTCACGCCGCTTCTAAATCCTGGAATGATCCTGATAGATGAAGAGCATGATGCTTCGTTCAAGCAACAGGAAGGTTTCCTGTATCAAGGTCGTGATATGGCGATTAAGCGCGCTCATGATCTAAGTATTCCTATATTACTTGGCAGCGCTACTCCATCTTTGGAATCTTTATATAATGTAGAGAAAGAACGCTATCACTATTTGCGATTAAATAATCGGCCGGGTGCTAGTAATCCTCCAGATATCGCATTGCAGGATATTCGCACGTTACCGTTGGATGCCGGTATTAGTAGTTTGATGATGACTGATATTAGACAGCATCTGGATAATAACAATCAGGTCATGTTGTTTTTAAATCGGCGTGGCTTTGCCCCAGTTTTGATGTGCCAGGATTGTGGTTGGCATGCTGTTTGTAGCCATTGTGATATGGGTATGACTTACCATGCATCGATGGGCAAGATCATCTGTCATCATTGTGGCTATGAAGAGCGTGTAAAATCCACTTGCCCTGATTGCAGCAGCACGAAACTAACAACACAAGGTCAAGGCACAGAGCGTATCGAAGAAGTCCTCAATACGCATTTTCCAGAAACTCCGGTTATAAGGATTGATCGTGATAGCACCTCAAGAAAAGGCTCATTAGAAGAAAAGCTAGAGCTGGTTAATAGTGGAGAGCCAGTAATATTGATTGGTACTCAAATGTTAACTAAGGGACATGATTTTCCAAAACTGACTCTGGTTGGCATTCTGGATGTGGATCAGGCCTTGTTTAGCATGGACTATCGCGCTCATGAGCGGTTAGCCCAGCAGGTTTTGCAAGTCGCTGGACGAGCAGGTAGAGGAGAGGCAAAAGGCAAAGTAATATTGCAAACATCTCAACCACAACATCCTATGTTGTTGAGTTTATTATCACAAGGCTATGCAAGTACAGCACAACAAATATTGAACGAAAGAAAGCTATGGAACTACCCACCCCTAGGGTGTCAGGCACTAGTTCGGGTTAACGCTCTGGATTTACAGCTCGCGCATAATTTTATTAGTACCTTAGGTGCCGACTTAGCAGCGATTAACAGTGAAAAAGTCATGCTGCTTGGACCCATGCCTTCTCCCTTAGCGAGAAGGGCAAAAAGATACCGTTTTCAACTATTAATCTCTGCTGAAAAAAGAGGAGATTTACATGGTTTTTTACATAGTGTATTGAGTATTATTAGCAAAATTAGAAAAACGGGTGGTGTTCGCTGGATGATAGATGTTGACCCGGTAGATTTTTTATAAAATTGTAAAAAACAGATAAAAACGTAGTAAATGCAAGTTTTTTACTGCCAAGTCTCATGAGAAGGTTCTTGTAAGTGTACGAAAATAATGGCATTATTGATGCTGGGGATTTCTTGCTCTAAAAAGAATTTAAATAATTATAGCTGGCTTTTAAAAGCTAAAGAGTGAATTAAATGTATAAGGATTTTAAGCAAAGCGAATCACTGGACACAGGATTCGTGGGCGGAAGCGGTATTATCTGGATGTTCTCAGGAATCGTTCTTGGTTTGTTAGTAGGTATGGGGATGTACTACTTTTCAAACGATAAAGATTCAAGAATTCGAATAGTTGATTCTTTGCAAAAGAAAATAGAGAGTACTCAGTCAGCAGATAAGTCTGCGCCATCGCTGAATAACTTCTCACAACGAACAATACCTCCTGCAAATAGAATTGAGCCAGCTAAAGCAAAACAAAGTAATGAAAGCAAATTTAGTTACTATGCCGTTTTGCCAACACTTGATGTGCCAGTAAACTCTTCTCGCCCAATCGATACGCGCAAGCAGGTTGTCAATAAGGTAGAAGATCTTAATGCTCAGCCACAAGCTGAATTAGTTGCTCAAGTTGATACCACTCATGAAGAGGCTCAGGCAGAAACTCATAATATCGGTGATTATTTGTTACAAGTAGCATCCTTTAAAAAAGAGAGCATGGCAGACAAAACCCGTGGACGTTTAAACAACCAAGGTATTGATGCTTACGTACAAAAGAAGAAAGTTAAAGGTAGATATTGGTACCGTGTCGTAGCTGGTCCAGTTGATCAGATGAGTGTTGATAATTGGAAACTTACCGCTGAAAAATTAGGGCATAAACCCCTCGTTATCTCAGTTAGATAAGTTTGGAGTGAGTTTTGGCAAAGGTTGAATCAGTTTTGGAAAATACTGCTTTAGACACGAGTCAGGATAAAGCTGAAGCGGCAAGCTTAATGCAGGGACAAATCGAGTACCTGTACAAAAATAAAACGCTCGGCATCTGGAGTAATATCTTACTTGCAGGTGTATTGTTAGTTTTTTTCTGGTTACATTTTTCAAATAAACAGGTTTCTCTTTTAATCTGGTTTGGCCTCGTTGTCACAGTTAGCCTTGTCAGATATTTGATGGGTAAAAGCTTCAAGCCAAAACGTCAATATACACAGCAAGAATTAACCAGTTGGGCTAATAGACACGTCTTTTTCACAACCTTATTGAGCACTATCTGGGGTTTGACTGGAATTGTGTTTTTCCCTAATGATTTAGCCCATCTAGGTTTATTGGTTTTTATACTCTTCAGTGTATTACTCTCTGCAATCCCCACATTAGCTGCATCAAGAATTGCCTACTACTTTCAGATAATCGTTACATTAGTACCCACCACGCTGTTACTTTTCCTGAGTAAAGATATTGGACATGACTTATTTGCCCTTTCGATAATTGTAATGGCAGGTACATTGGTTTTAGTTTCAGGTTACATCTACAGCCTTTTATTTGAATTACAAAATGCGCAAATAGCATTGCAAGCGCTGGCAGATACAGATCAATTAACGGGTATTGCCAACCGTAGACATTTTGACAGAAAGTTTAAAGTGGAATGGCGCAGAGCAATGCGTGAGCAAACACCTATCTCTTTATTGTTGATAGATGTCGATCATTTCAAAAAGTATAACGATACCTATGGTCATCAAGCAGGTGACAGATGTTTGCAGCAAATTGCTAAAGCATTGGAATCTGTTTCACACCGTCCCGCTGATTTGGCATCACGTTATGGTGGTGAAGAATTTGCAGTATTACTACCGGTTACATCTCAGGAAAATGCAGCAATGCTCGCTGAGCGATTGCGTAAGAAGATAGAATCACTGAAAATTGAACACTCAAAGTCTGAATTCGGTATTGTCACTATTAGTGTTGGTGTTTCGTGTTGTAAACCAGTTTGGGACTTCACAGGTAATACGCCAGATGAAGAGCAGAAGGTTACCTTCCCAGCCATGTTGCTAACGGCTTCTGATAACGCTTTGTATGTATCCAAAGAACAGGGTAGAAACCAGATTTCAGAACAGGGATGTGGCGATCAAAAAATGTCCAAAGTGTTGCAAAAGCAGAAAGAAGAAAATATTCCGATCGCTTAATCAGATCTTCTCTAACGAAAACATCAAGTTTTTGTTAAAATCACTGTAATGTTTAATCTTAAAGTCACCCCCCCACTTTTAGCCCTTTTTCTTGCGAACAGGATATTGCCACTCAATATGCAATTTATCGCAGAAAAGATCTGTTGCGACCTGATATGAAATCCTCTGAACAGTCTAAGTCAAATCACTCAAAAAAAGAGCAATCGAGTGGAGCACAGCGTCGTGCCATGCAAAAACATCTGTTTGATTTACTCAGCAAGTGCCGAGGGTCTCAGCGTTTTTTCCTGTCTAATAAAATCAGACAATTATCTAGATTAAAGGCCGGTGATAAATCTTACGATTCTCGTTTGAAAAAGTTAGAAGCCGATATCAATACTTCCATAGAAAAAAGAAAACTTCGTCTACAACGTTTACCAAAAGTAGATTATCCAGAAGAATTACCGGTTGCAGAACGTCGCGATGAAATAATAAAGACCATCAAAGAAAATCAAGTCACTATCATTTGTGGTGAGACAGGTTCGGGTAAAACGACCCAGTTACCAAAAATGTGTCTGGAACTTGGGCGAGGTATCGATGGAATTATTGGACATACTCAACCACGCCGAATTGCAGCAAGAAGCGTTGCTGCTCGTATTGCCGAAGAGCTAAAAACTGAATTAGGCTCGGTAATTGGTTACAAAGTTCGTTTTCATGATCAGCTGCAAGATGACAGTTACGTTAAATTGATGACAGATGGCATTCTGCTGGCTGAAATTCGTAATGATCGCTATCTTAATCAGTACGATACCTTGATTATTGATGAGGCTCACGAGCGAAGTCTCAATATTGATTTTCTGCTGGGTTATTTACGCTGGTTATTGCCACGTCGTAAAGATCTAAAAATCATTATTACTTCAGCAACAATTGATCCTGAGCGCTTTGCAAAGCATTTTAACTTCACCGGTAAAGAAGATGGTGATGCACCGATTATCAATGTGTCTGGTAGAACCTTCCCCGTTGAAATTCGTTACAATCCGTTAATTCCTGATGTAAAGAAATCTAATTCAAAAAGTGATGAGGAGAATCAGGAAGAAGCTAAAGAAAAAGACATGCTACAAGCAATTGTCGATGCGACCGATGAGCTGATGTTAGAGAAGCCCGGTGGGATTTTAATCTTCTTGTCTGGCGAACGAGAAATTCGACAAACAACCGAAGCATTAACCAAGCATCACAAAGCCAGTGTTGAGATACTGCCGTTATTTGCTCGATTGTCAGCGGCTGAGCAAAATAAGATATTCCATCCTACGGGTGCTCGTAGAATCGTACTTGCAACCAACGTTGCTGAGACTTCGTTGACTGTACCGGGTATTAAATACGTGATTGATGCCGGAATGGCTCGTATATCGCGTTATTCGTGGCGCTCACGTGTTCAAAGACTTCCAATAGAGAAAGTGTCGCAAGCATCCGCAAATCAGCGCTCAGGGCGTTGTGGGCGTACCAGTAGTGGTATCGCTATCAGACTCTATTCAGAAGATGATTTTGAATCAAGGCCAGAGTTTACCCTGCCAGAAATTCAACGTACCAATCTTGCTTCTGTGATCTTGCAATTAACGTCTCTTAATTTGGGGGATGTTTACGATTTCCCTTATTTAGAAGCGCCTGACACCGGCATGATTCGTGATGGCTACAAGCTGCTGTTTGAACTTGGGGCAGTTAATAAAGGCACAGGTGACCATATAAAAATCACCGATGTTGGTCGTAAGCTAGCAAGGCTTCCAACCGATCCAAGATTGGGCAGAATGTTAGTGGCAGCTCAAGAGTTGGGTGTACTACAAGAGGTGCTAGTGATAGTTAGTGCTTTGTCGATACAAGATGTTCGAGAACGCCCTATGGATAAGCAGCAGGCGTCTGATCAAAAGCATAGTCGCTTCAAGGATGAGAGTTCTGATTTTATCAGCCTACTAAAGTTATGGGATTACTATCACGATAAAAATGGTGAGTTGTCACAGGGGCAATTACGAAAGCTTTGTCGTAAAGAGTTCTTATCTTTTATGCGTTTACGTGAGTGGAACGAAACGTATCGACAACTCAAAATGAGTCTGAAAGAAACTGATTTAAATATAGCTAAACCAGACAGGTCAAAAAAAGCGAAGCTTCAGCAATTAAGCAAGCATCAAAAAAATAATAAATCAGTCAAAAACAAACAAACACAAAATGCTGATGAAGACGAAGATAAGTACAGCGCAAGTTACAACGTCATCCATCAGAGTCTGTTAACTGGGCTACTGAGCAATATTGGTTTCAAAGAAGATAACAACGAATTTCAGGGCGTTAATAACCGCAAGTTTTTCGTCTTTCCAGGGTCTGCGCTTTATAAAAAGCCACCAAAGTGGATCATGTCTGCTGAGATTGTCGATACCTCTCGCCTTTTCGCCAGAACGGTTGCCAAAATACAGCCTGAGTGGGTGGAATACTCAGCGAAACATTTATTAAGTCACCATTACAGCGAACCACGTTGGGAGAAAAAAGCAGCACAGGTAGTTGCCGATCAAAAAACGTCTTTATATGGGTTGACGATTACACCCAAGAAGCGCGTCAGCTTCGGCCCCATAGATGCAGTAATTTCTAGGCAGTTATTTATTCGTCATGCGTTAGTCTATGGGGAGTATTCGTGTAATGCGGCATTCTTCAAACACAATCGACAATTAATTGAAGAAGTTGAAAATCTGGAAGCAAAATCGCGTCGACGAGATATTCTTGTTGATGAAGAAATTCTGTTCGATTTTTATGACCAGATTATCCCAGAGAATATTTACAACGGACCTGCGTTTGAGAAGTGGCGAAAGAGCTACGAAAAAGGTAATGAAGACGCTTTAAAGCTTACGCGCGATTACTTAATGAAACGTGATGATTCTCACGTGCACGGTGAGTTGTATCCAGACCATCTTGATGTGGCGGATATGATTTTGCCGCTAAGCTATCATTTTGAGCCGGGTGCAAGTGATGATGGTGTTACGGTGAGAATTCCAGCGGCTGCGCTTAATCAACTATCTAGTTCGGACTTTGATTATTTAGTACCCGGTATGCTCGAAGAGAAAATCACAGAATTTATCCGAAGCCTGCCCAAGCAAGTCAGAAAGCAATTTGTACCCGCACCTGAGTATGCAAAAGCCTGTTTAGAATCATTAAACGCGAGTATTAATGCACAGGAAACTAAGCCAGAGAAAGATCAGGAAAAATTGTCCATAGTGAGAGCAATCAGTACTGCGTTGCATAGAATCACTGGACACAGAATCAGCGAAGAACTACTCGAAAACTACCAGTTTAGTGATCACATGCTGATGCGTTTTGAAGTGATGGATGAAGCCGGTAAAGTTATCGGGTCTGGTCGCAATATCGAAAAGCTAAAGAAAACAGTCGCCTATAAAGGCTCTGGAAAAGTGGTCACTAAAGCTAAAGGAGCAACCAGCAAGATAGAACGAAGCGGTATTGAAAAATGGGATTTTGATACGCTTCCAGAAAGCGTCGTTATGGATGTTTCCGGGATGAAAATTAAAGCGTGGCCAGCGCTTGTAGACAAGGGTGATTCGGTAGACATCAAGTTGTTTGATTCGCCGCAAAAAGCCCAACAGCAAAGTGGCTTATTACGTTTAATACTTCTCGAATACAAAGATAAGCAAAGAGAGCTTTCGAAGCAAATACCAGACATTCAGAAAATGTGTTTATTCTATGCATCAACGGGAAAATGTGATGAATTAACTAACAGTATTATTGAGAACACTTTCAGGCTTACGTTTGTTACCAATGAATTGCTGGATAAAAAACATGGCAGTGAGCTTTCTGAGAAACAGTTTACTGATCAATTAAAAACTCAAGAACCCAAACTGAAACAAAATTTAGAAGAGTTGTGTCAGCAGTTATTGACGGTTTTGTCGTTAAATCATGATATCCGTAAGCAGTTAAAAGGCAATATAGATTTCAGTCTATTAGAGACGCTGAATGATGTGACAGACCAACTCAATTCGTTAGTTTATCCAGGTTTTCTTGATACGCTTAATATAGAAGAAATTCGTCAATATCCGCGTTATCTCAAAGCCATTGTAAAACGTTTAGATAAACTGGCAGGTGATGCGCATAAAGATCGTGGTTTACGTTTGCAGATACAATCGCTGTGGGATGATTATAAAGCACTGTTGAAAAAGCATGGATCAAGTCAGGACTTGGTTGAATTTAGATGGATGCTTGAAGAGTTCAGGGTATCTTTATTTGCTCAGGATTTGGGAACGGCATATCCGGTATCTGAGAAAAGACTTAGAAAACGGTTTAATGAAATAAAGAGCCAATTTTCTTAATAGGCTTAATCAAAGTAAATGGTCTTGAAAAAAGTGCCCAAAAGTAGGGGGGTGACTTTTCCTTATTATATGTTCGAGTTATATGTACAAGCTAACATTCAAACGTAAAAAAGCAGGCGAGGGAAGGCCTGCTTTTTTACATAAGTTGTTTTGTATTTGGTAGTTTATTACATAACTATTTTCTGGATAGCGTCTGCCGCACGTTTAACATCAAGGAAGATTAATCCAAGTCGTGCTTCTGGTTTTGTTAACACTGTGACAACTGCTTCAGGGCCCGCATA
This sequence comes from uncultured Cocleimonas sp., assembly GCF_947495625.1. Taxonomy (GTDB): domain Bacteria; phylum Pseudomonadota; class Gammaproteobacteria; order Thiotrichales; family Thiotrichaceae; genus Cocleimonas. The sequence goes on from NZ_CANLZW010000037.1 coordinate 44,628, forward strand.
GGTCATTAATATATAACCATGATCGCCTTTGATTAGCACTTGTTCTAATTTACCCCGTGCTAACTCTTCAGCGGTTCGATCACCGAGTGATAACATTGCTGCACTCATTGCGCCGACACGGTCTTCATCCATTCCCGAAGGAAGTAGTGAATCCATCATTAAACCATCTGTAGATAAAACAGCAGATGCTTCAATATCAGCACTTGAGCCGTTTAAGTCGCTCAATATTGAACTAAGCATTTCAGAACGCATGTTGTGTACCCCTCGTAAATATTATATTTGTTATTATATGTGTCATTGCTTAATTTATCGTTCTCTTGCATGCACACTATAAATTAGTTAGTAAAATAAATCCTATTAGTCCGATAGACTGCTATGTGCGGCCTATTGTATTTGTTTATTGAATTGATCTGATTGTTAAGTAGTCGCCCCATAACGTCTCATCAGCGACCACACAAGTTGCTTGAAAGCAGGTCTATTGAGTTGTGGCATGCCGTGAATGACTAAGGCAAATTGGTTAAAACCAATATACAAAGGCCAGAAACCTACTTCGCTATTGCCAGCAGCATCAATCAAACCCCAGGCGTGTTGGTTGAAACGTAAGTTACCGTGTAATAATCGCTTATGTCTTTGATAAACCTCAGAAAGATTTGCGCTTATGGCCGCTAACTCTTCTGCTGCCTCATGTGGAAATCCAGAAGCACCGAGGTAAAGTCCGCTGTGTTCAGCCAGTAATACCTTTTTAGAATCTGATAACGCCCCAAGTAATTCTTCAAGTGCATCTTCCAGGTTTTTTTCTGGCGCTGTTTCGATTTCTTGTTGGCCAGAAATTAAACCTAAAGTCTGCATTCTGTGAATAAGATTCGAGGCATCTTCAAGTTCCATCTCGCATAACTCAATCACTGAGTTATCAGTAAGTTCTGGGCTATCGTCCATCATCAGCAACTTAAGTAAGATGCTACGTGTTACATCACTGGCATTATCTTGCACTGCGTAATAGGCACCTCGCGGTGTTATGTTGATGTATAAATTACTATTAAGTGAAAAACTACTCATTAAGCCGCGATCCCTGGGTCAAGTGAATAAAGTAAAGCTTGTATTAATGATGAGACATCTTGGCGTTCACGCGCATCAACAGTAAATACAGGTGCTGATACAGAAAACTCGCTAAGCCACTGTCTATAATCATCTATGCTTGGTGTTTTTTGCTCATCCATTCGGGTTATGCCGATAACTAAATCGCCCTGCTGAATGAATTTGCTAAAAGAATGTAGATAAAATTTTAAGTCTTGCTGAGGATTGTCTCTGGAATTATCCAGTAACAAAATCAAACCAAGCGCTCCTTTAGTGAGAATATCCCACATAAAACTAAAACGTTCCTGTCCGGGTGTTCCATATAAGTGAATTTTTTCTTTGCTACCAATATTGATGCGCCCGTAGTCCATCGCAACCGTTGTTTGTGGTTTGCGATCTTTTGTCATGTCACTGGCTTCTTCATTGGTACTGACAATAGGAATGTCACTCATTGTTTGAATCGCAGTAGTTTTTCCTGCGCCAACTGGCCCAGTAAATATTATTTTTTTGTTTGTAATAGCCGTATTAGTTTTAGACATATCAGTAATTACCTAGTTAAGACTTTAATCTTTTAAGGAGTCTTCCAAAGAAACCACGTTCTTTCTTTTGCTCGTTAGAAGAAGCATTCAATTTGAAAGCAAACTTAGATGTTTTAAGTTTGCTGCTATTAAATTCGATCATATCTAAAGCCATTGCAGCATTGTAAAAAGCAAATACATAACATTCAGGTATATTCAACCACTTGGGTATATCGCTCAGGCTGCCCGGATGTTTGCTGAATACAGCAGCAATATTCATGACATGTGGAAATGATTCATTTCGAGTGAGGTTAGGCCAGGTTTTCAAGCCTATTTTCTTTTTAAGATCTGTGTGAGCTAAAAGTCTACCGCGAGAGGTGAGCAAGCTAACAGTCCATATAAATGCTTCAAACGAATGCGCATTCTTTGGATTCTCTATCGATTTAGTTTGGTAAAGTTTGATTTCGCTGTAATCTAATTCATGAATTTTAAAATTATCAGGATTTACAGTATTGAAGCAAAAGTTAACGAATGCTTCGTTATCGACTGGGTAATTGCAATAGATCGAATCATCTTTAGCATTAATCACAATCATGATGTCATTATGTTTAAGTCTTATTATCTTTTCATTGTGTTCTTTGGCCACTTCAATTTGATCGAGTAAAATGGATAACATATGTTGATTAAGATTGTAATAATCATCTTTTGGATCTTTGTTCTTTAGGTTTTTTTCTTTATAGCCACACAACTGGGTCCAGCGTGTCTCTGCTTTTGTTTGGTCAGTTTCGATATTTGATGTTTGAGCTGTATTTGTTTTTGTATCAGCTTCTTGTCTGATTTCGTTTAATAAAGATTGAAGTTCGGTTTCTGCAGATTTAGTTTTATCTTCACTTGGTTTTGCTTTTTTACCGATTAATGCATCAGTCGCCAATCCAATGTCGGTTATCTCACCCATTTGAATATCTATAAGCGTCTTTTCTGCCTTGGCTGCTGATTTTTTAACGGTTTCATCAATATTGATATTCAAGTTATTAGGCAAATCTTCTTCATCTAATTCATCAACATGAACATCCATTAAATTGATCGCTGATCCATCATCTTCTATAGAAACTTTCTTTTTAGATTCATCTAGCTGTAAAGATTCCAGGTCAAAATTAAACAAATCCTGTTCCAGTTTTGCTTCCATCTCTTCTTCACTGGGAGGGAGAGTCTCTGTTTCAATGGTGTGGATGTCGGCAATGATATCTTTGGATTCTATTTCCAGTGTTTCTACGAACGTTACTTCATCTGGATCGAGAACCGGAGCATCTTGCATCAACACATCTTCAATAATTAAAGATTTTTTATCAGGCGTTTCTGTTTTTTTGGTTTCACTTGTTGAATCTATAGTCAGATTATCAATAGTTGTTAATGACTCGGGAGCCAGTAAAGTGTCTTCTATGATAAATGGCTCTTCAATATCCATCGAATCATCATGTGCAAGAAAATCCTTAACTTCGACAGTCTTCTTGTCCGTTTTAGTATCGTCTTTTGTTAATAATTCTTCTTTAATTGAAGGTTTTTTAGATGATAATTGCGCTTCCAAGGATAGAGAGTCATTAACTGGTAAAGAGTCATTAACTGGTAAAGAGTCATCAGCCAGAAAAGAGTCATCAGCCTTTTCATTCGTTATTTCAGCTTCTTCAGCAATAGAAAGAGACTCTTCAACGGTTAGCAAGCTGTCTTCAAAGCTCTCTTCTTTTTTGGCTTTTGGTTTTTCTGGACTAACTTCGTCCTTGGTTTCTAAATTGATGAGTTCTATCGAAGCATCTAAATCAGTAGATGTTTCTGTATTTGATTTATCTGCAGTAATTTCAAGATCTGTAGTGTCAACGAACCCATCTGACAAGATCTCTTGATGCTCAGCGCTTTCATCTTGAATCAGTGAAGCTAATAAAGCGTCTATTTCATCACTATCAGAATTTTCTAAAATTTCTATAGTTTTGTTTATGGCCTCATTAACTTCAGGTTTCTTTTCATCGAAAGAGTTCTCCGCAATCGAGAGTTCTTCCTCAAAAGATGGCTCTTTAGTAGATAAAGAATCTTCAGACGCAAAAGGCTTTTCCCCCGCTTTAATAACTTCGTTGAAAATATCGAAATCTATTTCGTCTTTTTCAATTGTTTTATTTTTCTCATCCGCTGCATCTTCAATACTGTCTTCAACAATGACACTTGCTTTATTATTAAAACTTTCATCAAGCTCCTGAAGTGCATCTTCGTCAGAATTTAAAAGTTCTGCATCATTTAATATTTCATTATCTGATTCAGTCTCTGTGTCAGCATCTTTATCTAAAAGAGAGTTGAATTCAAAACCCGCGACAGAACCGGTCATAGCTAGTTCTTTAATGGAGATAGATTCTGATTTTCGACTTTTTAGTTGTTCGTTTGATACCGATAGTGTTTGCGGTTGAATTTGCGGACTAAATTCTGATTTACTTTCCTGATTTTCAAATTTTAATGACTCGATGAGTAAATTTTCTGCTGTCTCTTCTTCAGGTTCTTTAAAAACATCCAGAGCTAAATCTACAGCACTTTCATCTTGTTCAACCATATCCAGAAGAATTTCATCTTGAACAGACTCAACAGACTCAACAGACTCAACAGACTCAACAGACTCAACAGACTCAACAGACTCAACAGACTCAACAGATTCAACAGACTCAACAGATTCAACAGATTCAACAGATTCAACAGATTCAACAGATTCAACAGATTCAACAGATTCAACAGATTCAAC
>NZ_CANLZW010000038.1 GCF_947495625.1 uncultured Cocleimonas sp.
AGGCTAGAGCCTTGAACCTCTTCCACGTCCTAAGGACGTGGTTCTTATGTGTAATAGAATTTATGCAGAGCTAGGCATTTATTTTTCAGTTACAGATACAAATTCAAATCACAATAAACGATCAGCTAATTACATTGAATTAAAAAATCTTGGCGTGACTGTTTTTGCAATAAATCCATTTCACCACTCTCTTTCATTTGTCTCAGTACCGTCTCTAGCCTGGCAGCCATCTCGCCATGACTTTTATGCACATAATGATACATAATAATTTTTTCTAACGGTTGATCTAAGCTCCCAATTTCTGACAGTTCAAGTCTATTAATTAAGCATTGAATGCCTTTAATACCAATGAAAAGATCCGTTCTTCCAAGGTTTAATTTATGTAAGCCTTGAGTTGGAGAGGTAACCGTCTCAACTTCCATACCCACTGTTTTTAGCTCGGCCTTTTTAAAACCAGAGACATAGCCAATTTTATGAGGCAAAAGACTATTCCACCCCTCAACTTTAAAATTGATTTTTTTCGAATAGACCAATATTTCGTCATAGGCTATTGGTATGGGAATCATTATAAGATTTGGGTAGCTTTCTACAAGACCGCCAACTCGCCCCAATACGCCATCTGTAATACCTCTGTTGGCGTTTACTAATGAACGTTCGTTTGGTAATTTTTCAAATTTAACACTTATGCCAATTCTTGAATAAGCGGGTGTAAGTATACGCTTAGCCATTAATTGAAAAGCAGAATATTCTAAATCACCATGTGTAACTACGATTTTATCGTCAGCGTGAGATTGTGAGGGAATCGATAAAATAAGTACGATAAGCAAACTGGTATGCCACCCCCCTACTTTTAACCATTTCTTTTTTATATACAAATTCAAATCCATATTAACGAGCTGCTATTTACAGTGATCTAAAAAATCTTGGCATGACTGTTTTTGCAATAAATCCATTTCACCACTCTCTTTCATTTGTCTCAGTACCGTCTCTAAATTTCTAGCCATTTGACTATGTTTTTTATGAACGTAGTGATACATAACAAGTTTTTCTAACGGTTGGTCGATGACTTTAATATCAGTTAGTTTAAGTTTGTCTATTAAACACTGTATCCCTTTAAGACCAATGAAAATGTCACTTCTTCCCAAGTTCACCTTGTTTAAACCCTGGGTTGCAGACGACACCATTTCTACGTTCATACCTTCGGTTTTTTGTTCTGTTATTTTAGAACCAGCCACAAAACCAATATTGTAAGGTAAAAGACTACTCCACCCTTCGACTTTTAGATTTGGCTTTTTGTAATATACAGAAAGTTCATCATAGGCTATCGGTATAGAAATCCTCGTAAGATTTTGATATTTCTCTTCAAGACCAGCAATACGTGCTAATTCACCATCTGAAAAACCACTGTTTGTATAGACTAACGAACGTTCTGCGGGCAACTTTTCAAATTTAACACTTTTTCCGATTCGTGAATAAGCAACCTCAAGAATAGGCTTAGCCATTAACTGAAAAGCTGAATTTCCCAAGTCACCATGAGTAATTACAATTTTATCGTCAGCAAAAGAAGTTGAAGCAACAGATGAAGTAATGGTTGAAGCAATAGATAAAACAACCAGGAAAATTATCTTGTGAAAACTATTCATAATGATCCATTATTCTTAAATGTATTTTTATGTTTATGGCATTCATAAATTTCTTTAGGCATTCATTATTTATCAGGAGGTAATTGCACTGATAGATAGCATTATAGGTGGAAGGGGAATCTTTTACACAAATTACTTTAACATTTATTTATTATGTAAACGGACATGACACCCCCCTACTTTGAATGACAATTGGTTTTTTTTGTTTAAAAACGATTTTGGAATTTATGCATAGCTAGGCATATTTAATACTGATGACTATCTGTTCTAACCACATTTCCTAAGGAACTCTTGTTTCGCTTGCTCTTGCATTAATTCCATCTCACCATTTTGCTTCATCTGCTTTAACACGACTGTTAATTTGTCAGCAATGTGCTTATGCCGTTTATGCATATAGTGATACATAGACATCTCATCCAAGGCCGGAGTTAACATTTTGATATCGGTAAAATTATGTTTATTGATTGAACATTTGATACCAAATAAGCCAACATATAAATCACTTCTACCCGCACTCAGTTTTTGTAAGCCTTGGTAGTCCGATTTTACTTTTGTAGCTTGAAACCCTTTGCTTTTTTGTTCTAAAAATTTAGAACCAAAAATAAAATCAATTTTATAAGGTTTAAGGCTTTGCCATCCTGTTACCGAAAAATTATGTTTTTTGGAATATGCAAAGACTCTGTTTGGAGCAATCGAAACTGGAACCTGTATAAGATTAGGGTACTCATTCTGAAGACCTGAAATTCTAGCTAACTCACCATCGGTAACTCCCTTATTAGCAAGATCCAGTGAACGTTCGGCGGGTAAAGTTTCGAATTTTATTTTTATACCAATTCTGGCATAAGCTTCTTTTAGAATCTGCCTTGATGTTTGCACAAATAATGTGTAGACCACATCTGGTTGAGAAATAACGAGCGTATCTTTTAAGTTGACAGTGGAGTGAGCTTCAGCATGAGAAACGACCTTGTGCTCAAAGTCCTCAGCATAGGAATAAGCAGAAATGACTAAAATAAGGACAATAAAGGTCTTATGAAAACTATTCACAGTCATCCGTTTTAATTAAATAAAAATATACTTTCATCAGTTCCCCTATGTTCAATCGAAATGGTATTTACTTTACAGACATGCAGTAGAGGAGTTAGTCACCCCCCCTACTTTTAGTGTATTTTTCGTTTCGTTTTTTGAAACGTAAGATTCAATAAAAAAAGGAGAAAACAGCCCTAGCTTCACTCATTTGATTTATTAACATTATTACATTGATCAAGAAAATCTTTCCTGGCCTGCTTTTGAATGGATTCCATTTCTCCACTTTCTTGCATTCGCACTAATTCTTTTTCTAATTTTTCGGCAATGTCTTTATGTTGTTTATGCAAATAATGAAACATATTGACTGTATCTACAGGAGGGTTTAATGCTTTGATATCAGTTAAATTAAGTCTTCTAATCGAACATTGAAATCCTAAAGTGCCAATAAAAAAGTCACTTCTTCCCGCATTTAATTTTATTAAGCCCTGGTCTATGCTTGTTACAGATTCAGTGTTCATACCTTGGGTATGTAATTGTACTAATTGTGAACCAAATGGATAATTAATATTATATCCCCTAAGGCTTTGCCACCCTTCAATCTTGAAGTTATGGTGTTTGGAATAAACCAATATTTCATTTTTACTAATCAAAACGGGAACTTGAATTAAATTGGGATATTTATCCTGAAGGCCTCCAATTCGTATTAGCTCACCATCTGTTACACCTGTATTGGCAGCGACAAGTGAACGCTGTTCTGGAAAAGTATCGAAGAGAACACTTACACCAATACCCGCATAGGCTTCAGTAAGAACACGTCTTGCTGTTAGTTTAAATAATACGGGTTCCAGTTTTCCCTGAGAAAGGGTTATATTGTTACTAGTATCACCTTGAGTAGGTAAACTAGCGATGAGCATTAAAACCATAATAATTTTATAAAAATAACTCATCTCTATTTTTTCATTTTCCATTTCTCCAAGAATAATCCTTTATTTATTATACATTTGAATATTCTATTACTCTTGATATTCATCAAAAAGAAGACAGAGTAAGTCACCCTTACTGATTTTAAACATCTTTTTAAATTTAATTTAATACTCGTAAAATCATTACGGAGAACCACTTTACCTCTTTCACTCAAACTATTTTTATAATTTGTAATAGCGTTGAAATGACTAAAGAATCTGACTCAAAAACTCTTTAGTACGCGGGTCTTTAGCTTCATCAAAGAATGTGGTTGGCGAACCGTGCTCAACGATGACACCTCTATCCGTAAAGTAGATATGATCAGCCACCTCACGCGCAAAATTCATTTCGTGTGTAACCAGGATACAAGTCATGCCTTCTTCTGCCAGGTCTTTAATGGTGAGTAAGACTTCGCCAACAGTCTCAGGGTCAAGTGCTGCTGTGACTTCATCAAACAGCATTACATCGGGATTCATGGCAAGTGATCGTGCAATGGCAACGCGTTGTTGCTGACCACCGGATAATTCACCTGGATAGCTGTCTTCTTTACCGTCGAGACGTACTTTTTTAATCAGCGCTCTGGCCGTTTTTTCTACTTCAGCTTTACTTTGTTTCAACACGCGAATGGGCGCCATCATGACATTTTCGAGCGCGGTTTTATGCGGAAAAAGGTTGTACTGCTGGAACACCATTCCCACTTTTTTTCGCAGCTCTAGCTTATTTAAATGTGGGTCGTTAACTTCTTGCCCTTCAACTAAAATCGATCCTTGCTGAATATCGTTAAGTGCATTTATACAACGAATAAGTGTCGATTTACCCGAACCTGATGGCCCAATAATACACACCACTTCACCTTTTTTGATGTCCATCGAGACACCTTTCAAAACTTCAAGATCACCGAATGCTTTGTGCACATCCTTAATCGAAACCATTGGCATGCTGTCATCCCAGTTCATATATATTTTTCCTTTAACTTTTAATCACACTGTTGTTCTAAAAAACAACCATGCGTAAATTTATTTTACTGACAGAGAATTTAATTAAGAATACTCTCTTTAACCTATCACTGAGAATTTCTTTTCCAGACGAACTGTCCAGCGTGCAATCGGGTAGCAATACACAAAGAAAATTAACAACACGAATGAATAAAACGGCGCGAGTAAATCCGTTCTGCCACCTTCGGCAGCCAGTGCTTGTCCTGTAAGTGTCATAACCTCAGACACACCTACGATTGAAGCCAATACTGTAGCCATGGTTAGAATTGCATAGAGATTCATCCAGGGTGGCAACATGCGTTTTACACATTGTGGCAATATAACTAGCCAAAGTGTTTGCCTGCGCGTGTACGCCAAGCTTTCAGCGGCTTCCCATTGACCACTAGGTAGCGATACCACAGCACCACGAACAATCTCAGAGACATTCGCCATTACAGGTAATGACAAGCCGATAATGGCTTTTACCCAGTCAGGTAACGGTATAGATAAACCACCAATCTTAATTTCAAACGGTAGTAAAAACATCGCAAAAAACAGTAGAACCAACCACGGTGAATTACGGAAGAACTGAGTAATAATCCACGAAAATCTTCGCACCCATTTATTCAATGAAATCTGCCCTAGTCCTAACACCGCTCCTATTGCTGTACCAATTGCCATGGCACAAATAGAAATCACGATATTGAACATGAATCCTTTCAATAACAGCGGCATCCAGCGCCATAAAACTTCGGGAATGGAAGACTTGGCATTTTCATCGACACCAAACGCGATACTCGATGAAACGATACAAAAGAAGATAAGCATAAAGCCATGCCATGGCTTAAAAATATACGCACTTAAACTAGAAGTAAGTGAACCGGGTACTTTTGCTTCAGGGGTGATCATTACCGGAAGATCAGTTTTATATTGCTGCTGGTTTTTACGGCTATTAAAGCCGTTATAAGTAGACTGACTCATGTGCCAAACCCCGGGATTTTAAGCGATCTTTCCCAGCGATTCATGCCCCATACCAGAACGCCGACTAAAAAGAAGTATGCGAGTAGTAAGAAGATCATCATCTCAGTGACATTGACATTATCAGACCAGATTTGATTCGATTCATAGAGCATTTCAGGTACTGCAATCGCATAGGCCAAGGTGGTCGTTTTAACCAGATTGACCAGATTATTATTTAACGCGGGTAATACCACACGAAATGCCAAAGGCAGTGTTATATCTTTATAAATTTGTAATCGTGAAAACCCCAAAGCCTCAGCGGCTTCAGTCATAGATTTGGGAACTGCTTCCATACCAGAACGGAAAATTTCAACATTAAACGCTCCCGCAAAGAACGATAAGGAGATTGCCGCCCAGGCAAATCCACCTAATATAGGGACTTCACCACCATATCCGTTAGATACTTTTGGCAGTAATGCGCCTATCGCGAAATAAAAGAAATAAAGCTGCACAAGTGGGGGGGTGTTTCTGAATATCTGGATATAGCCGTTAACAATTCGGCGGGTCCATTTCAGCGGTGAGTTTTGTAACCATGCACCGATGATTCCAATAATAACGGAGAAAAATAATGCTACAACGGATAGTTTGATTGTCATCAAGAAGCCATTCCACATGCGGGCTCGATCATAACTATCGTATAAAAAAGGTAGGTTTATCCCCGTGTTGTCATAGAGGATTCTAAACCAATCAAAAAATGATTCCATGCATGGATCTCAGTATTGAAAGTAAAATAAAACAAATAGAAATGGATGAAATTTGAAATCAAATTTCATCCATTAGGATAAACTTTAGCAAAGGACTAAAGTTTACTTGTACTCTTCATGCATCTTAAGTGCGAAAGGTGTGTTATCTACACCCCATTTTTTCTCAAGCTCAAGAATACGACCAGACTTATGCCAGCTCTTGATTTGATCACTCATTAATTCATGGAATTTAGTCTCACCTAATTTAACCGCTAAACCCCAAGGTGCATCATCGATTGTTTTTAATGGCATTTCATAACCTTCCCAAGCAGGATCCTTGGTTTTAGCAACAATTGCCGAATCATCGTATACAAATGCTACACAGTTACCGCCTTTTAATGCAGCATACGCTTCAGCCGTTCCTTTAAAGGCTACGATTTGAGCACCATATTCTTTACCGGTTTTTTTATTGTAGAAAGCACCCTGAATTCCACAAACAGGCTTGCCCTTTAGGTCTTCCCACTTTTTGAAACCGTATTTAGCTGGCGCTAAAATATTGGTACCCGATGAGTAATAGTTAGGGTCTACAATCGAAACGACTTTACGGCGGTCTGGCTTATCCGTCATTGTCGCAATCATTAAATCAACCTTACCCTGCTCCAAAAATTGCATTCTATTTGAGCTTACGACCGGTACATATTCAACCTTTACACCTAAACGATCAGCAACATCTTTTGCTAATTCAGGCTCAATACCTATGATTGCACCAGAAGGATCACGGAAGCCATAAGGTTTGTAGTCGGCCTTTACTGCTACTTTTAAAACACCGCTTTTCTTAATATCATCAATCGCGTCAGCTTGAGCAACCTGGCTACTCATCGCTATTGCACAAAGCACGGAAGCGCTTACAAGTTTACTTAAGATAGGTTTAATCATCATGGATCCTCTTTAATATATGCCACAAAAAATATGCTACAAAAACATAAAAGAAAATTGATCAAATTAGGTGGCAACTAATCTCTACAATTTCATTTAGTTAAGTCAATCGTAGTAGAGAAAAATCGTGTTGTCAGAAATTGAGGCTTTTTTAATAAGGTGAATTTTTTTCTATTTTAAAAGAATAATTATCACCCCCCCCACTTTTGGGCTGTTTTTAGGTTGCCCTTCCAGGCTTACCAAAAGGCATAAGGGTACGCAGGGCCATGCATAAGCATGGCGCAGTGCTGGTTGAAACAGAGAAATAAATTATTTTGTGTCATCCCCACTTTAGAGCTGTTAAAGGAGCCTCTGATTAAGTCGATAAGATTTAAGGGCAGAAAAAAGTGTTTGTGGGTTTCACGAAGTGAGTCGTAATAGTCATTTTATTGCGGCGATCTTCGGGGAACTTACGGACGCTTTTAGCAAGCTTAAAATTATTGGACTTGATTAGAGTCTCCTTGAAGGTCACCCCCCGTACTTTAGGGCTGTTTTTTGGTCACCCCCGTACTTTAGGGCTGTTTTTTGGTCACCCCCGTACTTTAGGGCTCTTTTTAAGTCACCCCCCCACTTTAGGGCTGTTTTTAAGTCCCCCCCACTTTAGGGCTGTTTTTAAGTCACCCCCCCACTTTAGGGCTGTTTTTAAGTCACCCCCCCACTTTAGGGCTGTTTTTAAGTCACCCCCCTACTTTTGGAGGCTTTTTCTCATTTTTTGGTTAAGCAAAAATGAGCATGGGAATCTCAGGCAGAAAAAAGCCTCAGTTGAATATATGGTTTTAAATAGATAGTTTATGGGCTTCCGACGTCAGATGTAGCCTAGATAAGCGATAGCGTCATCTGTGTTTCGAAAGATAGACTACAACAGATAGGTGAAGAATTAAGTATGTGCCAATAATCATGCATTAGATGGCGCAAGCTTATCTAACTTACGAATGCGGGTTACCGCGTTGTATTTAATGGAACTACACACTCAAATATTTTTTTTTGCTTTGTTCGTGGTTCGCATTTTTTCCCCACCTTTAGAAATACTACTACCTCGTTGTGAAGTTCCACACGGAACACCTTGTTGTGTAAGTATATGATGTTGTAAACTTACTAAGCTGATTATTCTCCTACTAATTATCTGTTTTGCAGAAATTAGAGTTCCCATGTAATTGAGTCTTATTCATGAATATTCCCAATCTACCTACAGATAACTTATACAAGTTTGTTGCTTTAACAGGTGTTTTTCTGACACTCGTTTGTTTTGGGGTAATTGAGTACCGCATCACGCAACAAATTGAACTCGATACAGAAATCAGTCTCGGGAAAGAGTCTTTACAGAGTGATATGAGCCAAATAACGAAAGAAATTAGTGATATGAGCCTAATACTGAAAAAATTTGAAGAAATCAGCCCTGATCAAAAGGTATTTGAGGGGAAGGGGAAGGGTTATCAAAAGAAGACATTGCATTTAAGTATTACACTTTGAAACAATACGATTTAGAAGAAATAGAAAAGAGATTGAAAAAGGTTGCGCAGGGCAACATGCCTTTGAGGAAAAAATCTGAAGTTGCTGAAAATCACTTGCAAAGGACATTACGAATTGCTCCCTTTATGCTGTTTGGCGGTTTGTTCGGATTTTTATTAGCTTATTTGGGTTTTTATTTGTGGTATCACCGGCTTCAAAAGCTTCAAGATATTTTATTGCAGCACCAAGTGATTCAAGTCACTAAACAAGTTGATCTAGCGGACATGGATTAAAGCTCTGAGTAATAAAAATAAATAACACTTGTATAAGCGTTGGGTGTGTATTGAGCTTTGGTAGTATTAGTAAATTGAGTAATATTTTTCTACGAATAATTAGGGTCAAAGTAAGATTAATGTCACCCCCGTACTTTGGGGCAGTTTTTAAAAAAGTGCCTATAAGTGGGGAGGTGACTTACCTAACTCTTCTTGCGTAATACAGAAGGCGTCTCCCCAAACAACTTACTAAACGAAGCCGAAAAGTGCGCCGCACTCACAAAACCTGTCGCCTGAGCAATTTCTATAATTTTCATTGGAGATTGTTGAAGTAATTTTTTGGCGGTTTTCAAGCGTAGTTGCCGATAAAAATCCATGGTTTTTTGACCCAGTTTATCTTTAAATAAACGGTTTAACTGACGCGGACTAATTTCCGAAAGTCGGGCTAGTTGTTCCAAATCTAATGGGTCAGCAATGTGATTTTGCATCGCTTCAATCGCAAGAATTACCGGCTGTGTGGCTGATGGATAGCGTTCTGCCAAACTCGAACGTTGCGGCCCTGCCGAAGGTCTGACTTCGGTATGGATAAACCAGTCGCTGACTTCTTGCGCAAATGTTGCACCATGATGTTTAGTGAGAATCGCATTCATCATATCTACTGGCGCAACACCACCGGCGCAGGTATAGCGGTCACGGTCGATAACATATAGTGAGTTTTCAAGCAGTATGTCTGGCATTAATTCCTGCAACGCTGTGGTGTACTCCCAATGTGCGGTCATGCGACGATTATTCATTACTCCCGCCAAAGCTAATGTTACCGGCCCACCTGAAACACCGCCCAGGATCATTCCTTGCTTGCTTAACTTTCTCAGTAATTTATAAATCTCTGGTTTCTTCAAAACATTGAATTCACCACCACCGACCACAAACAGAATATCCACATTCTCTGCGTCTTCCAGTTTAGCGGTTGCATTTACCTGAATACCCATCGAACTTTTTGTTGAAACATCATCAATAGAAAATAGATCAATTTTATAAAACGGCTGTTCCTTTGCCCGCTTAAGCAATGTATTTGCAGCACGCAATGGTTCTATCGCCGAAGAGAAAGCCATCAAGGCAAAATCGTCGATGAGCAAAAAACCCACTCTGAATAATTGTTTATTATTTTTCGGCATTTCTATATTAGAACATATTCCGTCTATTTTAAGAAATCCAAGTCTCGATAAACCTGCCACTATTAATCAACATTAATTGTATTAACTGCTAGAGAATTAAATATGCGTAATTCTGGTTTTCGATATTCGGGTTTTCGATATTCGGGTTTTCGATATTCGGGTTTTAAAGTTATCAAAGAAGCCCTCACCGGCCATAAAGGTTGGAAGCCAGTTTGGCGCACGCCTGAACCAAAAAAAGAATACGACATTATTATCATTGGCGGCGGTGGTCATGGTTTAGCCACGGCACATTATCTGGCAAGCCGATACAACATCACCAATGTGGCTGTTTTGGAAAAAGGCTGGATTGGTGGCGGAAATGTGGGACGTAATACCACGATTATTCGTTCTAACTATTTACACCCGGAAAACCAACCTTTCTATGAATTATCGATGAAGCTCTGGGAAGGACTCGAGCAAGATTTAAACTACAACGCGATGGTGTCGCAACGCGGAATACTTAACCTCTACCACAGTGATGGCCAACGAGATGCGTATGTTCGTCGTGGCAACTCGATGCTTATGTCGGGTGCTGATGCACAATTACTGGATCAAGAAGGTGTGCGTGAGCTCTACCCTTTCCTCGATTTTGACAACGCACGTTTTCCCATCAAAGGTGGGCTCTTACAAAAACGTGGCGGCACCGTAAGACACGATGCTGTAGCCTGGGGTTATGCGCGTGGCGCAGATAGTCGAGGCGTCGATATTATCCAGAATTGTGAAGTCACGGGCTTCCTGATTAAAGATGGAAAATGTACCGGTGTTAAAACCAATAAAGGTAACATCGGCGCTAAAAAAGTGGCGTCCTGTGTGGCGGGTTCTTCTAGCCGGGTAATGTCACAAGCAGGTATGAATTTACCGATTGAAAGTCATGTATTACAAGCGTTTGTCAGTGAAGGGTTAAAGCCGATTATTGATGGCGTGATAACTTTCGGCGCGGGACATTTCTATATTTCCCAATCGGACAAAGGTGGCTTGGTGTTTGGTGGTGATATCGATGGTTACAACACCTACGCACAACGCGGCAATCTGCCAGTAGTGGAAGATGTATGTGAAAGCGGTATGGCGATTATGCCCTCCATTGGCCGCGCAAAACTGTTACGAAACTGGGGCGGAGTGATGGATATGTCGATGGACGGCTCGCCATTTATAGATCGAACGCATATCAAGGGATTGTATTTTAACGGCGGCTGGTGTTACGGCGGTTTCAAAGCGACACCTGCTAGTGGCTTGTGTTACGCCCACCTTCTCGCTACAGATACTCCGCACGAAGTTGCCAGAGGCTATCGTCTCGATAGATTTAAGACCGGCAATATTGTTGATGAAAACGGACGAGGCGCGCAACCGAATACGCATTAATTATGACTATCTTCAATTTCAACAAACTAAACGCTATTAAAAAAATGCCCATAAGTGGGGGGGTGTCATTTTTAATTCATTCAAGAGGTACAAAAGAATGATTATTAACCACCCTCTTCTCGGCCCTCGTGACTCATCTGAATTCGTCTATTTAGGTGATGCCTGTTTAATTAATCGACCAGCCTGGGTAGGAGAAAGAACCGAAGGTGAAGATGTTAATGACGCAAAAACGGCAGAAGCACTTCAGCAATACCACGACTATGTTCACCTAAGACAAAACAATGCGGGCGAACACAAAGAACTTTGGTATCACGAACAAGGTGATCGATCGTGGTTAGTTGTCACTCGCAATACCATCACCCATGAAATTTATAATGTTGAGCTGGCTAAAGATGTTGCGTTAGCTAATAAAACCGCGCGAGCTACTCAAGGCGGTAAGAAATGAGCCAACAAAACAGATTAAATAAAGACAAAAGTAGCGGCTTCATAGATCGTGATAAAACCATCCATTTCAATTTCAATGGTGAACAGTTTGAAGGTTATCAAGGCGATACACTTGCCTCTGCATTACTCGCGAATGATCAAAAACTAGTCGCTCGTTCATTTAAATACCACCGTCCCCGAGGCATTTTCACGGCAGGTTCGGAAGAGCCAAATGCATTGATGCATTTACGTACAGGTGCGTATCAGGAACCTAATGTGCGCGCAACCGTTGCTGAGCTTTTTGAAGGATTAGAAGCGCGCAGCCAAAACCATCGTGGTTCGTTAAAGCACGATTTAATGGCAATCAATGATTTCTTATCTCCCTTCCTTACTGCTGGTTTCTATTACAAAACCTTTATGTGGCCAAAGGCATTTTGGGAAAAACTCTACGAGCCAATTATTCGCCAATCAGCGGGTTTAGGTGAGCTATCAGGACAAGAAGATCCCGATAAATACGACAAAGGCTTTTTGCACTGCGATATTTTAATTATCGGCGCAGGCCCTAGTGGCTTAGCTGCGGCATTAGCGGCTGCTCAGGCAGGAAGCAGAGTGATTCTCGCTGATGAAGACTTTGTCATGGGTGGTCGTTTAAATAACGAAACCTATCAGGTCAACGAAATGCATGGTGCAGCATGGGCAAAGGCAACCTTGGCTGAATTAGCCTCGATGGATAATGTACGTTTAATGAAACGCACTACTGTCCTCGGTGCTTACGATCATGGTATTTACAGCGCACTTGAGCGTAAAACAGATCACCTTTCTGCTAGTGATATTGCATACAATGGAAACAAACCAAGACAAGTGCTTTGGCGCATCTATTCTAAACGCGCCATCTTAAGCGCAGGCTCGACTGAAAGACCCATTGCTTTTCCGAACAATGACCGACCTGGAGTAATGTTAGCTGGGGCAGTTAGAACCTACGCGAATCGCTATGATGTTGCTGTCGGTCAAAACGTCAGTATATTTACCAATAATGATGATGGCTGGCGAACAGCAAGTGATCTTGTTGCTAAAGGTGTCACTGTGCAGGCAGTGATTGATAGCCGCGACATTCATCCCGTCGCCGAAATTGCTGGAGCTAGCATTGAAATGGGTGCTCATGTGATTGATACAAAAGGTCGTCATGCGCTTCAATCGATTCAGTTATCCAATGGTAAAACTTACGATACAGATTGCCTCGCCGTTTCAGGCGGCTGGAACCCGAATGTACAATTGAGTTGTCATCATCGTGGTAGACCCCAATGGAATGAAGATATTCTCTCTTTTGTGCCGAGTGGAGATGGTAGTGGGGGACTCCCTCCAGAAATGCATATTGCTGGAGCCGCAAACGGTCATTTAGACTTATCATCTGCGTTAAGTAGTGGATACGAATTAGCCAAATCATTATCCAAAGAATTAGGAAATGCCTCCAAAGTGGGGGGGTGCCCTAAGGCAGAATCTGAGTCTATCGCGAACTCCGCTTTCTGGTTTGTAAAGACAGATACCAAATCACGCAGTTGGTTAGACTTTCAAAATGACGTTACCACCAAAGATGTCAGACTCGCACAACAAGAAGGCTTCACCGCAGTCGAGCACGTAAAACGCTACACCACTTTGGGCATGGCAACAGATCAGGGCAAAACCTCAAATATTCCTGCGATGGCAGTAATGGCGGACAACGAAGGCAAAACCATTCCTGAAGTCGGCACCACCATTTTCAGACCACCTTATACACCCGTATCTATTGCGGCGTATGCAGGTCGATCTCGGGGTAAAGAATTCCGTCCGACACGTCTCACACCCAGTCATCGATGGGCCAAAGAACAAGGTGCAGAATTTGTTGAAGTAGGCGCTTGGATGCGCGCGCAATGGTTTTCTAAAGATGGAGAAACTCACTGGCGCGAAAGTGTCGATCGTGAAGTTACCCAAACACGAAACTCTGTGGGCATCTGCGATGTGAGTACTTTAGGTAAAATCGATATTCAGGGTCGTGATGCGGGAGAATTTTTAAATCGCGTTTACTGCAATACCTTCTCTACCCTCAAAGTCGGTATGGTGCGTTACGGTTTAATGTTAAGAGAAGATGGCTTCGCCATGGACGACGGCACCACCGCGCGTCTTGGTGAACATCATTATCTGATGACCACCACCACAGCCAATGCGGTTGGCGTATCCAGACATCTGGAATTTTGCCGACAATGCTTATGGCCAGATTTAGATGTACACGTGATTTCAGCCACTGAGCAATATGCGCAATATTCTGTGGCAGGTCCTAATGCTCGCAAGCTGTTACAGAAAATTGTTGATCCCGAATTTGATATCAGTAATGAAGCGTTTCCATTTATGGCGTGTGGCGACATTACGGTGTGTGGTGGAACAGCGGCGCGTTTATTCCGCATTTCATTCTCCGGCGAGCTCGCTTATGAAATCGCAGTCCCGACTCGTTATGGCTACAGCATGATGAAAACATTGATGCAGGCTGGCGAAGAATTTGATGCTGTCATTTATGGCACTGAAGCACTCAGCGTAATGCGCATCGAAAAAGGACACGCAGCGGGTAATGAGCTTACGGGTCAAACCACCGCGCATAATCTTGGCATGGGTCGTATGGTATCGAAGAAAAAAGACAGTATCGGCAATATAATGTCTGAACGTCCGAATCTTATTAAAGAAGATGCCAATAGATTGGTTGGGTTTGTACCCGTCGATAAAAGCGAGAAACTTTCAGCAGGTGCTCATTTCATCCAGAAAGGAAAAAGCGCCATCACTGAGAACGATGAAGGCTGGATGAGTTCGGTCGCCTTCTCTCCTTCTCTTGGCCATTCGATTGGCATCGGATTTATAAAAAGCGGACATCAACGCATGGGCGAAATTGTTACCGCGAGTAATCTGCTTCAAGGTAAAGAAATCGATGTTGAAATTGTTTCAGCCCACTTTATAGATCCAGATGGAGAACGTTTACGTGTCTAACCCTCATTCGAATAGTAGCTTCACACTAGAAGCGCAAACACCTTTAAATGGTTTTAATCAAAGCTTTGATGGCATTCAAGTATCGGAGCTTTTGGGACACTCCTTGGTTTCAATGGCGATGCCTGAAGATAAAAAGTCGGCTTTAGCAGAAAATATCAAAGCAGCTTACAAAACCGATTTACCCGAGGTGGGGAAATTCACAATATCCGCTATCGATAACATGCGCATCTTGGGTTTACAGCAAGAACAGTGTTTTGTCTTATTTGAAAATGAAGCGGTTTATAAAAATGGCAATGCTGTGTCTCATATACAAGAGAAAACAAAAGATGCCGCTTACTTGAGCGACCAATCTGACAGCTGGGCGATGTTAAAAATCAGTGGGGAAAATGCAATATCAGCATTAGAACGAGTTTGCCCAATAAATCTTCAGCCAACTTCTGACCCCTCAAGTTTCGATACTTTTTCAGTCACGCGTACTTCAATGGAGTATTTGGGAGTAATTATCATGCAACTGAGCAAGCAAGGGGCAGAAAACGAATACCTGCTTTTTTCACCACGATCATCTGCTGATTCATTTTTACACATGATTTTAACGTCAATCGAAAATGTGTCTTAGCTAGCATTTAATTAAAAGGAAAACTAAACAAATACTAAAAACAATAATTAAAGAAGTTAGGACAATAACCAAGGACAGAGACAATGGCATTTCCAAAGCAATCAAAATACGTAATCGTCGGCGCTGGCATACACGGCCTAAGTACCGCCTACCACCTGGCATTAGAATTAAAAGCTAAAGGCAAAGCTGGAGGAAAAGCTGGAGGAAAAGAGAGTGGCGAAGACATTATCATTCTAGATAAATCAGGCATCTGCGCTGGGGCAACCGGGATCGCATGTGGCGTTATTCGTAATAATTACTTCCAGCCTGCGATGCGTGAATTGATGGCTCACAGTGTAAAGGTTTGGGAAAGCGATCCGGAAGCCTACAGTTATCATCCCGTAGGCTATATGCAAATCAGTAGCGAAAGCATGCACGAAGATGTGGCTTCTATACATAAACAACAACAAGCCATTGGTTATGAATCTACCTTTATCGAAGGTGAAAAAGACTGCACCAAATACATGCGCGGGCTTTTTGATGATTGGCAGGCACAAGGCATTACTTCGGTACTTCACGAAAAACCCGGCGGTTATGCGAACAACACCAAAGCAATGTATGGTTTAACCAACAAGGTTGAGGCTGAAGGTGTTCGTATCATGAGCGGCGTTACGGTTACTGGATTTAAACAGGATGCGCAAGGCTCGATCACTTCCGTGGAAACGGACAAAGGCGATATCGCAACTGATTATGTGGTTATAGGTGCTGGACCATGGGCAAAGCAGTTCTGGGACATGTTAGAAATGCCTAAGACCATTAGTATCAAAAACCCTGAGACTGGGATTGTCACGGATGATATCCCGATGTGGGTTTACTGGTCCTTACAAGAAGGCACGCTCGGTGTTGATCCAAACCTACAAGTCACTAACGATGGCAAAATGCCACCCGTAATTCATGTTGATACCGACGCACCACTTTATTCAGATAACGATGGTTCGCTGATTACCGATGAAATGTGGGGCATTTACTATAAGCCTGATTTCCATTTTGGTGGTATTCAAGGCGGTGCTGCGCCTTTTATCGTTGATAAAGATGCTGATGAAGTAGCAGTTGATCCTTACGGTTCTGAATCACCAGAATTTATAGTAGGAACGGAATTTGCTCATATGTGGGTTTCCGCACTCGCACACTGTCAAAAACGTTTTTCTGGTCAAATGGCTCATTACAAAAATGAAGCATCTGGCGGTATCGGTGCATTTACACCAGATAGTTTTCCTGTCTTCGATAAGGTACGCGATAATTGCTACATGATTGCGGATTCTAACCACGGTTATAAAATGCTCGGTGTGGGTAAATTAGTGGCAGAAGATATTTGTCGTGAAGGAAATGGCGAAACTTCTTCGTTATTGACGCCATTCAGATTTTCACGCTATGCAGAAGGCAAATTACATCCTGTATCAAACAGCCCATTTCCATGGAGTTAATAATCAATAGACAATAATAAGTAGGGTCACCCCCTACTTTTATCGAGCTGTTCGCGTTACCCTAACCGCACTATTTAAAATACACACAACTTTTGTATAAAAATAGAAGTCGGAGTTATGTCCTTAACAACATTCAAAAACTGTTATTACTAGACCCCACCCTAAATCAATTTATGGAGGATTAGTGCCAAAAATTAAAACGGATTACGAGATAGGACAAGATAATGTGTCACCCTTCGGACTGGACATTCACAACCCAGTCTTCATCATTTCAGGACTTTCAGTAGTCGCTTTTGTTTTACTAACCCTGATGTTTCAAGAACAAGCTGCAACATTTTTTAAGTGGTTGCGGCCAGCTGTTACCAGCACCTTTGATTGGTTTTTTCTAAGTGCCGCAAATATCTTTGTACTATTTGCCTTTTATCTCGCCTTATCGCCACTGGGTAAAATCAGGTTAGGCGGTCAAGACGCTACCCCGGATTACAACTATATTGGCTGGTTTGCGATGCTATTTGCCGCAGGCATGGGTATTGGCTTGATGTTCTTTGGTGTATCAGAACCGATGTCACACTTTAGTTCTTCCATGGGCGGTATCACAGTAGGCGAAGGCGGTGTAAGAACAGACTGGGCGCCTTTAGGTGCAGCCGCGGGAGATGCCGATGGTGCGCGTAAACTTGCCATGGCAGCCACTATTTTCCATTGGGGTCTTCACCCTTGGGCTATCTACGCCACTGTTGCATTAGCGCTAGCATTTTTCTCGTATAATCATAACTTACCTCTAACTTTACGCTCTGCATTTTACCCTTTATTGGGAGAGAGAGTCTGGGGCTGGCCAGGTCATCTTATTGACATAACCGCAGTTTTTGCAACCTTGTTTGGCCTAACAACCTCACTGGGTTTTGGTACCACGCAGGCACTTGCTGGTTTCAACTTTTTGTTTGGGTGGGGCACCGGTAGTGTAGCCGCATTCGTACTGGTTTCAGTGGTTACTTCCGTTGCATTAATATCAGTGCTACGTGGTTTGGATGGCGGCGTTAAAGTACTCTCCGAAATTAATATGGGACTTGCGCTTATACTTTTGCTTTTCATTATTATCGTAGGACCCACTGCTGATATTTTTCAATCTTTCTTCGCTGGAGGTCTAGAATACGTTAAGCAATTAATACCACTCTCGACGCCATTCGGTCGTGAAGATGTTAACTTCTCACAAGGCTGGACTTCCTTCTACTGGGCATGGTGGATTTCATGGTCTCCTTTCGTAGGCATGTTTATTGCTCGTGTATCACGTGGTAGAACAGTCAGAGAGTTTGTTCTCGCGGTAATAATCGTTCCTACACTTCTTTGTGTATTATGGATGAGCGCATTTGGTGGAGCAGCTATTTCACAAGTGATTGCAGATGCTGCAGCACCCGTTGCTAAAGTGGCTCAAGAGTTAAAACTGTTTGAAATGGTTAAAAACTTCCCATTTAGCAGCGTACTGTCCCTTATTGGCATTATTCTGGTTTTGGTATTCTTTGTCACCTCTTCTGACTCTGGTTCATTGGTTATCGACACCATTACTGCTGGCGGTAAAGAAGATGCTCCGGTAACACAACGTGTATTCTGGTGTACCTTCGAAGGCTTAGTTGCAATCACCTTATTATTGGTCGGTGGTAAAGAAGCACTGGGCGCATTACAAGCCATGGCGGTTTCTACCGGCTTGCCATTTACCTTTGTATTATTGGCAATGTGTGTGAGTTTGTATATTGGTTTAAGCAAAGCATCAAAGGCTTTAAAAAGCTGATATCAGTGGCTTTAGTTAACAACGAAAGCTAAATACCATAACTAAGGATAACTAAATACACCCCCTACTTATAAGCACTTTTTTACAGTTTAGAAAAAAGACGCTATAAGTAGGGGGGTGTATTTTCATTTAACAAGCATTAAGCGCTGATGCTATTCTCAATACTTTTTGCACCTTATGAGATTAGCTCAATGTTTTTCCTGAAACGTCTTTTGTTACCATTCACATTTATCACATCTACTATATCTATACTGCTTTTAAGCATTCTATTTTCAGGAATGGCATACGCTGATGATGAATTAGGGTCAGAATTTTTTCGTGATGCGGTAAGTCTGAAATCTCAAAAAGAGATTCCTGAATTTGCTAAACGTTATGGTTTTATTCAAGAAACTGACTCAGAGCGCTTGAACTTTTTTCAGAACAAAAAATCAGATACAACCATTCAGATACTCTCACCCAATGGACTTTACATATCACTAAGGCATGATGGCTACGAGAAAACCTGCGCCGCAGCTAAAGAAATGGCAAACGCTGTTTTGGTGAATCCTATATCATCTAAAAACGAGCTTTACTGGCCCGAACAAGCAACCATAATGTCGAGCTGGAAAGGGCAAGATGAACAAAGTCATGTGTCACTATACTGCGAACAATATGATGAAACGGGTTCCTCGAATATTGGAATTCGCATTAAATTGTCAAAGTGAACTTCTCATACCTTAAGTTGTGGATAGTTAAGTTGTTAACGCATATCGCACTTTTCTAATGACTTTATATAAATAAAGGACTGAGCTCAGAGTAGATATTTCTTATTGAATTTGATCTCTTTCCCTTGTGTCGCTATTGTTAACCAATGACCCAGAAAATATTGTGGCCGTAGTGTTGACTAAAGTATCCATCTTTACCTTTTTATTGAGCTTACTGTTACCGATAAACAGCTATGCCTGTGAAGCCCAGGTCGGCAGAAAAATCATCGACCAATTGATGAATAATCAGCTTAAACACGCGCAACGACTGCTATCCCATCAAATAAAAAGAGCCCCATCAGACCCCATGAATGGTTTCTTTGAAGGCGCTATTCAATGGGCATTATCCGGTGAAGGACAAAACAAGAAACGTGCACAACAAGCCTTATCTACCTTAGAAAAAAGCGTTAGACATTCACAGCGACAATTACAAACCAACCCAGAAAACCCAAAACATCTGTTAAATAGCGGCATGTCTCAGATGTTAGTCGCGAGAGCCTATGCCGGTCGTAAACAATGGATGGCGGCGTATAAAAATGGCAAACAGGCCAGACTAAAATTACAAAAACTGATGCGTGACTATCCTGATGAAAAAGATGGCTTAATTGGTATTGGTTTGTTTGAGTTCTATACCGGTTCTGTTCCCCCTGGTTTGCGCTGGTTGAGCAAATTAGTAAACTTTTCCGGTAATAGAAACAAAGGTATTCAATTAATCCATCAGGCAGTGAAAGAGAGCCCGATGTTTGCCCCGGAAGCAGGTCGAATGGTGGTCAATGAAATCATCTACAGTGGTTCAGATAATTTATGCCAGTATCTGGATTTAACCCAGACTCTGAGATCACGTTATCCGAATAATCCACAGTTTTCGTTTGCCTATCAAAAGGTTTTTAACAACTGTGGCTACTCTCAAAAAGCACTAAACGATAACCACAGAGCACAAAAACAATTCTCTAAATATCGCAAAATAGTTAATCGTTTTAAAGCACTTAAACTTTATATGTTGAGCAATTTGGGCAAGATCAAAGAACTCAACACATCTAAAACAACAACCCTAAGAGCCAGATACCATAAATACATTGCCCAAGGCATGTTCTATGACGCACGTGGTCAACGTAAAAAAGCCGTCACTTTCTATAAAAAAGCACAATCGCTTGCAGAGAAGAAGCAAGGGCAAAACAAAAGGTTAAACAAAAATATTCCTTATCTTAAAAAACCTTACAAACAACCTACACCACAAGCCATTGCAAAGCGTTATCCCATTGCAAATGGCTGTAGTTAGGTAATAAAAGTTAGTAAATTCTGATTAGTCCATACACACTGGTGTATTTGTTTCAGGGTCGATAGCCCAGTTAGAACAATTTGATTGTTCAGGGTTTTGCGCTGGGGCGGGAGCTGGTTCGGGGCTAACTTCTGCTTGCATTTGCGCATTGCTACCTCCACCCATATTTGCCAGTTCCGCTGCCATCTGGTCAGGGTAATCTAATTGCACGGGGACGAAATCAGAGGAAAATATGGCAGATTTGTATTTCATGATTCCATTGGGCTGTAAGGTAATTTCAAATGACTGCTTATCAATTAAGTTATAGCCGATGAATTTTCCCGGGGCTGCCTGTGTCATGTTTTGCATCGCGACCATCTCAGGCTCCACCTTCCAGAATATATAGGCAACCCAAGGATCTAAATTAATTCCTCGGCCACCTTCAAAACGAAAGTTTTTATTTAAAACCGCATTCTTCCAAATGCCGTCTATTGCCATCGGCTCGCCAGCGGGAACCTGGTCTGCATAGGGTAATTCTGCTTTCGCTGCAAACGCGGGATTCATCATGAAGAAAGACAATGTTAATAAAAAAGTGATAACAAGTTTTGAATGATTGAGTAAAGTTTTCATATTTGATCCTTAGGCTTAAGACCTGAATTTTGGTTACCCCTTAAATAGATTCAGGGGTAACTTTATTACTGGGGGATTATTTATAAACGCAACGCTTGAGTTTGAAATCGATTTTTAAACCGGGGTTGCAACCTGGTACTTGCTCTTGAATTGAACAAACACGTTGACCATTAGCACCACAATTTAGCTTTCTAACTTGTATGGCTTGTATGGCTTTAACATGACATTTCTCTGTTGTCAGATTGTGCTTTAGACCTTTCTTACAAGCCGGAACACTTTCCCAAGGCTTACAGGCGCGCTGGTTTCTCGCACCACAATTAACTACATTTGGACCTTTCAGGTTATAGAAAGATGTGTTGATTCGATTATAAGCACCCGCTTTACCTGATGCTCCAACTATTGCCGATGCAGAAATTCCATCCAGTTTCCCATTGTAATCAAACCAGATTCCTGTTCCCCCGCCAACGCCTGCACCCGCTTCAAAGGTAACACCATGTGTATCACTTCCTCTGGTATCAGCCGCACTTGAACCTTTAAATATACCCAGATTGAAGCCCCCAGCAAGACCAGCCTGAATTCCACCCGAATAGGCTTTTGTCTGATAGAACGTTGGGTTTGGTATTCTTCTTGTATTTGGGCTTTTAAAGAAATGATTCAACGCTTTTATATCGTAGGCAAACCCATTATCTGCAAATGCACCTACACCTAACGACCCTCCACCAGAATAGCCGATGGTTAGCGTTTTATACCCTTCTCGGCTTGCCTGAGAAACAATCTGTTTGATGCACGTTGATTGCCCAAGAACCAGACCGAAGTTAGCATCCTTGTTTTTGATCGCTTTCTTCAATGCCTTGATAAAACCCTTTTTCTTCTGTTTACCGTTTAGGCCTGCTTTTAGTAATGCAGCCGCTGGTGGATTTTTAAAGTAACAGCCGTAACCAGTAGCCATGATCTTGATTAATCCAAATGATTCATTCTTCACATTCTTGGCGGTTTTTATGAAGTTCTTAATATTAACTTTTTTTCTCTTTACACAATTACCTGTTGGCGGGTATCTACGAAGACCTTTATCACAAGCCACAACCCTCTCCCACTTTTTACATGCACGTTGATTCAACTTACCGCAATGCTTCATCGGAGGTACTATCACTTCACCCACTGTTTTATTTTTTACACAACGGAAGGTACGTTTGTCTCGATGTAAACCAAAATCACAAGCTTTAGGACGAGTAACTGTAATACGACATGCCATCTGCCCCAACTTGCCACAATTGGTTTGCTTGGGAGGAAGAACTGACTTCATCTTTCTGCAGCGTTTGGTATTTTTATCTCTGACTAATCCGAAGTCACAAGCTTTAGGACGAGTCACCGTAACTTTACAGGCATACTGATTTAACTTACCGCAGTTCTGCTGTTTTGGCGGAATGATCGACTTTACTTTTCTGCAACGGTTGGTG
The DNA here is from genome assembly GCF_947495625.1 of uncultured Cocleimonas sp. Taxonomy (GTDB): domain Bacteria; phylum Pseudomonadota; class Gammaproteobacteria; order Thiotrichales; family Thiotrichaceae; genus Cocleimonas. Next base: position 22,961 of record NZ_CANLZW010000038.1, read on the forward strand.
CGTTTATCTTTCACCAAATGAAGATCACAAGCTTTTAAGCGCGTCGCTGTAACCTTACAAGCATATTGACCTAATTTTCCGCAGTTTTTCTGCTTGGGCGGTAGAATTTTTCTATTTTTAACGCATCTGAATGTACGGCTATCGCGGTGTAAACCGAAATCACAGGCCTTCGGACGGGTCACTGTAATTCTGCATGCCATCTGATTTAGCTTGCCGCAATTCTTCTGTTTAGGTGGAAGTATTCTTTTATTGCGAACACAGCGTTTTGTTTTATAGTTTTTATGCAGGCCTTTATCACATGCCTTGAGGCGTTTAAATGTGACCTTACAGGCATATTGATTTAAGCCACCACAATTTGCGGCTTCGGCTTTACTCATCAACACAACATTTGATGCGAGTAAAAATAAAACTCCGAAAATGTATACCAGTGATGCATGAAATGATTCTGCTAATGCAGATCCGTTAGTTGAATCCAACTTCATTGCTAGTGTGTTCATGTCTCTATCCTCTATATTCTCTATAAGCGTTATTGCTAGTTTCTAGATTAGAGAAACCGAGGTTATTTTGTTATGGGGTAAATCCCCCATTTATATTTATTAGGTCGAAGCGGTCTGTACCACTTTTACTTATCGTTTTTTCCTCGCAATAACAGCTGCAACTTCAGCTGCATTTTTTATTATTTATGACTTTATATTTTATTGTAGTAAATAAATCACAGAATTTAAAATTTATTCAAACGGCAAATAAGGGATTCACCCCATATCAATAGATTGCTCCACACCTTATTCTCGGAATTTGATGTAAACAATTCAAGAAAACGAAAGAGAGTCAGGAAGTATGATCAGGGTCTATCAAGCCATTGCGCAATGCATAAGTGATCAATTCGGCGATCGAATGCACATTCAGTTTGTTCATCAAACTGGTGCGATGCTTGTCTACGGTTTTTGGGCTGATCACCAGAATATTCGCAATTTCTTTATTGGTTTTACCGGCGATGATCATATTCAGGGTTTGCTTTTCCCGTTCCGTCAAACTCTGGCTATTGTTGTACGACTCCATCAAATCAACAAAACTCTGTGCGATATAGCGCGTACCTCGAATTATCAACGGCAGTTTTTCATAAAGCTCCTGCATATCCGAGCCTTTGGAAAACATACCATCAACCCCCGCATCCAGAAGGTTACACACCAAACCCGGTGCATTGATTCCCGTCAGCACGACTATTTTAGTGTCTGGACTCCAGCGCTGAATATCATTAACAACTTCAGCGCCACCGGCCAATGGCATTGCGATATCCAGCAACAACACATGGGGTTTGTGGGTTTTAACCTCGGCAATCGCTTCAAAACCATTTTCCGCCTCTGCAACCACACTAATACCTTTGCGCTCAACCAGTCCTTTGGTTTCAAGCGCCACTCTCAAACCTTGACGCACAATTTGATGATCATCGGCTATGATAGCGGTGTACTCTGGACTGACAGTTTCAACAGACATTTATGGAATAGATTTCCGCAAAAGGTAATTGTGATACCCTCACTGTATATCAACTACTATGACTAATTCTAGAACCTTCATTCTTTTTCGGTGTTTTTTAATCACATTGCTATTGGGATGCAATCTTGTCGCGCACGCTCAGAATTCAAACACCGAAAATACACAAGCGCAAAACTCAACCGTTGATATCAGCAGCCTAGCCTATATTGAAGACCCTCAACTTACATTAAGCAAAGATGCTGCCCTCACTCAATTAATGTCTGAACAGGCTATACAGTTAGAGAATGCTATATTCAATGTCGGCAGCCACGACTCTCATTTCTGGCTATTGCTTAGCATTAACAACAATACAGAGCAGACATCATTACAAAAGCTCGTAGCAAGAGTGCCCTATCGACTAGGCCTGCAAGCCTTTCTAGTCAACACGAATCAAAACAATAGATTCGAACTCATTCTAAACGAAGATCAAACCACGCCCTTTTCAGCGCGCAAAAGTAACTTTAGATTGCTCAATACCGAGTTGATTGAAATCCTGCCCAACGAAACAACTAACATTTTAATCAGTTATGAAACGCGCGGATCAACATTCCTCCCGTTCTCCCTGGAATCACCATTAAGTTTTGCCGAAATCGTCAATGCGGATAATGTATTAAGTGCCTGGTTTTACGCGGTTGGCTTATCACTAGGACTGCTATTCCTGCTACTAACACTTATCATGAAAAGCCCAATCGGCAGTTATTACGCCACACTGTTTTTGCTCGGTCTATTATTAATCGCGACCATCGACGGCTTCTCCTTTAAGTTTATCTGGCCCGATTCACCACGCTGGAATCAGAGCGCAGCGCTTTACATACTATTATTTATAAACGCAGCCGGCTTCTATATCAGCAGCAAAGTCTCCAACTTAGGGGTTAACCAAATACTGTTTAAAAAAATCAGTTTAGCTCTGGCGTTCATTAATTTGCTACTAATCGCTTTTGTCGTCAAGGGAGACTTCTCCGTAATTTCTGCAATCGCCAATGTCTTTTTATTCCTGATGCTCCTGTTTAACGTGATTGCGATGAGTAGCTGGATAAGCTCCAAAAGAAACAAATTCACCACCTTAACGATGGTCATTATTACCTTCTTTGTCGGTGTACTGGCTGTGCTATTTTTCTTCTCGCAAAACTTACCCGATGCCTTCATCAGCTATGCCAATTACACAACCTATTTACTGATCGGTATCGCGGTCATGACAATCATCAGCGCTCAAATGTTAGGCTTAAGAAAAGACCATGAGATCGCTTTGGAAAAGCAGCTAGAAGCCATAAAACGCGAAGCAGAGATGAATAAATCACTGTTTGAAGCGGAAAAAAACTATTCGCGAGTACGCGAAGTCGCCCGACAAAGACAACAACAACTCGCTACCGCCAGCCATGATATTCGACAACCCCTGATCTCGTTAAGATCAACCATGGACAGTATTTCACACAAACAAAGCCCCGAAATAAAACAGCAATTACACGATGCCTTTGATTATATGGAACAGCTTTGTAATAGCTATTTGCAGGAATCACGACCTGAAGAAGTAAACGCATTAGAAGAAACAGGGGAAGCAAAAACAGCAGGTTCAGATTATCAAATCAGTCATTCACTCAATGTAGCTGGGGAGGAAAGTGCAGACGAAAACACCACAATCATTTCTTCAGAGATTGAGCCATACCCAGTCTCGCTGATTCTATCTACCATCAAACAAATGTTCGAAACCGAAGCTCTCGCAAAAGGGCTTGAATTCCGAATGGTAAATTCCAGTTTTATCACTCAACTCCCGCCATTAGTATTGATGCGCATCGTTTCCAACTTCACATCAAATGCGATTAAAAACACCAATAAAGGGAAAGTCCTAATTGGATGCCGTCGTCTCAATAATGGAATAAGAATTGAAGTTCATGACACCGGCAATGGAATCAAGAATGAAGCCATCGATAAATTACAACAGCTTTACCAAAAGGGCGAAAGCTCGGACGGTGAAGGTTTAGGTTTAGCCATCACAAGAGAATTGGCAGAACAGCATAATCTTAAAATAAGTATTCATTCAATCGAGAATAAAGGCTCTTGCTTTGCCCTTGAAATATAAAATGTCACCCCCCTACTTATAGCCTGTTTTTTTAATTCAAATGGGGGATTCACCCCATACCTTAGCTATCACCCGATCTCTATAGTTATTTCCGTAGCACATACAACTTTACTCACTATTTCGGAGATCACTATGAATAACTTAATGCGCATAAGCACTGTCCTTTGTCTCAATGCTTTTCTCGTTGCCTGTGGCGGCGGTGGCGGAGGGTCAGATAATTCCTCAACACCGCCAGATGACGTCACAACCAGCTGTAACAAATCCTTTACTCAAGACGATGTCTATATCGTAGATCTTAGCCAACACTCTTCATCCGGTGTCGCCTGTACCATGACGGCAGATCGTGAAGAGATCGCCAGCTGTGTTGAAGATCGTATAAGAGCCAAATTTGCAGATGCGCCAGCTTGTTTATCTAAATTCGACATCTTTGTGCCAGGCACTAATGCTGAAAATGGAGACTACAAACAATTCACATCCATCATATCACCCAATGCAGGTCGTACTTACCTATCCTTACAGTACAGTGATAACTCAGATATATTCGATGCGATTAACTACGATAACAGCGTAAGCGATGCAGCTAACGCGCTTGATGATTTGCTATACACACTAAAAACCCGCTTCAATAAGCCTGATGTTAGTGTGTTTGGCCATAGTAAAGGATCAGATTCAACTGCACGGGTCTCCACGTACATTGCACATGATGATGTTGACTTCTATGCATTTGCACAGGCGGGACGCACCCCGGAATCAGTGCGTGGTACACCCGGTTATATCCATAAATTGAGTGACAATCTGGTTGGAATTACCTGGCAAAATGATGAAGTGAAATTCTACAACGGTGGTAGTACAGGTTATCAAACACCTGAGATTTGGGGCTTTCCCGGTTATATCAATCAAACCAGTGGAGGGTTAACGGTACAACCGTTGCGCATAGATCACCACAATAACTATGGCGGTGATTACACCGAAGAAAACCAGCCTTACTGCGCTACAGGTAATAAGGCATCAATGGTAGCAACCGCAGAATGTAAAAAGAATAATGACGTGAGTTTTGTACCCTACTTCTGGGGTGATGATCAATGTACCTCACAGGCATTCAAATTGATGAATTCAGGTAATATCGGTGATAAACATTACATCGGTTATTCAGGTCCTCGTACGGATAATTGTAAGGATACTACAGGCACTGTAAACGCAAGTTATGAGCTGGTGTACCGTATGAATCTGGCTGATCAGGATGACTGTCGATACGATATGAACTTGTCATTTAAAGGTCTAGATTTCGGTATAAATCGTGCGGACGGAGGAAATATCAAAATTTCAAGCACACGAGATACAAACTGGCTTAAAAAAACTGGCACGATAAACCTACCACTCCATATGCGACTTGGCGTCTCAGCAAGTATGAAAGATATATCCGGTCCAATTTCAAAATGTATTAATTATCTAGACGCACAAAGCGAATCTTACATCGATAAGCTAAAAGTGACATTTGAACACCCTGAAACCGGCAGAATCATCAACCGCACTCTTATCGGAAATGCAGAAGGCATCGAGTATTTCTGGCCACAGAAAGTCACCGGTAAGAATAATGTTGCATGGCGAAAAGATAGTGGCTCATGGGATATGCATTATGGCATTCCACCAAGTAATCCAACGCATGGTGGGGCTTTAATGGTTAAAGGTAAGACAGGAGATGGATATGGCGGTGAATTTTATAAGTGGGTACATTTGGTAGATTGATTATCTATTTTGATGATTCATGGAAAAGGGGCAGTTTACTGTCCCTTTTTTTATACTACTTAACAAAATGAGTAAAAATAGTTTCCTGAAATATTAGCTCAACAATAATACATCGAAGTACATCGACAACTCCTTCGGGTAACGGCAATGAGCTTAGTTGGTTTTTGCTTGACCTGGATAAGCCACCCCCCACCTTTGAGGCACTTTTATAAAAAGTGCCTCAAAGGTGGGGGGTGGCTTCATCATTAATTCGATTAAATTACAACCAGCGAACGATCTTCTCATTCGTTACCCATTGGTAACTTTCATCTGCATCGCCACAACCATTGCAGCTGCTTCCGCACGATGCGCCCTGCTCTGCGATCTTACCTTTTTTAATCCAGTATTCGAGCGCAAGCTTCGCAGCTTCTTTGCTGATATCGAAATGAATGGAGACATCGTTTAACGAAGATTGCTGGCGTTGTTGTATGTAGTTTCTGATTTCACCGAGTTTCATGGTTAGCTCACCGAAGAGTTCAATGGCTTATGATTATCCGGCTCTTTATTACCTACGACCTTAAACGCGTAAATTGTTGCCGTCAGTATCGCTAACAAACTTACCACCCAGATAATTGATTGTGTTGGGTGCTGTGAGATAGTGGCTAACTGGTAGAAAATCACAGCTGTGGCATAGGCTAAACCAGTGGTCCAGCCAATACCTAATAAACCCCAGCCCACTGATGTTTCACGAATCATTGCGCCTGTTGCAGCGACACAGGGGAAATACAAAAGAATAAACAAAAGATAAGCGAATGCGCCAATTTTGCCATCAAAACGTTTATGCATGGCACCAAACGTTGAAATATCTATCTCCTGAATTGCAGCCGCTTCTTCCTGACTTGCAACATCAGCGACGGTTGATAAACCAAGCGGATCAGATAAGCTACTTGCCACATCTTTTAAATTAGCAGGAATTGTTAAAAAAGCTACTTTCAGACTTGTTGATAAAACAAACGGCTCCTTTTCGCTGACTTCTGTAACGGGTTTGTCTATTCCAGAATACAAAGCATCAAGTGTACCTACCACGACTTCTTTTGCTAATAAGCCTGTGATGATGCCTACGGTTGCTGGCCAGTTGTCTTCTTCAATACCCATCGGCTTAAAAATGGGCGTTACCGTTCTGGCTGTTGCACTAAGTACTGATTTATCTGAGTTCTCATTACCAAAGCTAAAATCAGTGCCTATTGAATTCGATACATTAATGATCGTGACGACGATGATAATGATCTGCCCTGCACCAAAAATAAACCCTTTGAGCTTGCCCCAACTATTCAATAATACACTGTTGATACTAGGAATCTGGTAATTCGGTAACTCCATAAAAAAGTCTTCCGCTTCGCCTTTCAATAGGGTTTTACGCAGGATGAAACCCGTCATGATGGCAAATAAGATACCAATCAAATACAACAAAAAAACAATATTCTGCCCGCCTACGGGGAAGAAAGCCGCAGCAAATAAAGCATAAACCGCAAGACGCGCACCGCACGACATAAAAGGAGACATCATTACGGTGATGATGCGTTCGCGAGCATCATCCAGAGTACGTGTCGCCATAATACCGGGAACGTTACAACCGAATCCGACAATCAACGGCACAAATGCTTTGCCCGAAATACCCAGCTTGCGCATAAAGTGATCCATCACAAATGCCGCACGCGACATATAACCGGACTCTTCAAGAATCGTTAGAAACAGAAATAATGCGCCAATAATAGGAATAAACGTGGCAACAACCTGAACACCACCACCAAAGCCATTAGCGACTATGGTAATCAACCATTGAGGCAGACCGATACTTGCCATCAGACTTCCCAAACCATCAACAAAAAAGGCTTGAGCGGTGAGATCAAATACATCAATAAAAGCACCGCCAATATTGATACTGAAGGTGAATAGCAAATACATCATCGCTAAAAAGATCGGCACACCGAGCCAGTTACCCAGCACATATTTATCGATTTTGTCAGAACGTGTTCGGCTGACTTTGCCCTGCTCTGTAACAACTTGCTTTGCCAACTCTGTGGCTTTTTCAAAACGAACTTCTGCCAGAAGAAAATCGAGTTCTTCACCCGTTTTTTCTTCAATATCAGCGATCATCTTCGCCGTTATTGTGGACTGATTTTCCTGCAATATTTTCAATGCTTCTGGTCGATTACACTGATTTTTGCGTTCTAATTCAGCTAACGCAATCTCAACATTCTCATCGTATTGAAGCGCGAAATCTTCTGGATTATTGTTGGCCTGACTTGTTTTGAGCAGTTGCTTTTGTATCTGCGCTGAGGTCTGGCCATCTTTTAACGATATCGGGATTACAGGGCACTTCAGTTGTTTAGATAACTCTTCGACATTGATTTTCATCCCCCGCTTATTCGCCACATCGATCATATTCAAATAGACCAATGTCGGAATACCCAGTTCGCGCAATTGCAGGGTTAGGTATAAACCTCTTTCCAGAGTGCTGGCATCAAGAATATTGACGAAGATATGTTCAGGACAATCGAGGCAGAATTTACGCGCAATGACTTCATCTTCAGAGGCATCGGAATAATCCAGTGAGTAAGTCCCGGGTAAATCGATAACACGAATGCTTTGACCGTTATATTTGAAGTAGCCTTGCTTGCGTTCAACCGTAACACCTGGCCAGTTACCGGTACTTTGACGTGATCCTGTGAGCTTATTAAATAAGGTGGTTTTACCCGCGTTCGGGTTACCCACTAGTGCTATTTTCAAATCACCACATGGGGTGTTTTCGCGATCGCAAACTTCACCACCACAACATTTTTTAGCCATCTTTTATACCAGAACCGTTATTTCAAACTGTGTTAACTAGTGATCGTGTTAACTAAGATCGTCTGAAACAAGAATTTTTTCGGCGATTGAACGTCCTAAACTAATACGGCTATTGTTATTTGCCAATACCATATCTCCACCACGATTACGTAATATCTGCAGATAAGAACCGATGCCAATGCCAAGCCCGAGCAAACGAACCTGTGTTTTACAATCGGAAACAATCTTCTTCACATATACATGAGAACATTCTTGATGACTGACTAGCGGACTTGGATTTAGCATTGTGTTAGCTCTAATTTACTTAAACTAATAGAATTAAAAAGAATTGTATATAAGCAAAAACTTAAATGCAAATGATTCTCGTTTTTAGGCATGACATATATCAATTTTTATCTATTTTAGTCCCCCCCCTACTTTTAGTCGTTTTTTTGTTTTATCAAACGTAAATAGAGCTTGTTACAGAGCGGGGAATTTTAAACACTATTCAATTTCAAATTAACCCAGCTACTGTTTAGCTATTTGAGATATATACAAATGCTAGCTTAGAGATAACAATATACTCATGCCACAGCGAACTATTTTCAGTGTGATTGAATCACCGACACATCCTTACTTTACTCAGCTATATCAAAAGGTAGGTATAGAGGAGTTGTGTTTTAAGTCGATGCGTAAACTGATGAGTAAGATAAAGAATACACAACCAGATTTCATTGCGGCAGAATTCTTTTATGGATACGGCAATAATTACGCAGGAGTAAACATCAGCAATCTTGATGTGATGCTTTATTCCTTACAACGCTATTCTCCAGAGACTAAAGTAATTGTTTTTGTGGATAAAAGCGAACGCCAATACGTTGATAAATTGAACGATATTTTGCCTTTATACGCGGTATTCACTCGACCGTTTAATGAATCAGAAATCGTTAAAGCACTAAGCTTATCTAATTAAACATAACTGATCGTTTTTCACGGGCTAAAAATAGCGAAAAACATATTACAAAAAATGCTAATCAGCCCTATCGACATAGCCTTTAAAACAGGTAGAGCCAGCATCTATAGCGGACTTCATTAACTTAGATACATCTAAAGCAGCTGCTGATTTATCGGTAACGACACCGGTAAAGTTTATCCACAATTCACTGATTCGCCCTTTACGGTCACAGCGTAAGTCGACTTTTTTGCCAGCACCTTTGCCAAATGAACTATCGAAGGATTGACGTATCTGCTTGAGGGAAACCTTCCTCCCAATATTTTTTGATAACAAACGACCGACAGCAGACTCATTAATTTTTTGTGTTAATGCAATCGAATGTTTGTAGTAAGTATCAGCGTCAGTGCCATAGCAGGTACCGTGTTTTATCCATTCATGTCGATGCAGATTTGATGCGTAACCTGGCATAACAAATGCAAGTTTTTTAACCGTTTCATGGGATAGTTTTAAAGGCTCTAAAAGATGCCAGCGTTTATTTCGGTCAATACCTTTGTCCGTATCACTTACCCCACAATACGCATTAGCGCGAGGTTGCGGCCATAAACCATGCAATGAAAGATGCGTCGCGTCATATCGATTCTCACCCAACGATCTGCATTCTTTTTTATTAGATCGCGACTCACAAAATGAAGGCATCCAACTCAACGCTAATAAGTACTGCCCTGATTTTGCTTTTTTATTGTTAGGTTTTGGTGCGATTGTTTTTAAGGCACTTTTTTCCTTGTTCGAAGTACCGCATTGATTGGTTTTTATCCCACAGCGGCTTTCAATCCAACGCTCTTGTCTATCGATACCCTCAATTCTTACTCTATAATGAGTGCCTTTTTTACTCTTTTGAATAATCGAGTAACTATTACCTTCTTTAACAATGACGTTTCCAGGATTGGTTTTCTTTCGAAAAGATTGAAATGCTGGACAGGATTTTTGAATTTCAAAACACTGGGAAGGTTTTTTTGCGATTGCAGATGAAATTGGAAGTAGAAAAATTAAAAAAATGAATTGTGCTACTTGTTTTAAAAAGCGCTGTTTAAAATATTTTTTATAACACATTCCCAAAAACACTCTTAAATTTTAATTTACTAAATATAATTAAATTATCGCAAAAAGAACTTAATCATAAATGCTATACATGAAAGTAGTTAGTGGACTTTAGTAAAATTCACATATTTTTCAATAACTAGTTTGCTAGACATAATGTCTCCCTAAGTGTAAATCAATGCATCATCTTTAGTTATTCACCTAAAAGATCTGCTTTTTTATAGTAATATGTAACAGTATTTATAGTGTATAAAAGTTTTAAAGTTAAAATCTTTATTAAGCATTCATTAATAGTAAATATGCAATTATTAGTCTGAATTAAAAATTCAATGAGTCACAGTTAAACAAATGGACTCAATTACAGTTTCTTGTAATAAAACCATAAGCAGAGTTTCTTCTTTGAGCAAACTAAAGGCTTATGTTTAAAAATAAAAATAAACTAAGATAGGGGAAAACTTTCGAAATGGATAACAATGAAGAAAAAACTATAAGAAATAGACTAACGTTTGGTCTTGAAGGCGCGTTAACCGCATTTATTACCGGGAGTGTATTATGGCTATGTTTAAACTGGTTCTTTTTTACGGGTAATCAGACTACATATATACCCTTTTATTTAGTTTGGACAATCACTATTCCTTCGTTTATTTTAGGGGCAATTACACTTGAAAACCTCCTTCTCGACGTTTTGTCAGCTATGTGGCATAAGCTTACAGAAATGTTTGCCAAACTTCATTCTATTGCTGTTTCTAAAATAAACTCTTACATTGATGGTTAATAGAATTAGTAAATTTGATTGACCATTCATTAACCTACTTTCTTGGGATTATCGATAAAGATAGTCCCATCAGTAATATTTAGATTTACTTTAGTTAAACCAACTCCGTTGCATGGTCCTTCAACACATGTACCTTCTTCTATAGTGAATTTTGCCCCATGCATTGAGCATATAATAAATTCCTTTTTTTCATCAAGAAAGTCATCGGGGTTCCACTCTAAAGGTGCTAAGGCATGCGGACATACGTTTAGATAGCCAAAAACGTCATCGGCCTTTCTTATTATAAATATACGAGATGACTTTTGTGGGTGGTCAACGGTAAAACTTTTACAAGATAAATTCTCAAGATCAGAAAGCTTACACAGAAATTTGCTAGTTACATCGCTGTCTTTTTTCATTGAGTTTCATTATGGCTTTTTTATGGTTATGACTTATATTTGTAATTTACGTATGCAAACCCTTTAACGCTATTCTTCTGAACCGTTTAGTTTCTTCGTTCCTATTTTGTCTTCCCATTGATTTATGATATTACAAAATAAATCTGCTGTCTTTTCAGTATCATACACTGCCGAATGTGCTTCATTAGCATCCCACGGGAATCCAGCTGCTTTAACAGAGCGAGCTAAAACCGTCTGTTTATAGGCCATTGCCGCTAATGTCACCGTATCAAAAGTACTGAACGGATGAAATGGATTGCGTTTTTTGGCAATGCGCTGCACCGCTGCATTCAAAAAGTTAAGATCAAAAGCTGCATTGTGCCCTACTAATATAGCGCGCTTACAATTATTGGCTTTCATTTCTTTTCTGACGATCAGAAAAAGCTCATCTAGACATTTCTTTTCATCAACCGCAATCGCTTGACGAAATGGTAGGTTAGGGTCAATACCATTCACTTCTAATGAAGCAGGTTCAAGGTTTGAACCTTCAAAAGGATTTACATGCCATCCATAAGTGCTGTGGGGTGACAACATGCCATGCTCATCACATCTAAGTGTAACGGCAGCGACTTCTAATAAAGCATCGGTATGATGATTAAAGCCACCTGTTTCCATATCAATAACGACGGGTAAAAACCCGCGAAATCTTCCCCCTAAAGGATAAAGACATTCTTCAATTTCTTCTGTATCGCTTGTTTCAACTGCACTGCTATTAAGCAGTGGTTTTTTAAGATTTATTTCCATCAGGCGAGCTTACAACAATAGCTTTAAAATTAACACCAACCGATAAATATATTATTCTACCTCTGTATATTACTGATATTTATACTGATTTATTTGACGTTGACAAAAATCAAATTGACGCTAAACTTTGTAACACAAATAATATCACTGAGATGAAATAATGAGCGACGACCATATAAATGATGTTGATCCCCAGGAAACGCTAGATTGGACGGAGTCTATCGAAGCAATAATAGAAGCAGAGGGTGTTGAACGCGCTCACTTCATTATAGAAAAACTAATCGATACGGCCCGAACCAATGGTGCGAACCTTCCTTATAGTGCAAGCACTGCTTATATAAATACCATTCCTCCTCATTTAGAAAAAACCTGTCCGGGTGATGCGGGTATTGAAAGTCGTATTCGTTCTTTCATTAGATGGAATGCTGCCGCTATGGTCGTTAGAGCAAACCGCAAAGCTAGCGAGTTAGGTGGGCATATTGCATCATTTGCTTCATCAGCAACACTTTATGATGTTGGTTTCAATTATTACTGGCGCGCACCAACGCCTGATCATGGCGGTGATCTTATCTATTTCCAGGGGCACGCATCTCCCGGTATTTATGCACGTTCTTTTTTAGAAGGTCGTTTTGATGAAGAAACACTCGATACATTCAGACAAGAAGCTGGCGGCAAAGGCTTATCCTCCTACCCTCACCCATGGTTAATGCCTGATTACTGGCAATTCCCGACAGTTTCGATGGGACTAGGACCAATAAAGTCGATCTACCAGGCACGTTTCATGAAGTACCTACAACATCGTAAATTAGCAGATACCAAAGACAGACGTGTTTGGGCATTTTTAGGTGATGGTGAAACCGATGAACCAGAAACACTGGGTGCGATCTCATTGGCAGGACGTGAAAAACTAGAGAACCTGACCTGGGTCGTTAACTGTAACTTACAACGCCTTGATGGCCCCGTTCGCGGTAACGGTAAAATCGTTCAGGAATTGGAAGCAGTCTTCCGTGGCGCAGGCTGGAACGTTATCAAAGTATTATGGGGAAGCTACTGGGACCCATTATTGGCTAAAGATAAAGACGGCATCTTGAAAAAGCGCATGCTTGAAGTCGTTGATGGTGAATTCCAGAACTACAAAGCAAAAGATGGCGCTTATGTTCGCGAAAACTTCTTTGGTGCTTATCCTGAATTGAGCGCAATGGTTCAAAACATGACTGATGATGATATCTGGCGTTTGAATCGTGGTGGTCATGATCCTCATAAAGTCTATACCGCATACGATGCTGCAGTGAATCACAAAGATGGCCCTACGGTTATTCTTGCGCATACGGTAAAAGGTTACGGTATGGGTGCAGCAGGTGAAGGCCAGAATCGTACTCACTCGCAAAAGAAATTAACCGAAGAAGAAATGATCGCATTCAAGGACCGTTTCAATATTCCTCTAAGCGATGAAGATGCAGCTGCAGCAAAATATTACCAACTAGAAGATGATAGCCCTGCTAAAAAATACTTACTAGAACGCCGTAAACAATTAGGTGGTTCGCTTCCGGTACGTAAAAGTACAGCGGCTCCACTCGAAGTTCCCCCCATCGATATCTTCCAGCCACTTCTTGATGGTTCAGGTGATCGTGAAATGTCTACAACAATGGCATTTGTTCGAATGTTAACAATGATTACTCGCGATAAGAAAATGGGTAAATACGTGGTGCCTATCGTGCCAGATGAAGCTCGTACCTTTGGTATGGAAGGCATGTTCCGTCAACTCGGCATCTTCTCATCTGTAGGTCAGCTTTATGATCCACAAGATAAAGAACAAGTGATGTTCTATAAAGAAGACAAAACCGGTCAAATTCTTGAAGAAGGTATTACCGAAGCTGGAGCTTTTTCATCATGGATTGCTGCAGCAACTGCATACAGTACGCACAGCGTTAATATGGTTCCGTTCTATATTTATTACTCTATGTTCGGTTTCCAGCGTATCGGTGACCTCGCATGGTCAGCGGGTGATTCACGATCTCGTGGATTCCTGATTGGAGCAACTGCGGGTAGAACAACACTCGCTGGCGAAGGTTTACAACACCAGGATGGACACGGAATGGTTCAAGCCGGATTGATTCCAAACTGTATCAGTTATGACCCTACTTTCGCTTATGAAATGGCAGTGATTATTCATGACGGTATGAATCGCATGTACAACAAGCAGGAAGATGTTTACTACTACATCACTGCAATGAATGAATCTTACAAGCAACCTGCGTTACCTAAAGGTGCTGAAAAAGGCATCGTCAAAGGTATGTACTTGCTGAAAAATGGCGGCAAAAAGAAGAACAAAGTCCAGTTAATGGGCTCTGGAACTATCTTGCTTGAAGTGATAGCAGCAGCCGATTTATTACTCGAAGACTGGGGTGTGGATTCTGATATCTGGAGTTGTACCAGCTTTAATGAACTCGCTCGTGAAGCACACGAGATTGAGCGCTGGAATAGATTACACCCATTAGAAGATGCGAAAGTGCCTTATATTACCAAGCAATTAACGGGTCATCGCGGTCCTGCAGTAGCCGCTACTGATTATATTAAGCAGTATTCTGAACAGGTGAGAAAGTGGATACCCAGCGCTTATACCGTTTTAGGTACAGACGGCTTTGGACGAAGCGATACGCGTGTAGAACTACGTAAGCATTTTGAAGTTGACCGTTACCAAATAACGGTTACAGCGCTTAAAGCGTTGGCAGATGAAGGCACTTTACCTGCGGTGAAAGTCGCTGATGCGCTTGAAAAGTACGGTATAGATACCGATAAACTTAACCCACTACAAGCTTAAGGGAGGCCACGATCATGAGTATTAAAGAAATCGTAGTACCCGATATAGGCGATTTTGATGCCGTAGAGGTTATCGAAGTTTTAGTTGCCGAAGGCGACACTATTCAAGCTGAAGATTCAATTGTTACGGTTGAATCAGATAAAGCCTCAATGGAAATTCCGAGTAGTGCTTCAGGGAAAATCCTGAAATTAAAAGTAGGTATGGGTGACAATATATCAGAAGGCACTGTGCTATTAATGTTAGAGGTTGATGATTCTGAATCGACAGAAACTTCATCTGATAAAGCACCTGCTACTAGCGCTACAGAGAAACAAACTGAGACTACTAAAACAGATGCTCCAGTCAAGCAGGAAACAACCACTGATGCGCCAGCTACCGACTCATCCTCAAAAACCAGCATTGAAGAAATAATCGTACCAGATATTGGTGATTTTGATGAGGTAGAAGTCATTGAAGTGTTAGTTGCCGAAGGCGATATCATAGAAGCTGAAGATTCACTCATCACGGTTGAATCAGATAAAGCATCTATGGAAATACCCAGCAGCGCTTCGGGTAAAGTCCTAAAACTTAAAGTAAAAATCGGAGATAAAGTATCTGAAGGCTCTGTACTATTAATGATGGAAGTTAATACTGGTGGAATCGCTGATAAACCTGCAGAAGAACCAACTCCTAAAGAAGATGCAGTTAAGCTCAATGTATCTGCGCCAGCTGAGGCCAAGCCGAGCAAATCTCCTGTAAATAAATTATCACCTACTGTTCACTTAGATGAGAAGCGCTTCAGTAAAGCTTACGCAAGCCCATCCGTTCGCAAGTTTGCCCGTGAATTGGGTGTAGATTTAGGTGAAGTTGATGGCACTAGTCGCAAAGGACGTATTAATAAAGACGATGTAAAAGGATTTGTTAAGAAGGCATTAAACACCAAAGGAAGTGGATCTTCTTTAGGTGTCGCACCTATGCCTGAAATTGATTTTTCAAAATTTGGGGAAATTGAAACGCAATCTCTGAGTAAGATCAATAAGCTCACAGGTGAATTTTTACATCGTAGCTGGGTAACTGTTCCTCATGTTACTCAATTCGATGAAGCCGACATCACAGAGATGGAAGCCTTTCGTAAGCAAATGGGCAAAGAGATGGAAAAAGATGGCATAAAAATTACGCCTTTGGCTTTCATTATTAGAGCTGTTGTTACTACGCTAAAACTCTACCCTCGTTTTAATAGCTCTTTGGATAGTACCGGTGAAAACCTGATTCTCAAGAAATATTTTAATATCGGTGTCGCAGTCGATACGCCAGATGGATTGGTGGTTCCTGTTATTCGTGAGGTTGATCAAAAGTCTTTAGTAGAAATATCACAAGAGATTCGGGAATACGCACAAAAAGCGCGAGATAAAAAACTCAAACCATCTGATATGCAAGGCGGTTGTTTTACTATTTCGAGTCTTGGAGGCATTGGTGGAACGAAATTTACGCCTATCGTAAATGCGCCCGAAGTGGCGGTGCTTGGTGTATCAAAATCTTCTATACAACCACTATGGGATGGAAGTGAATTTAAGCCGCGCTTAATGCTGCCATTATCACTCTCATATGACCATAGAGTCATAGATGGAGCCGATGGTGCTCGATTTACTTCTCATTTAAGTAAAATGTTATCTGACATTCGACGAATGATGGTATAAAGTACGAACAAATAATAATTGATTGTACCATTGATTTTTTTAATCTTAACTTTTACCGCTATCTATAGAAGGAAGTATTAATATGCACGCACCCCTAGTTGTTCTTGGCTCTGGCCCAGGCGGATATACAGCAGCTTTTCGCGCAGCCGATCTAGGTTTAGAAGTAATAATGATCGAAAAGTATGAAAGCATTGGAGGAGTCTGTCTAAACGTAGGCTGTATCCCATCAAAAGCTTTGTTACATACTGCTCAAGTAATTACAGAAGCTGAAGAAGCTGGACACCACGGTGTTAGCTTTGGCAAACCGAAAATTGAAATCGATAAAGTTCGTGAGAACAAAGATGATATCGTTGGCAAACTCACAGGCGGCCTGAAAGGACTTGCTAAGCAACGTAAAGTAACTATTGTTCAGGGTTACGGAAAATTCACTTCTGATAAAGCGATTGAAGTTGAAGCAGAAGATGGCACTAAAACAGAAGTTACCTTTGATAACTGTATTATAGCTGCAGGTTCTCGTGTAACTAAGCTACCTTTCATTCCTTGGGATGATCCACGCGTAATGGACTCGACAGGCGCTCTAGAACTGGAAGATATTCCTAAGCGTTTATTGGTTGTTGGTGGCGGAATTATTGGCCTTGAAATGGCTACAGTTTATGATGCACTTGGTTCACAAGTAACCATCGTAGAATTATCTCCAGGCCTGATGCCTGGTACTGATCGCGATCTTGTTAAGCCATTAGAGCGTCGTATCGCTAAGCAGTACGAAAACATTTTCACTAATACTAAACTTGCTTCTATTGAGCCATCTGATGCAGGCATGCTTTGTAAATTTGAAGCGCTTGATGAAAAGACAGCTAAGAAAGTACCAGAGTCTGATACATTCGATCGCGTACTCGTTTCAATTGGCCGTTCTCCAAACGGTAAACTGATTGATGCTGATAAAGCAGGTGTTGCAGTGGATGATCATGGCTTTATCGCTACTGATAACCAAATGCGTACGAATGTTCCTCACATCTTTGCGATTGGTGACATCGTTGGGCAACCAATGCTTGCACATAAAGCAACCCATGAAGGAAAAACAGCTGCAGAAGTGATTGCGGGTCACAAAGCATTCTTTGATGCACGTGCCATTCCATCTGTTGCTTATACCAATCCTGAAATTGCATGGATGGGTAAAACAGAAGAAGAATGTAAAGCAGAAGGTATTGAAATCACTAAAGGTGCATTCCCATGGGCTGCAAGTGGGCGTTCATTAAGTAACGGCCGTAGCGAAGGTATGACTAAGGTGATGTTTGATAAAGGTACTGGCCAGATTATTGGCGCCGGTATCGTTGGAACAAACGCTGGTGAACTAATCGCTGAAGCTGTATTGGCACTTGAAATGGGTGCTGATGCTGAAGATATTGGTTTAACCATTCATCCGCATCCAACACTTTCTGAAACATTCAACTTCGCTGCAGAAGTTGCTGAAGGTACTTGTACAGATATTTATGTACCAAAAAGAAAGTAAATTTAGAGAGATAAATTTCTAAATTAAAAACATAAAAAAGGCGTTCATTTGAACGCCTTTTTTATTAGCACTAATTAATAATTGCTAATTAATATTTAATAATAAAAGTAAGGTCACCCCCCTACTTTTAAGCGGTTTTTCTGTTAACCTCGAAGAATGTTTCAGTATATCCAGTTGCACTTAATTACAGTTAAACTGTCATAAAAAACGAATATCAGAATAGAGATCCTAATAGGGGCATGGAAATTTTTAGAATTCTTATCACGGCAATTTTCTTATTGGCTGTTAACTTTTGTTTCCCTGAAAAATCTTTTGCTGATAATAACTCAAAACTATCATCAAACTCTCCAACAAACGCTAACGGCGAATACGTAAGAAAACGCTTCTTACAGTTAATGAAAAAACCTTTCGATACCGATAGTCAAAATATTAACCAAACAAAAATTCTAATTATCGGTGATAGTCACGCACAAGATTTTTTGAATGCCATCGCTGAAAATAAACTATTAACACACAGCCAGATTAGAACGCGTTATATCCCGACTCGATGTCAGATATATCTCGGAAATACATCGCACAGGGAAGTTCATAAGAACGATGTCACTCTGTGTCAAAAATCAGATAGCCTCGAACTAGCCGAAGCACAAATAGCAGAAGCAGATGTCATAATATTATCAGCACTCTGGAGAATGTGGGCGGTCAAAGCTTTGCCAAAAACGATTGCTAACCTCAGGCTTTCACCAGAGCAAAAATTATTTGTGATTGGAAGACGGAGTTTTTTAAAACCGGACACTCAAGTCATGCAATATTTAGACAAAAACCAACGTTTAAAACTACGAAATAAGGTCGATATCCATCAACTCGACATCAATACATTAATGGCTAAATTACTGGACGAACAAGTATTTGTAGATGTGCATAACGTGGTATGCGGACCTGGATCAAGCTGCCCTGTCTTCACCGATAAGGCAAAGATAATCTCTTTTGATGGTGGCCATCTCAGTCGCGATGGCGCACGCTATCTGGGAAATATTCTTTTTAAGAACTCTCAATTATCTGCTTTGACTGAATCTCTTTAATGAGAATAAACGCTTAATCTCTGAAGTTTGTAAATTGAACGGGTACGCCAATATCCTCAGCGCGCAGCATCGCCATCACCTGCTGTAAATCATCACGTTTCTTGCCAGTAACACGTACTTGCTTATCTTGCATTTGAGTGGTGACTTTGAATTTACCGGCTTTGATCAGTTTGCTAACCTTACGACCAGCATCACCATCCAAACCTTGTTTAAGTAACATTCTCTGCCGCGTATTTTTTAACTGACCTTCAACATCCTGAATATCCAGAGCGCTGGTATCTACTTTTCTTGCGACCATTTTAGAACGTAGAACATCTCGCATTTGTTTTATCTGGAATTCACCTTCAGCTTTCAGCGTAATCACTTCATCATTTAATTCAAAAGAACAATCACTGCCCTTAAAATCATAACGGGTGGTGACTTCTTTATTTGCCTGATCAACTGCATTACGTAGTTCGTGCATATCGATTTCTGAAACAACATCAAACGATGGCATAGATTTACCTCTTTACGATTTTATTATTTATGATAGGAGTATTTTACACCATTATTCTACAGTAAAAAACTTGTGACCGAGTGGTAACTTAACGCCAATTTAGTTGTAAATAACTAAGAAACATAAGGATTTCTGAACGTACCGTAACCTTAAAATATTTTATGTATTCTGCCAGCTTCTCTCTACAATTTTTAATCATAACTACCCTATGAAAATGAGTATTCACAGTTATATACTACGTGTTCATTTATAAACTTATATCGGTATCTCTTATGTCTAGAACCTATCAATTGATGTTAATTCTTTTATATTCTTTTTTTCTCAATGCCTGTGATAACAGCAAAACTGAGGCTGAAGTAGAGACCAAAAAAGAGACTAAAACAGAAGCAAAAGCTGAGATGTCAGCTGCAGACTCAATATCGATTGTTGACCCTTACATAAGAGCAATGCCTCCCGGACAAAAAGTGACGGCAATGTTTATGAATATGGAAAACTCATCTTCGGCATTACAAGATTTAGTATCTGTTGATACCACAGCCAGTGACCATGCGGAACTTCACGAGCACAAAATGATTGATGGCATGATGAAAATGGGTCAGGTAGAAAAAATATCTGTTGAGGCAAATGGAACTGCAGCACTAAAGCCAGGTGGATATCATATTATGTTGATCGGTTTGAAAAAGGACCTACAACCCGGTGAGATGGTTGATATCGAACTTACGTTTAAAGATGGTTCAACCAAGACCGTTAAAACAGAAGTTAAGAAAATAGCGGTTGAATAACTCTGTATAGAAACCATATAAAAAACACTGAAACAAGGTTAACATCTTTGTATGTTAATCTTGTAAATAGCTGATTTACAATACCAATTTATTAGAGCATAGCCATTATGTCAAAAGCCCTCATTCCTCTTTCCATCATTGCACTTGTGTTGGGTTTAGTTATTGGAAATAGTTTCTTTGAGCCACCAAAGCCAAAATCTGGCGAATATATAGATCCACCTGGTGGAGATTTCACACTACAAAGCATTAACGGTGATGTCAGTTTAAGTGACTACAAGGGCAAAGTAACTCTTCTGTATTTTGGTTACACATTTTGCCCAGATGTTTGCCCAACGTCTCTTTCCAGGATTGGTGCGGCGTTTAAAAAGTTAAATGAAGAAGAGTTAAAAAGTGTTCAGGGAATAATGATCAGTGTAGATCCAGACCGAGACACTCTGCAGAAACTGGCAGATTATACCAAGTACTTTCACCCGCAAATGGTGGGGATAACAGGCACTAAAGAAAAGATTGACGAAATCGCTGAACGCTATGATGTTAAATACCGAAAAGCAGAAGGCACAACAGCCGCAAGTTACCTTGTTGATCACACCGCCTATATTTTCGTTTTAGATAAAACAGGAAAGATCAGAGAATATCTTCCACATGCTGTTGAAGTCGATCGTGCGGTTGAGGTTATACGTAAGCTGATTAATGAGTAGCTATTTAGCGCTTCGAGAAACACTCCACTATTCATAACCGTTTGAGGCTAAGCTTTAAACGTTATGAAGTCACCCCCCTACTTTGGGGCACTTTTTACAAAAGACCGTGATAACTAACAGGAACTAAAGCATCTTCTGCCAGTAGCCTACATCAATCCATTGATCAAATTTATAGCCCACTTCTTTAAAGTGACTGGCTTTTTCAAAGCCTAGTTTCTCATGCAGTCTTACGCTGGCTTCGTTAGGTAATGCAATTACAGACATTAAAGAATGCGCGCTGGTAGTCTCATCTAATATTTTAAACAAGTGCTCGTATAATTTAGTTCCAATACCTTTAGCACCGCTATCATTTGCTGCATAAACAGTTACTTCCAGTGTGTTTTTATAAGCTTCTCTAACTGCATATTTATTCGCGTAAGCATAAGCAATTAACTTGCTTTGCTCTTCATACACTATCCATGGATATGACTCGGTAGTAGCGCTAATGCGACGAGTCATCTCTTCAACAGAGACAGGGTCATATTCAAAAGATATACAGGTGTTCTCAATGTAGTAGTTATAAACTTCACAGATTGCTGCTGCATCATCTGTGGTTACGGAACGAATCAAACCCGAGCTCATCTGAACCCCCTAGCGCTTTAAATGATCAAGTTAGCTAGTTTAATTAAAGGATTTAGAGCTGTCTATTCAAGGTTTATTTATTAGCGCTATTGGGAAATTATAAAGTCACCCCCCCAATGCCGTTGAATTAAGCAACCAAGTCATTGTTTTTACTATCATACCTTATAGCCTTTTCGCA
>NZ_CANLZW010000039.1 GCF_947495625.1 uncultured Cocleimonas sp.
CTAAGAGGGCTAGTCTTCATACGCCCTTCTAGGGCGAACACAAAACCACGTTCTTAGAACGTGGATTTTTACTTTAAGTTTACGCACCCTCAATTTAAATATAGAAAAAGCAAATATCAAAATACTGCGAGCATAAAAAAAGGCTAATTAAATTAGCCTTTTTTATATATTTATATGAAAACTTACTTCATATGCAGGGCTTTTTTAACTTCAGCCATTGTATGAGTATGCGATGTGTCCCCACCATTCTTATGTGTGTGAGTAATAAAAGTGCCGTTAGGTAATTGATGCTGATGTTCAACCCCAGCTGGAGCCATTACTGCGGGAGCAGCGCCTTCAATTTGTTGTTGAGATGCTTGAGCAACAGAGATACCTGTAACTAGAAATGCAAAACTTGTAACAGCTAATACTTTATTCAAAGTCATATTTTAATCCTCTTTAGTTTTTATAAGATGGGTTAGTTCAGAGTTTAAATAAGGCGAAAAGTTCAATGATAGGCTAGATTTTAAGCTTCGATTTAAACGCAAGAACAGTATGAGAATAGCTTATGTGATAATACATTGCACAAATAAAAAGAGGCTATTAATAATTAGTTATAAAAATATTTACTAGCAAAATTTCTATTGGTTTTTCTACTGGTTCTTCTGACAATTCATCTATCTATAAAAGTCACTTAGTTTAACTCGCATGATTCATCTGACGTTTATTTGCTTTGCCTTGTTTGTTGTTCTTTCTCGCATTTAGTATCAATTCCAAGGATCCTTTCTGTTTAGTGCGTTGATGATCTTTTTCTAAATACTCACGCATCTGTTCTTCAGGGATAGCTAGTTCATCGCTTACAACTTCATACAGTAATTTATATAAACGGGGTAAGGCGATTTTCCAGGTGCTGCCTTCGGTATTGTGTAAAGCATCTGATAATTGCATAAAGCGTTTAAATGCTGATGAGTTCTCGTTAGGATCTTCAATACCCAGAATAAGGGGAAGTGTGTGTTTAAACCTGCCGGAGTTGGCGATCATATCCCAGTAACGCGCAAATCGTTTTACCCGCTGCATCTCAGTGAAGGAAATATCTTTGGTGGTTAATATTGTATAGGGAGGAGTGTCGCTATAGACCAATTGATAATCTTCATTGTGACGATTAAGAGGAGCACCGCGCAATCGCTTTAAAATTCCAAGCTGAATTTCCTGTGGATTCAATGCCACTAACTGATCAAAACTTTTGCCAAAATTATCCAGAGTGTCACTGGGTAAGCCAAAAATTAGATCGGCATGGATATGAGCGCCAGTATGTTCTCGTAACCACAGTAGATTCTCTTTGGTTTTATTATTGTCCTGTTTGCGACTAATTAATCCCTGAATTTCAGGGTCGAATGTCTGTACCCCAATTTCAAATTGCAGTGAATCTTTGGGGAAGCGCATCAATGCTTGCTTGAGTTTTTCTGGCAGATTATCCGGAATCACTTCAAAGTGCAGGTATAGATTGTCAGTCATACGTTCAAGAAAGAATTCTAGAATGGCTACGCTGGTACTGACTTTGAGATTAAAGGTACGATCGATGAACTTGAAGTTACGCGCACCACGTTGATAAAGTTTATCCATTTCCTCTAGAAATGCGCCTAACTCAAATGGCTTCGAGGTCTTATCCAGAGATGATAGGCAAAACTCACATTTAAATGGGCAACCTCGTGATGCTTCGACGTAGATCAAACGGTTGCTTATGTCCTCATCACTGTAGAATTCGTAAGGAGATGCTATTTTATCCAGTGTTTCAGCAACGCCTTCAATCACTTTGTTCAATGGTTTCTGACCATTTAGAATCTGTTCGCAGAGTACGCGAAAACTGATTTCACCTGGACCTTTAATAATGTAATCAGCGAGATCTACGCATTCTGGTTTATCCGGCAAATGACTGACTTCCGGGCCGCCTATGACAATGATCACTTCTGGAGCCACCTGCTTTAAAATTGCAACGGTTTCACCGATCTCAGTGACATTCCAGATATAAACACTAAAGCCAATTATTTTCGGTTTGGATTCAAGTAATTTTTCAACAACATCGATAGGGCGCTCATGGATGGTGAATTCTTTAAGAATTGTTTGAGATTTTAACTCTCCAAGATTAGCGTACAGATAACGTAATCCAAATGCTGAGTGTATATAACGCGCATTTAAGGTACATAAAATAATCTGGGGTGAAGTTGTTTTCATAAAAGTTGTCATTGCAAATCTATTCTGAAGTATTGCACAGCACCATAAGCAGTGCGACTGCAATATCAGTCAATATAAATAAATTAAGGTTTGTTTTAATTGAGAATTAGTAAATTATGATCATTATCCATTGAGGAGTCATGTGGCGACATAATGATGCGAAAAGAGTTGTCTAGCACTCGCTATTAGAGTGTGTTCGGGAATTTTGAGTTTTGTTTAGAGTTACTTATTAAAGGTTTTGAGTTTTAAATAAGACTAAGATAAAACCAATTATTATAACAAGTATAAAGCTAAGCAAAAATCATGATACCTATCACTATCAGAGTGAGAACGATCATTTCTTTTATTTCTTTCAGGTTTTTCATACTGTTTACTTTTTAAGTGTTATTTTAATTTTTAGTGGTTAAAAAGTTAATCAATGTTCATGTAAATACATTTAGTTGATGCTTAGATTTTAACATAAATGATTACTATTTAAATTACCCATTATCTGAAATATGACAGCTATATATAGCTGGGAATCTTGATTAAAACGTTACTCAAATTAATCAAAAGAGATAACACAAATTAAAGAATAGAAACAGATATGCTTCATTCGCAATGTTTACAAATGAAGCATGAATTTAATCCTAGAATTTAAGAATTCGCCTTCACCCAGTCCATTATTTGTTGCGTATTCATTGCACCAGCCTGTCTGGCTACTGATTGCCCATTCTTGAAAATTAGAATGCTGGGAATACTTCGAATATCAAACTTGCTAGCCGTTTGTTGTGCAAGCTCCGTGTTTACTTTAGCAAAAATAACATTGGGCGACATTTTGGCAGCCGCTTCAGCAAAGTCTGGTCCCATCATTTTACATGGCCCACACCATTGCGCCCAAAAATCTACCACTACGGGGAGATCGCTTTTTGCGATGACTTTGGCAAAGTTGTGATCTCTTAGCTCTAACGGTTTACCCGTGAAAATAGGCTCTTTGCATTTTCCGCATTTGGGGTTATCACTTAAACGGCTATCAGGAATTCGATTGACTGCGCCACATGCTGGGCAGACACATTGTTTGGTATCAGTCATTTTTTGACCTCTTGAAAATAGTGTATTAGTTAGATACACAGTGGTGTTAATTCTGTCGAATTCAAGGATGAAAAAGTGTTTAGCTCTGCATAAATTCTATTTACATTTTTAAACGACAAAAATGTAATCTCATTCAAAGTAGGGGGAGTGTGACATCTATTATTATTAATATGATTGTGATTTAAGCTATAGTTTACGCATCTTTCAATTATATAAAAAAGACAGTGAAAATGACTCTCGAAACTGAAACTCTGGAAAAATTATTTGCAGAACTTACTGACCTAATGGGAACACGATTTTCAACCAATCTAAGCAGTCGTGAAGTACATGGCAAAGATGAGTCCTACCATATTCCCAAGCTACCCGATGCGGTGGTTATGGTTCATAGCACCGAAGAAGTCTCGGCAATCGTAAAACTTTGTGCCAAATACCAATGCCCGGTTATTCCCTTCGGCGCAGGTACTTCTTTAGAAGGACAAGTTATCCCTGAAAGTGGGGGGGTGTCATTAGACTTCACTGAAATGAATAAAATACTGCGATTAAGCGTAGAAGATCTTGATGTCTCACTTCAGCCGGGCGTCACACGAAGACAGCTGGATACCCACCTGCGAACATCTGGATTATTTTTTCCTGTTGATCCCGGTGCAGATGCCACTTTTGGTGGAATGGCGGCTACCAGAGCATCGGGAACCAATGCTGTTCGTTACGGCACCATGCGAGAAAATGTATTGGGTTTAACCGTGGTCATGGCAGATGGCGAAATCATAAAAACCGGTGGTCGAGCACGAAAGTCATCCGCTGGTTATGATCTAACAAAACTAATGATCGGCTCAGAAGGTACACTAGGCATCATCACCGAACTCACCGTACGTTTATATGGAAGACCAGAAGCGATGGCTGCTGCCGTATGTGATTTCGAGTCACTCGAAGGTGCGGTAAATACGGTAATCCAAACGGTACAAATGGGTATACCTATCGCAAGAATAGAGTTTCTGGATGAAGTCCAAATCGATGCAATCAACAAATATTCACATCTAGATTACCCATTAAAACCTACCTTGTTTTTAGAATTTCATGGCACCGAGAAAGGCGTGGTAGAGCAGGCAGAAATGGTTGCTGAATTAGCCGAAGAAAATGGAGGTAATGAATTCAAATGGAGCGATAAAGAAGAAGATAAAAACAAACTCTGGCGAGCGCGACATGATGCGGCATACGCTTGTAAAGCACTGCGCCCTGGTGCCGGAATGTGGGCAACGGATGTCTGTGTGCCTGTTTCGCGGCTTGCAGAATGTATTTTAGAAACCCGAAAAGACATCGATGAAACGGGGTTATTATCTCCTATTGTGGGTCACGTGGGCGACGGTAATTTTCATACCGTGATGTTAGTTGATACCGATAATGAAGATGAAATGAAAACAGCGATTGCCTTTAATGAACGACTTCTGGAAAGGTCATTATCCATGGGTGGGACGATTACAGGAGAACATGGCATCGGTACCGGAAAAATGGAATTTTTACTCAAAGAACACGGTGCAGCTGTGAATGTGATGAAAACCATCAAACAGTCATTAGATCCCTTAAATATACTGAATCCTGGAAAAGTGGTGGCAATAAACATCTAATTACCAAAAAGGAATAGCGTAGCTGTAAAAAGTCGCTTAAAAGTAGGGGGGTGACTTACAAATACATAATCTAAGACATTTTTTTATATCATTGAACAGCCATGCTAATTGATAAAATTAAACAGTTCCCACTAGGTTACTCAGAAGTCTATTACCAAAATAAAAAATATGGTGTTAGTCGTAGTGAGTTTAATCAGGGTAAAAGTATCAAGCTTTATGCTAAGGAATTGGCTGGGGACGATTTTATCAGTTTAAATATATATTCAACATCTACTGCCGAAATACTCAAACCCTGCGAGATGCCAGAACATAAAGTGATCGACTTTATCAATAATTTTAGACCAATCATCTAACATCAGCTGTTATGTTATCTACCAAGCTGTTAGGGAGTGACAAAAGTTAACAAAAGAGTAGATATTAGTTGTCACTTTATATCGCACTTATTTTCTTCGTGTAAATATCTTATGAAAAACAGTAACTTGAAATGCCTAAAAACTTGGCATGTAATTTGCTATGTATCAATTAATAATAAAAATAAAATGCAAAACTAAAATAATCAAAATTTATAAAGAGAGAATAAATATGAGCGCAGTAAGAAAAATAGATTTTTTATATGAAAGTGCTGAACAGGTGGAATTAGCATTTTATAAAGCGTTTGGGCAAGGTGATTTTTTATTGATGGAGTCACTTTTTGCAGATTCAGGCGTGAGTTGTACTCATCCTGGTAATTCAACGATTATAGGTCGTAAGAACGTTGTCGATAATTGGGAATTTATATTAGAAGGTATCCCTGAAACAATCATTAATAGACAGTTATTGAGCGTGACAAAAGCCCCAGGGGTTGAAGTTCATTTGGTGCTAGAAAGTTTTGTCGCAGATGAGCTAACAGGTGAAATGTCTGAAGTCTTTTCAACGAATGTTTATGTGCTTCAAGAGAATGGATGGCGTTTACAAATGCAACATGCCTCTTTACCTAAGCAAACTTCTTATAGTCCAGAGTTTTTCTATAACGAAAATAATGTGATGAGTTTGCAAATGAGTAATTCGTTGAATTAATTTAAAATAGCTAAAAGACGAAATACCTTTGTTATAAGGTTTTATCTAAATAACTTAAAATTAGCCAATTACTCTTGATGATAACAATAGAGTTAAGAGTGATATGAAATTAATGTGTCTTTGACCTGTTAAGTAATAGGTATGTGCTCTGTATATACCTTTTGTATAAACAAGTTGTAGGAACAAGCAGAATACACCGTGTAAAATTTTAGTTATTCAGAGAAAACAGAATTTGTTGTAACACAATATCTGCACTTTTAGCATCTGGATTTGTTTTCGCTAGTACACGCAAACCCCAAATACTGACCATCAAAAACTTAGCTAAATCTTCAGGGTTTCTATTTTCTGAGATTTCACCCATTTCCTGAGCCTGTTGAAGTGCTTTGACGAGCTCATCCTCAACTGCTTGTAATTGGGTATTTGCTTTAGATTGTACTTCTTTATTGTGGGAAGACATTTCAAGCATGGTGTTGACGATTAAACAGCCGCGTTTATCAGTGCTTTTACATTTATCGACGATACTATTCAGGAAAGATTCTATTGCTGCCAAAGGTGAATCAGACTCGTCCAAATAGTGTTTTAACTGGGCAACAGAGCGCTGTCCGTAAAACTCAAGCGTCTCTAAAAATAAACCTTCTTTGGATTTAAAAGCAGAGTAGATACTTCCGGGGTTTAATTTAGTCGATTCTACTAAATTAGGGATACTCGTCATCGAATAACCATTTTGCCAAAATGTATTCATTGCTTTTTCAAGCACATCGTTACGATCAAATTCGATTGTCCTAGCCATTTCTTCCTTTGTATTCTTTGCTTAATTGTTTATCAATTTCTACTGAAAACTTATTTTCTAAATATCGACATTATTGTGATGACAATTCGTTAATAAAACAAATCTTATAGCAAATAAAAATCTTATCAAGATATTACTTGAATGATCATTCAATTTAATCTAATCTAATTATTGAATGACCTTTCAATTATAGGAGAAATTATCCATGAGTACACTAAAAGAAGAAATTGATGCTTACGAAGTAGTAAAAGCAGAGAAAGTACCCGCGCCAACATTAGCAACAATGAATGATGCAACAACAGATTTAATCGCTACAGGTATCGAAAATAAAGCACTTAAAACTGGTGATAAAATCCCTCAGTTCAGTTTGCCTAATCAAAACAATCAAGCCAGCTCAATTGCAGATCGTTTAGATGCATCTATGTTGGTAATCACGTTTTACCGCGGTGGCTGGTGTCCTTATTGTAATTTAGAGTTAAATGCTTTTCAGCAAATGATTCCTGAATTCGAATCGGCGGGCGCTAAGTTAATAGCGATTTCTCCAGAAGTGCCAGATCATTCATTCACTACGCAAGAGAAGCACGATTTATCTTTTGATATCCTTTATGACAAAGGCAATGAAATATCTAAAGAATTCGGTCTAGTGTTCACTTTGCCCATGGAGATTCGTTCAATCTACGACACATTCGGTATTGATGTTGTTGGCCATAACGGTGACGAATCGTTTGAAATGCCAATGCCTGCGACCTACGTTGTTAATCAATCAGGCGAGATCGTGTATCATTTTGTAGATCCGGATTACACCAAGCGCTCAGAGCCTGCTGATGTATTAGCTGCGGTAAAAGCGAACAGCTAAGGGTAGGACTAAATAGATGGCTGATATCAAGGTAGTTTAATTAGTTTAATTAGTTTAGTTAGATTAATTAGCTTGATATCAGCATTATGAAATAAGAAATAGGGGATGGAATAGGTAAGAATAGTTTCACTAAAACACTAAGTATTAACTTCTAATCGCTTCAGCTCTTTTTTTAAAGCCTCGTTCTCTTCCCGTAACTTTTTAAATTCATGATGAGTAAATGCTTTTACTTTCTCAATATTAATTAATTGAGGAATGTACTTAGGGCAGTTCCAGTCCAGTGCAGTGACTTCAATCGTTGCGACTCTATCTACTTTTCCCTGACCTTCGGTTTTTAACTGTTCACACAGCAAAGGATCTGAATCTTTAACGTGTTGCATTTTGATATGGCCAAGTATTTTCAATCGCGACTTGTTTTCATAATCCATCAAAAACAAAGCGACCTTATCATTATTGGCTGCGTGGCCCATCGTAATGAATTGTCGATTGCCACTGTAATCTGCGAACCCGAGAAGATTGTCACCAATGACTTTTAAAAAGCCTTTTGGCCCACCGCGATGTTGAACATAGGGCCAACCCGTAGATGAAACAGATGCTATATAAAAACTTTCTCTTGCAGAAATAAAGCTGGCGTCCGATTCATCCAGAGAATCCTTGGTTCGGCCAGGGTAAACCTTGGCGTATGTATCTCCGATTCCATCCTCATCCTGGAGTTCGCGCACTTCATTTATGAAGAGTATCTCAGCGTAATTATCCATAATTGTGTAGTAGGTAGTGTTTCAAAAATAGCAATATCGAATTGATTGCTTTTATTATTATAGTTTATAAGCTAATAACTTTAACACAAAACAAAATTATGATTTGAATTAATTTGCGCTGATTCTATATAGATTCAGAGACACATCCTTTTCGCAAAACGACTAGTAGTTTCAAAATCATTTTAAAGCTGAGGTTGCAGGGGAAAACATTAGAAAAATGGGCTTAAAGTAGGGGGGTGACTTTATCTAATTATCTAATGATGATTAGATAAAGTCATATGACATTTGCAGCACGTTTCAAACGATAAAAAAATTCAGTCATAGCTTGTTTTTTTTATTGGTTATCAATAATAATTTCTGCAAAAGCGTATCAATAACAGGCATATTTATTGCATACTATATTTTATTAATCCACTCTGACGTACACCAGTATGAAACACAGTAGTTTTACAGGAAAACCTGAATACGCAAGCTTTGATGAGTTAGACAGATTCCTCAGTGAAGGCATTGAAAATCAGCAAAGTAAAGATCATCTGAACAAAGCACTTCAATTTGTTTATGACGTTCAGGACGAAAATGATCACCGACCGTCATCCTTGGATATAGCGTACACACTGAAAAAACTTGGCGTAGATCCACAAACCCTGATTGCGGCTTTACTGAGTGACCCGAGACTGCGCGAAAAGCTCGATCCCTTATATCTGGAAGAGCAATTTGATGAGCGAACTGCAAAGCTGGCGAATCACGTCAACTGGCTAAATACCTTCAAAGAAGCTGATCTGTCGGTAGACTATATTCCCGAGCAGGCCGAAGCATTGCGTCGTTTATTATTGGCGACAGTTAACGATGTGCGCGCGGTATTAATCAGACTGGTATTTCGTCTACAACGCCTGCGTAAGCTCTATGAGGAAGACCCAGCAACACAGTATGCGGTTGCCAAGGAAACGCTGGATATTTTTACGCCATTGGCGAATCGACTGGGTATCGGCGAAATAAAATGGGAGATGGAAGACCTCGCATTTCGCTATTTAGAACCCGATCAATACATGGCAATTGCCAATTCGATGGATGTCAATCGCGCCAAAAGAGAAACCATCATCAATAACTTTGTTAATCAATTACAGGGTTTGCTGGCAAAGAATAATATCAAAGCTCAAGCGTATGGTCGCGCCAAGCATTTGTATAGCATCTGGAAGAAAATGCGCCGTAAAAATCAGGAATGTCACGAACTGGCTGACCTGCTGGCAGTACGTGTTATCGTTGAAGATATTACGCAATGCTATCAGGTGTTAGGTATTGTGCATGGCTTATGGAAGCACTTGCCACAAGAATTTGATGACTACATCGCCAACACTAAAGATAACGGATACCAGTCGATTCATACTGCGATTTTTGGCCCAGAACAGCAAATCATCGAAGTTCAGATTCGCACCAAAGATATGCAAGAATTTGCCGAACACGGTGTTGCCGCACATTGGCGCTACAAAGAAGGCAGTAACCAGGATCAGGCGATGGAAAAAACCATCGAAGCCTTGCGCGATATGTTGGAAAATCCTATTGATGACGACGCCTTGCTAGAAGAATTAAAACCCACGTTCTTTAATGATCGAGTCTATGTACTGACACCCAAAGGCAATGTCATCGATTTACCGCAAAGAGCCACAGCGCTGGATTTTGCTTATTTCGTGCATACAGAAATAGGCAATCACTGCATTGGTGCCAAAGTCAACGGACAGCGAGTACCGTTGAGTTATCCATTAAAATCCGGCGAACGCGTTGAGATTTTAACTGATCCTGATTCGACACCTAAACTCAATTGGCTGAACCATAATAAGCGTTACGTAACCACCGGCAGAGCAAGCGCTAACATTCGTAGCTGGCTCAAAAACCATTACAAAGACACCGAATTCACCCAGTTAATTTCTAATGATAATCTCACCGGCCTCGGTAATCGCGAGGTGTTAACTGCCCCCTGTTGCCATCCACAGATAGGTGACCGAATAACAGGCGTTTACCAGCTAGATAGCACCATACAGGTGCATCGTGCAACATGCCCGAATGCCTCAAAAAGTGAACATGGACTACCGATTCTAGAACTCGAATGGGGCGAAAGAACCGACAAAATAAGACATACCATCCACATCGAAGCATTTGATCGACAAGGATTGTTGCAGGACATTACTACTTTGCTCAATCAGTCTCAGGTCAATGTACTCAAAGCCAACACAGAAACGGATAACGCCGATCAATCGGTAACCATGGAGCTTTTGTTAGAGCTAGAACCAGAAGATGATTTGAAGTATCTGCTGAAACGCATGGAATATATTCCGAATGTGTTTAAGGCAAATTTAGCTTAATGAGGTTTATTCTGAAGTGAGCCTAGATTGCTTAATTATCTATCTCAAAGTATATCCTCGATAAACCAGGCGGAAAATTCATGACGGCCATTAACGCCAGATTTTTTATAGATCGAAGACGCTTGTTGTCGAACTGTTTTTTCCTTGGTTTCTCTGATGATTGCGATTTCTTTTAGGCTAAGTCCTTTTAACAGCAACCAACCCACTTCAGTTTCACTATTCGTCAGCATCCATTCCGAAAATTGTTGAGTAATCACATTGCCTAATTTTTTACGTGCATCAATCACATATTTTTGAGCTTTGGAATTTGTTTTGTTTGACGCTTGCAGGTCTTGGCGCAGGGAGATAATTTCTGATTTTTGCTGCTTCAAACTTATCATTAGAAGTGCAATAGCAATCACAGAGGAAATAACCACAACAGCTTCTTTAATAATATGTTTGGTGTCAGCGCCATAGGACACATCAGCAATAAAATCAGCACCACTGGCGAGCACAACCACGGTAAAAATAACGATTAGTAGAATTTCTTTATTATAGTTTTTAAACACCGCAATAGCCTCGAACTTGAGTGAGTGATAACGAACATATGCCCGATAACATTATCGCATAGGACATAGGTCCGATGACATGGTTTGGCAAAAGACGATAATCCTCTCTCACATAAAATTAAAGAGGAATTTTAAATGAACACTGAAATTCGCGTCTGGGATATTTTAGTCAGGCTATTTCACTGGAGTTTGGTAGTGATTTTCTTTATCAGCTATTTCACCGGTGATGAAGAAGACTTGATACATATTTATACGGGCTATGTGGTATTAGGACTGATTGTCTTTCGCCTATTGTGGGGAATTATAGGAAGCAAGCATGCGCGCTTTAGCGATTTTCTGTATTCGCCGACAAGCGTTATCAAATACCTAAAAGGGTTAATGAGAGGAAAACCACAGCATTATGTTGGGCATAACCCAGCCGCCGGGTGGATGGTGATTGCATTACTCCTCAGCTTATTTGTAACCACCATTAGTGGATTAAAAGTTTATGCCGTAGAAGAAGGAAAAGGACCGCTTGCGAGTGTTACGACCGAGTTTTCAATCATCAGCACTGCAAATGCTGACGATGATGATAGATATAACAATGATGATAATGAAAAAGGCGGAGATAAAAACAGTGATGAATTTTGGGAAGAGCTACACGAGGCATCTGCCAATTTCACATTTCTACTCATCTTCTTGCACGTAGCCGGGGTCATTGTTGCAAGCAAGCTGCATAAAGAGAATCTTATAAAAGCAATGATAACGGGAAAGAAAAAAGTGTAACTCTATACAAAGTAGGTTGATAATCATTCTCTTACTATTATTTACTGATTTCCTCTACTTAGAGGAAATCAGAGTAAAATTGCAAAAAAGCTATCGGGATTTCCTATGAGTTTCTTAAGAGGGATAGCGTCCATGCTTAATGGCGGTAAGCTGTGATTATTATCAACGGTAAATACTATGAATCATAAATACACACACAGATCACAACGTATTGGATGGTTACGTGCAGCCGTTCTTGGGGCGAATGATGGAATAGTGTCCACGGCGAGTCTTATTATTGGTATCGCAGCAGCAAGTACTGCGCATGAAGGCGTTCTTCTAGCAGGTGCTGCGGGTTTAGTCGCGGGCGCTATGTCCATGGCAGCTGGTGAATACGTATCTGTAAGTTCTCAGGCGGACACAGAAAACGCTGATCTTGAACTTGAAAAAAAATCATTAGAAGAAAATTATGATTTTGAAAAGAATGAACTAACAGCAATATATGAAGGAAGAGGGGTTGAGCCTCAATTAGCTAGAAAAGTAGCAGATCAGCTGATGGATTTTGATGCACTTGGCGCACATGCAAGAGATGAAATAGGTATTTCAGAGATTGTTGCTGCGCAGCCCATTCAAGCGGCGATTTCTTCGGCAGCGTCGTTTACAGTAGGTGCAGCACTTCCTTTAGGGGTTGCATGGATTGCACCTAGCAATTCTATTATTCCGCTTGTTGCGGTTTCTTCTCTGGTTTTTCTTGCCTTCCTTGGGAGTATTGCGGCGCGTGCAGGTGGTGCTTCATTAATTATCGGGGCTATTAGAGTGACATTTTGGGGAGCGCTTGCGATGGCTATAACGGCTGGCGTTGGTAGTTTGTTTGGAGTGGCAGTTTAGTTGGATGTTTTTTTCATTAAATACACTGGAGAAGTTTTTCGTAGCTTAGGGACAATTTCATTTCTTCTAACTTTTAGTTATTGGCTACGAGTTCATTTTTTTGAACAGACAAAAAACGAACCAAAAAAATCTGCCCATAAAAGCACCCTGCGGGTTCACTGCGTTTCTCAGAAATAATGGGAATGAAGGGAACTCGCTCGTCCCTCACTCAAACAACCTTCATCCTGATCCATTATTTCCTGCGATACTCGTTGCTTTTGAAAGGGGGGGTAGGAAACAGTAGGTGCGGTAAAAACGTGTTTAAAAGTCGATTTATTACGCCGTTAGGGCGAATAAATCGTCTCGAAAGATCAAGAATTGATCCAAGAGGTGGTTGCAGCAAAGGGTGCTGTTTATTAGATGGTCTGTTTAAAAAGTGAGTTAAAGTAGGGGGGTGACCTAACCCTCCTAAATCGCACTAACTTCATCACCCATCCGAATTATCCCCGATTGAATAACTCTCGCATTAATCCCACCATGTCCGCGTACTGCGTTATAACCGCCGGGGCCAAATGTTTCTTCCATAAACGAACAAGGATGACAGAGTCCTGTGTATTCGAGTATCACTTCGCCGATCTGGAATTGTTTGTCTTTGAGTGCCAGTAGATTGATGCCGCTGATGCAGATATTACGGCGTAATAGAGGGGGGTCTACGGATTCTAAACCGAGTGTTGAGGCGATTACGGGTAGGTGTTCTGTCTGGATTAGGGTGACTTGTCGATTGCCTGATCTGCCAGCGTAACGATCACCTGTTAAGCCATATTGTGTTTTGGCTTCGACGGCATCGACTATTAGCATTTCTGCGCGTCGTTCGGGGCGTACGCCTATCCATGTGACTTTGCCTTTTTGCGGGAGTGTTTTGAAGAGTATCTCGAGTGTTTTCATTTTAATAGTTTCTTAAAAAATTATGAAAAAAAAATATAGGTTAATTAGATTAGTCTTTTCATGGGGGTATCATATGAATAAGGAAAACGGCTTTTATAATAATTTATTCTAGAAATATATGGTTATTTCATGATTAATAAAAGAAGGATAATTGTTCAATAAAATATATGTTAGTGTATGATTAATTTTATTAATTGATGTGGCAATATATGATGGAAATTAGGAAAGTAAAATAATGCTAGGAAGAAAAAAAATAAATGAAGTTTTCACACCAAGAAATTCTAATGTAAATACAAATATGTATATACCTAGAGCTGTTTTAGAGCAGACATTATATCGATCAGTTTCTGGGAGTATGCATTCTTTTTTATTTGGAGCTAGTGGAAACGGAAAGTCTTGGTTGTACAAGAAAGTATTATCTGAAAAAAAATTGAATTATGTAGTTGCTAATTGTGCAAATGCTTCTAGAAAAAAATCAATAACAAAAGAAATTGTATCTGTGTGTAAGAAGGCTGGAAGTAGCACAAAAGTTGAGCAGTCAGAAAAAATAAAGTAGGTTTTAATGCTATAGGAAAAGCTGAACGAGAATATCAAAGTAATTATGAAATTCATCAGGATGATGAATTATTGTCAGCGTTTAAAGCTTTAGCAAAAAACTCCTTGAAATCGAAATCAATAATTGTATTGGATAATGTTGAAACCATATTCGAAGATCAAGATCTGATGAACGAACTGTCAGATATACTTATTCTTCTTGATGATGCTATTTATGCTAATTTTAATGTAAAATTTTTGATTGTCGGTGTTCCATATGAGGTTTTTAAATATTTTAGCTCAGCAAAGAATACAACTTCTGTTGGGAATAGAATTGAAGAATTACCTAGGGTTTCAGGCTTAGGTCCTTTACAGGTACTTGATTTAGTAGAACGTGGCTTTTCAAAATATCTTAAAATCAGACTAACAAAAGATCAAATTAAGGAAATCAGCAATTATACATATAATGTTACATTTGGTGTTCCTCAACGAGTGCATGAATATTGTGAAAGTTTGGCTTATGAAATTAAAGATAATAAATGGGAATACAGTTTCCATCTTCATGAAAAAGCTGAAACATTTTGGTTACTTAAGGGTTTAAGAGAGTCCTATGCTGTAATAGATGGTCATCTAAATTCAAATGAGACCTCTGAAGGTAGGCGCAATCAAGTAATATATGCTATAGGAAAGTCTGAGAATGATAAAATTACGACAGAGGAAATCAGTAAAATAGTAAGTAAGGAATTTCCTTTAAGTAGTCCTAGTAGTAATTCTGGAATTGGCCAAGTCCTTGCACACTTAACAAAAGGTGATACACCACTTTTATATAAAATGAATCATTCTAAATCTTATATAGTTGGTGATGCTAGATACATTATGTGTATAAGAATCATGCTTAAAAAAGATGATATGACAGAGGTTGTTATGAAAAAAGGATTTAAACTTAATTAAACACATAACAAAAAAATGCCCAAAGTATGGGGGATATTAGATCTACAGAAATATCATTTAAATCAATCTAAGTCGATAATTTCAATAAGATCGCCCCAATCACAGTCATACTAACTACCACGACTTTGAGCCAGTTAAATTCTTCTTTCAGGAATAATACGCCGATGATTAAGGCGAAGCTGATGCTGGTTTCGCGCAGGGCGGTGACCAAGGCGACGGGTGCCTGAGTAAATGCCCAGACGACAATTGCGTAGGCGAAGAAGGTGGCATTGCCGCCGATAAAAAAGGCGGCTTTCGCTTCTTTGGGGATGCGTTTGATGAGGCCGGGTGATTGGCGTTCGGCAAGTATCGGGAAGATTAGCCCGTAACTGAGTGCGATGATGGCGTAATAGCTGAATGCATTGTTGGCGAGTTTGGCACCTAAGGCGTCGATGATGGAATATCCGGCGATACAACAGCCCGTGATTAGCGCTAATTTAGCGGCTTGTAAGTTGCGTTTGCCATTCGATTGTTTGCCAATTGCGGTGACTAGAATCCCCAGCACTATCATGGCTATGGCAAGTACTTGTAATATGCTGAACTGCTCTCCTAAAAAGAACACTGAAAACATCGCGACAATTAATGGGCCTGAGCCTCGCGCAATGGGATAGACCTGAGTCAGATCGCCAGTTTCATAGGCGAACAGTAAGATGAAGTGATAGGCGATTTGCACTGCGATGCTGGCGAGGATATAGCCCCAACTTTCTATCGCCGGAAAAGGAAAGATGATTAGCACAATGAGTGCAATGGGTATGCTACCCATAACCACAGCTGTCATGTTTAGGCGTTTGTCATTCCCACCTTTTACAATGGCATTCCACACTGCATGGAGTAACGCTGCTAGGATTACAGCTAAAAATACCGTAGTTGTCATGATGAGGCTGTCATGATGAGACTGTCATTTCGAGATTCTACTGTTTGTTATTACTTTATTAGTCTAGTTGGTTTATCTCGTTTTATTGTATCAATTTTGCTTTACCGACTTGTAACTTCATTGCCTTAAGAAATCCCACGCTTTATCCGATGATACTTTTCTCCAGAAAGCAGAGTACTTTTTATGTTGTTCTGAGGTGTATAATGCAGATATTTTCCAAATGATTAACCAGTAAATAACTGAAATGATTATCGAAATACTAAACGTTTCCCATGATTTTTCAAAAGTAGCAAAGCCAGTAGCCCAATAAAGAGCCATTCCAATAAAGAAGATATAGGATGATCTTTGGTGAATATAAGCTTTCATTTTTTCGAAAAATGACGGCGTTTGTTTTTTCGCTTGAAATTCTTTTAACGCTTTGGAAACCTGTGCTTCTAGCGCTTCAATATCCGTCTGCAAAAATTGTACACAATATTTTTTGCTACTATCGCTGATTGTTTCTTTATCCGCACATATTGGTTTGGTGGTTATAATTTCAAAGTCTATGGGAATATTGCTGGGCGCATAACCTTCTGCACGAGTGGCGATTCTTTCAAAAACACTGATGTGAAGTCGGGGTTTGCTCGATGTACTTGAGTATTCATCCCACAGCTTATCTATCTTGCGCAGTTTATAGGCATAATATGCAGCTAGACCCGAACGCGAATCATACATTTTATCGTTCACGTCTTTGTTTTCGGTAAATTGATCGATGTCTTCTGCAACGAATCTTAGTCCTGCTTGTTTAGCATGTAACATCATCCACTCAAGCGTATTCCATGCGATTCCTTGCCGTGGGTAACCCCCTCCTATATTGGCATGAACGCCAGAAAACCATACTTGTTTGATACGCTCGTGATCATTATTTTCAGGAACTTCCCGCCACAGTACGGGTTCAAACGTTCGTCGTTTATCATCAATAGAAAGTACATGGCAGGCTTTTTCAACTTTTTCATTTAGGGCGTTGTCATGTTCACGAAATGAAATGTAGAAAAATTTGTCGAGAACTTTAGCCAGTGTATCACTGGGAATTGCGTAAGCGTCTACCGTATCCCATACGCCCATAAATCGTATTTTGATATCCAGATGGATGTCTTTGGGCAGGTCTTCGACGGGATTAATTTTAGTGCTTATGGTTCGAAAGGACTTTCTGGTTTTATTCGCTAAATTGGGTTTGCTTTCAGCTTCTTCTATTTGATCATCTTTGGTTTGCTTGAGAAGTTCTTGAAATAATCGATACACATTTTCCACATCATTGGCCAAATCTGTATCGGACTTATTGTCATAACGCTTTCTATCGAGAATTCCACACGCCAAGATCATTCCTGCAAGAAGTCTTACTGTGTAGGCACCACGGCTAAAACCAAATAAGTAGATTTGGTCACCGGGTTCGTAGTTATTAATCAGAAAAGTATAAAGTTCTTTGATGGTGCGTTTGAGTCCATAGCCAAAAGCACCTCCAATTATTTTCAGTATTTTCTTATCCTGGGTGCCAACCCCATCATGATAAAAGGCGACTTGACGCTTGTTGTTTTCAACTGTTAAATGGCTTTGCCTATCAATTGCAGTGTGTAATCGCCAGACATTGGTACCATGCCCAA
Source organism: uncultured Cocleimonas sp. (assembly GCF_947495625.1). Lineage (GTDB taxonomy): Bacteria > Pseudomonadota > Gammaproteobacteria > Thiotrichales > Thiotrichaceae > Cocleimonas. The sequence continues at coordinate 17,864 of NZ_CANLZW010000039.1, forward strand.
CGCCTCCAGCACTTCCGGTTCCATCTGTAGATAAAATAATATTTTTCATTGGTATTTTTATTAGAAACCAATCATCTAACCTTGTATCAATTTCTAATCATTTACTCCCATGACGAACTTTGAATTTTAAGATAAATAGTGAGTTGTGGACAAAATGTATACTCAAAATATAGGTCAAACTATGGATTGTTTGTAAATTATTTAGACAGCATAGTTATTCCCGTTGTTATGCTTATCGATATTCTTATTTATAATGTCTTTCGAAACAGAGAGTTATATCGATTCTAAAATATGCCTAGTTATGCATAAGTTCCTTTAGTCATTTTAAACTACAAAATGAGCCGAGATTTATCGAGACAAAAGCATTGCTGTTTAATGCTTACCCGTAGGGAAGGCGCAGCCGCATAAAAATCACTTAAAAGTAGGGGGGTGACCTTATTGATTAAACAAACCCCTGAACCCATTCTACCAATTTATTTAGTGCTATCTGTTCGCGTTCGGGCAATTCTTCATGTGCTAATTCTTCCAGTCTGGCTTGCAACTGTTCTGCCGTTAATTGGCATCCATATTCTCCGTCGATAATTCTTGCTTGGCAGAATGCTTGCCATTGCTTTTGTTCTTTTTCATCGAGTGTTTCTGGCCAGTTTCTGGCCCGATATCTGGGGTAGAGTGTTTGCAATCGGCTCGATTTGAATTCGGGTGTCCAGTTGCTGAGTTTTTCGGGTGATGAGGTTAGTACCTGATTACACAGTTTGCGATCGTCATTGCTGATAAAGCCACCGTAGAGTGCAGAGTCGGCGTCTGATTCTGTCTGCTCACGTTTGCGGCTGTACATTTCTTCCAAACGTCGGATGAGTGTCTCATCTGCAATCAACTGTTGTTTGTGTGCTTCGATTTGATCCCAGTCGATTTCCCATCGTTCAGCTAGCTCGGGCGTGAGTGTATTCGTCGGTGAAACTGCAGGTGACTTATTGATGTGAATACCTTTTAACGCGATATGCTGATGATTTTCATCGCGTTCGGCTCTTGGCTTGTAAAGGTTTTCGATGATCTCATCGACGCTCATCGCTAGCATCGCGCTGGGGTCTTGGCGCAGGTCGTAACAGATAATTTCGTTTTTATTTACAGGATGCACAATCAACGGCACGATCGGTGAGAGACAGCCTTGAGTGGCGGGGAACATGCCGCTAACGTGCAACATAGTTTTACGTTGCGCTATTTCGACCGTGGTATTGAGTAAGGGCGCGACATTGTTTTTGATGCGTAGATCAAAAAAGTAATCGTATAAACGCGGTTGTTTGGTTTTGATTAATCGTGCGATATCGATAGTGGCTTTCACGTCGACTAAGGCATCATGCGCGCCAGCTTGTTCGATATCGTTGGCGGCGGTTAAGTGTTCTAGACGAAAACTGGGTACGCCTTCTTCGCCTTCGCGATCTGGCCAGTTGATGCCTTCAGGTCGCAGTGCATAAGTCATTCGCACTAAATCTAAAATATCCCAGCGGTTATTGCCGTTTTGCCATTCGCGTGCGTAGGGGTCGATAAAGTTGCGGTAGAAACCAAAGCGCGTGACTTCATCATCAAAACGAATGCTGTTATAGCCAGCGCCACAAGTGCCTGGTTGGGAGAATATCTCGTTAATTCGACCAAAAAACTCGGCTTCTATATAGCCTTTTTCAAACGCTAATTGCGGTGCAATGCCTGTGACACGAACAGCATCAGGGTGTGGCAGAAAATCATGTGTAGGTTTGCAGTAAAACATCACTGGCTCACCGACAACTTCCAGATCTAAATTGGTGCGGATACCCGCAAACTGCGAAGCGCGATCACGTCGTGGATCAACACCCCAGGTTTCATAATCGTGCCAGAAGATGGTTTGTTCAGTCATTTAAAAAAAGCCTATAAGTAGGGGGGTGACTTTCTTAGACTCACCAAGAGTCAAGAAAGTCCATCGTAGATTCCATAAGGAATCGTCGATGCACAATGGTTGAGTTACATCTTTTTTCTTTATATATGTCAATAATATAACTCCCAATATTATCAGCTGTTGCGGATAGAGTGTATTATTAGTGCTCATCTTAAAGGTAGTTTTACTATGTTGTGGTTAAAAGCGTTTCATATTTTATTTGTAATGTCCTGGATGGCGGGAATATTTTATCTGCCACGCATCTTTGTGCATTTTGTCGAAGGTAAAGAGGCAGGGCAGGATGTCGATAGATTAGCAATTATGGCGCGCAAGCTGTATGGCTTTATGACGATTATGATGGTGATTACTTTAATCACGGGAACATGGCTATGGCTGGCTTACGGTTTTGCGGGTGGCTGGTTGCACGTAAAGTTATTATTTGTCGGTTTGATGATGGCGTATCACTTTTGGTGTCGCTTGCGCATGAAAGAAATGCAGCAAGGGCATCTTGATCACAGTGGCGTTTTCTATCGCTGGATGAATGAGTTACCGTTGATTCTGACGATTGTGATTTTAATTATGGTGGTGGTTAAGCCGTTTTAGAAAACACACTAAGAATAAATGTTAAGCATAAAAAAGCCAGATCATTTGATCTGGCTTTTTTGATTAATCAGCACTTAAAACTGCCAATAAAAATAGAGCGAATTAACTTAATATTCAAAAAAAACACTAAAAGTAGGGGGTGACTTAGACGATTGGAATGAAAGGTAAATTTTGGTTTATCAATGGTTTTTATTTACAAAAAGTTACACATTTAATGAATTCTTTTTTCATAGTTGTGCACTAAAATTCACCGATTAAAACTAGAGTTTATGATGCGTGAAAACTAATTCTTTATCCTACCGACCTGAAATAGATGGCCTTAGAGCCTTTGCGGTAATTCCTGTTATTTTGTTTCATTTTGGTCTTAACTGGATACCTGGTGGATATATTGGCGTAGATGTATTTTTCGTTATATCTGGCTTTCTAATTACCACTATTTTATTGAAAGACTACGACCAAGGCGTTTTTAGTTTTAGCGATTTCTGGTTACGCAGAATTAGACGAATACTGCCGGTATTGGTGGTTATTGTTTTAGTGACCTTAATCGCGAGCCAATTTCTTCTTTACGCGCCAGATATATATTATCTCGGCAAACAGGGTATTGCCTCCTTATTGTCTTTTGCCAATATAAGCCAATGGATGACTGCGGGTAATTACTGGGGTTATGCGGCTGAGAATTCGCCGCTTTTACACACCTGGTCTCTTTCTGTTGAAGAACAGTTTTATCTGGTTTTTCCGTTATTCATTTTTATCGCGCTAAAGTATTTTAGAAACTGGCTAGCGCCATTGATTTTGCTACTTTGTGTATTAAGCGCATTGTTGTTTATTTATGGAAGTAAGAATCATCCAGATGCGACTTTCTATCTATTGCCAACCAGAGCCTGGGAGCTAGGTGTTGGCGCATTTTTGGCGATATCTGTCTACAAACATCCAACGTTTTTTAACAGTAAAAAAACGTCTACCCTGCAGCTGTTTTCGATATTGGGATTGGCAGTCGTTGCGCTTTCTTATTTTCTAATTGATGGGAATGATGGCATCTCACCTTTCTTGATTCTTCCGGTGATTGGCGCTGGCTTAATTATTGTTTTTTCGAGTAACAGCAATACTTACGTTAATAAAATATTATCCATTCCTGCAATCGTTTATATCGGTAAAATTTCTTACTCTTTGTATTTGTGGCATTGGCCTGTACTGGTTTTATCCAAGAATTTAAGTTTAAAAACACAAATCGAATATCCAGTCTATTTATTGCTTGGATTGATTATAATTCTGTCGATTATCTCTTATCATCTCATAGAAAAACCCACCCGAAAAAATCAGAAAACTGTGCCGGTAGTGCTGACTGTTTTGATGCTTGGAGTGATCTATTCATACACATTGACCAAGTCAGATTACTCAGAAGATATTTCTATGTATAGCGAAACGCAATGGGATGGCGAGCTATACAGTAGTAGTCCGGTTAGAGATACCAAGGATTTCACGCTAAGGAAGATGCAGGGAATTAAGGTATCAGATAATAAAGACAGAAACTGGCAAGCGTATAAAGAGGGTGGAGTAGCTAAGCTGTATGGAAAAGCAACACCTGAAATCGTGGTACTGGGTGATTCGCATGCATTGATGTGGTCGAGCACGCTGGATGGCATCGCTAAGCAGTTGCATAAATCAATTGGTTTTTATGCAGCTGATGGTACGCCGACATTTTTTGATATCCCCGTGAAGGCAGGTCATCAAACAACGTTTTTTAGCGCTGATGAAAAACGTGAATACGATGAAGCGAGATTAAAATACTTAACACTATGGAAGCCTGAAATTGTTGTAATAGTGCAAAGTTGGTCAGGTCTGGATAACGTAGAAAGCACCAAAGATTTAATCTCATTCTTAGGGGATTTAGGTTCCAAAGTGTTTTTGATTGAGCAACCCCCTTTACTGTTTTATGGCGATAAAAATGCGACACAGTTTCTGTCTCATTATGGGTTGAAACCGCAGAAAGGCGAAAAGCAATTTGTACCTTACGTTAATTCTGCGGATTATCAGTTTGGGAGAAAGTCGGTTCGCGATATTGTAGAAAAATGCAACTATTGCGAATTAATTGAGATCGCCGATATATACATGAAAGATGATAAGGGCTGGGTGCTGGATGGTTCGGATGTGTTATATATCGATGAAGATCATTTGAGTAATGCAGGAACTGCAAAAGCCAAACAAAGAATTATGAAGGCGTTAGACTCACGGATAAGTACTCTAGGCAAGTAAACATTAAAAGTTTTTCAAGAGAAGAATAGACACAAAAATATCAGAGTTGATATTAATTTTGGTACTACTAAAGTAGCCATAGGCTAGTCGATAGATAAAAGCGATGAATAAAAAAGGGGAGTGACTTGTAAAGGTCACCCCCCTACTTGCAGGCAGTTTTTTTAAGTAATGATTTATTACTCGCTTAAATACTTATTTCCAGCCCGCTTTATCCATTACCTTTACAGCATCAGCATTAAGCTCACCTAACTTAGAAAGATTCAATGAGTCAGCTTTAAACTTGCCCCATGAAGAGAGTGTTTCACTCCAGTCTGCGTCAGTAAGAACAGGGTATTCATAATTCACTTCTGCATACCATTTCTGTGAATCTTTAGTGGTTAAAAACTCCATCAGCTTTTGCGCATTGGCTTTGTTTTTAGCCGATTTAGTCATCGCGATTCCACTGACATTTACGTGAGCGCCACGGTCTGCCTGATTTGGCCAATAGATGGCGACAGCATTTGCTGCTTGCTGTTGTTTGTCGTCTTTGCCGTGTAGCATTTTTCCGTAGTAATAAGTGTTTGCTATCGCGATATCACATTCGCCCGCAGCAGCTGCTTTAATCTGATCACGGTCACCGCCTTTTGGCTTGCGGCCTAAATTGGCAACAAGTTTATCTGCCCATGCCTGGGTTTTCTCTTCGCCAATATTGGCAATCATTGAAGCAACCAGAGATTGGTTGTAGATATTTTCAGAACTTCTGATACAAATACGATCCTTCCACTTATCATCAGCCAATGCTTCATAAGTTGAAAGCTCTTCTGGTTTTACTTTGCTCTTAACGTAGAAAATAGGGCGTGCGCGTAATGATAAGCCATACCAGAAACCCTCCGGATCACGATATTCTGAAGGCACAGCTTTATTTAGCGCCTCTGAAGCAGTTGACTGTAAAACCCCGGCTTCTTTCGCTTTATGTAATCGACCTGCATCTGTGGTGATAAAAAGATCAGCTGGACTATTCGCGCCTTCTGTTTCCAGACGTTTCAGTAATGGTCCCGCTTTTGCAGTTACCAGATTAACTTTGACGCCTGTTTCTTTGGTGAAATTATCCAGTAAAGGCTTGATGAGATTTTCTTTTCTTGCGGAATAGAGGTTCACTTCATCAGCCGCAAAACTGATTGTTGGCGCTGCCAAAGTGCAGGCAAGAAGTGAAACGACACTAACGATTTTTTTCATGTGAATGCTCCAAAAACATAAAGTAACTAATTATGGGAGCGGATGTTATTGCAAATAAGAATGATTTGCAATAACACTTGTGATTTTAATGAGAATTATTCTTATTGAATATGTTTTTTAGATTAATGTAACAACGAGATTGAGTGTTATTCTGGCTCTGCGTATAGGATCAAGGAGTGATCTAATAGTTTATAGCCGTGTTTTTTAGCGATTTCAATCTGGCGCTGTTCGATGATTTCATCATGAAATTCGATGATTTTACCGTTTTTCATATCCACGATATGGTCGTGGTGCTCTCCCTGATCAAGCTCAAAAACGGCTTGTCCACCTTCAAAATTATGGCGCATCACTAAACCAGCTGCTTCAAATTGAGTAAGAACCCGATAGATTGTTGCTAAACCAATTTTAGAATCTTCATCACGAAGTATTTGATATAAATCCTCTGCGCTAAAGTGTTTCTCTTTAGAGGTTTCTAATATTTTTAAAATTTGTACGCGCGGCTGGGTAATCTTTAAGCCAGCTTCTTTAATATCAATTTTGTTCATAATTAGTTTATGTGATTTGAGTGGTTTTTATTAGTTTACTAAAATTGATCGTTATCTTAGATCAACCACTAGTTTAGATCATTTTAGTGCAGACTTATAGTTGATATAAATGAAACTGAAAGCAGGACTAATATCTCAACTTTAATGAAGCTAGTTTTCTGCTATTCAAATTCCATCTGTCTAAAAATCCTTCCGGCATTTTGTAAAGCCAATTCATTGAAGGTATCGAGATGTGAAAAGCGCGACTGATCAATATTATAGGCATCCTGTTCTGAGCCATCATCATCCAGGATTTTTTCAACTTCGCTACGCATATAGACAAGGTAGTCTTTGGTGTATTTGGTGACTTCCGAAATATTAGTAGGGGAGCCATGACCGGGAATAATAATGTCAGCATTGAGTGCTTCAATTTTATCCCAGGTTTCAATCCACCCTGCAGTATCGGTGTGCTCGAAAATTGGCATTAACCGCTGATGAAAAGCCATATCGCCAGAGATGAGTACTTTCTGATCTGGAATCCACAAGGAGATATCGCCGGGACTATGACCGGGGCCAAGGTGTAGAATTTCGAAAGTTTCTCCGCCTAATTCGATGACTAATTTATCTTCAAAGGTTTTGTCGGGTAGCGAAAACACCGTCCATTGTGCTTTATCGCGTCGGCCTGTTTGCATGCGTTCGATGGTAGCCTGACCATGACTTTTCATTTCTTCGACAGCGTCTACGTGCGCAATGATTTCTGCACCTTGCTGTTTCCAGTAGTTACTTCCCAGCATCGCATGACCTTGTGCATTTTCTAAAATGACGTACTTGATAGGTTTGTCAGTCAGTTTTTTAATTTCGTGATGCAAGGCTTTGGCAAGTAAGTAGTTATCGCCAGCGTTAAAGACAATGACACCCTTACTGGTGATAATAAATGACAGGTTATTATTGTGGCCCGAGTTAGCATAAGTGCCCGGAGCAGTCGCGCCAATGGCAGAATAAATATTATCAGTGACTTTTTCTGGCAAGCTGAAGAGTAGGGATTCAGGTGCTTTATCGATGGGTTTGATCGGCTTACCTAATTCTTTCCATTTATTGTAACCATCCGCGTAATTCTTCACATTGGTATAGCCCATTTCCATTAAGGTTTTAGCGGCTAATGGGCTGCGTTGATTAGTACCACAATAGACAACGATTGGCGTGTCTTTGGTTTTAACGTGTGAACCGATATCGAATTCTAACCAGCCGCGAGTGATATTTACGGTTTCATCCGCATCGATATAACCACCAATAAAGTCGATTTCATTCGCCGAGCGCACATCGACCATTTCTATTTTAGGATTTTCTTTTAATAGTTTTTCTAAGGTTGCAGTATCGATATTAGTGATACTCTTATTGGCTGCTGCGATAGCTAATGTGCCTGGGTTTTCGGTGGTATCAGAATTGGCGGCATAGCCTGAAGTAACGGATAAGGTACTGATTAATAATGAGCTAATAATTAGATTAAGTGTTTGTATTTTTGTATTTGTGTATTTAATTTTTCTAAATATAAAAATCTCTCTCATTCTTTATCTGCCTTTAATTATTGTTTCTGTTTCTCAGTTAATTACCCGTCAGATTACCGGTTAAAGTAAGCAGTGTTTTAGCTAACGTATCAGCTGATATCATCTGATCTTTATGGGTGTTTATAGAATCTGAGCTTCTGGTCTTTGAATTCTGCCAAATAAAATAATCAGATTCCTCCTCGTCATAATCAAGCTGCTGATAGATATTCGGCATGCTCGGTATGTGGTCCCCATAAAAGCATAATGCGTGTGGATTTTCAAATTTCGAATAAGCGTTTGTTAAATCTGCGATCATCTTATCTGCATTTTGTAGATGCCTAAGATAGACCGTTAAATCGTTAGCGGCTGTTAACGGTTTGTAATCAAAATAGCTGTGTTGCTCTTCTGCGGTGGTTTTTTCTAAATGCAAAGGGCCATGATTTTCCATGGTTATTGCAAAGATAAATAAGGGTTGATCAGGCTTGTTGCTTTCGTGATTTTGCGTGATTTCCAATATTTTATTGGTTACAGACTGGTCGGAAATATAAGGCCCAAAGGTGTTGTTGGTATCGAAGTCTTTAATATCGATGAACTCATCAAAACCCATTTGTGGGAAAATTCTGTCTCTGCCAAAAAATGATTCAGGGTGCGGATGAATACATACACAGCGATAGCCTTGCGCGCTAAGATAAGAGGCAATCGAACTGATCGGCATTTTGTGTAAATATTGATAAGGGTAATAACGATAAAGTCCCAAGTCTTGATATTTCAATCCACTTAAAAATGCAAACTCGGTACGCATGGTGTTTGCGCCCCAGGCAGGGACTTTGAGTTTTCCGAACTGGGTTGATTGTTGATTACAACTATCGAAGTTTTTAAGGACATCTGGTTTGATCGAATCATGCAGTCGTCGCGCATCAAAAAAAGATTCGCTCTGGATTACGGTAATATTAGAAAAAATGCCCTCAAAGTGGGGGGGTGACTTTTCATTATCTAATTTATCTATATTTCCAATTGGAGACTTAAAAGGAGACTCCGCCAAGGTAGATTGGATCGACTTTTGATGCGCGGGTGTGCGAGCCTGAATAGCGTAGACAAAAATCGAATTGAGTAAGCCTAAACGCTCAATATCCTGATCTGGTTCCTGAGTGAGTGTGAAGCGTAAAGCTAAATTTCGGGCGCTAAAAACAAACAATACGATCGCTAAAATACTGATTAGAATCCGTTGTGCAGTAAACGCCATCGCTGGTTCCAGGCTGAGAACAGTAATGATCAAAGCAATGATAATAATGGGTGCAGCAATAACAGGTAACAGCCCTAGAAAAGGGAAATACAAACGAGGGTGCTTAAACGCCTGTGAAAACATCGCGATGTCCGAGAACACCAAAGGTTCTCGTAAGGCTTTGTATTTTGCGTTACTAACACCGCTAAGAATGATTAAGAATATGGAAACTGCTAAAGCCGAAAAAATAGGACGTTGCACAATAAGTGTAACGGCTAAAAAAAGTATCGATACTAATAAGGCTTGCAGCAAACCATTACTGAAACTAACGTTAGGTGTTTTCGGTTTTACCCAGCGCTCTGGTAGAAATGAAAAAGCGATGGTTAACAACAGCGCTAAAGCAAGCGTCGGAAAATACGAGGGCAATAAATCCTGCATCAGCGTTTTCCGGCACCGAATAATAGATTCATAAACCAGTCTGCAATTCGCGCCGGCATCACACTTAAAAACCACGTACCCAAATTAAGCGGGAATGGGAAGGTGATGCTTGGTTTTTGTTTTTCGATACCATTAACGATGATATTCGCGGCTTTTTCTGGCGTCAGCATAAACGGTCTATCAGAGATAAACTGGTCGCTTAAGTCTGATTTTACAAAGCCTGGGTAAACCATCGATACTTTTATACCATCGTGTTTTAACCAGCCACGAATTGCTTCACCATAACCTTTTAGTCCCGCTTTACTGGCGCAATAACTAGGTGTGATGGGCATGCCATAGAAGGCTGCAAGCGAACTGATGATCGCGATGTGCCCTTGTTTGCGAGCCTGCATGCGTGAAATCAATGGGTTAATCGTAGCCAGCACGCCATTGAGGTTGGTGTCGACGACTTGGGTAATTTCGTCCCAGGTTTCAGCTTCCCCTTTTCTGCCCACGCAATTGGTAATACCTGCATTACAGATAATCAGGTCGATTGGGTGTTGCGTGTCGATTTCTGTGATCAAGTCCTGAAGCTTTTGGTATTCGGTCACATCAATCGAATGTGTCATCACTTCTGCAGATTTGTTGCTACAGAGCGCGTTGATCGCATCCAGTTTCTGTTGGTTTCTGGCGAGTAAAATAAGCCTGTTGTTGGGATTCGCCATACGTAAAGCGATAGCTGAACCTATGCCACTACTTGCTCCAGTGATAACAATATTTTTCTTGTTATTCATCTAATTAGCCTGAATTTCTTACTAGTTGATCAGGATCCAATTTAGTATCTGTTGCAGTAGGTTTTTCAAAAGTAGATTCTGCAGATGATGATCCTGATGAAAGTTTAGACGTATTTTCAGCTAATTTATTTACCGCCGAATCGACTGCCATTCGTATGCCTTTCAGATTGTAAAAACTACCATTGATTTGAGTTTGCTGAATGTAGGTTTGTTTAAATGCCTGGAATAATTCAGCATTTGGTTTCTCAGCATTAGACCAGAAATCATCTAATTTTCCCTGAAAAGTTAAGCTCGGTATATCATAAATGGCCGACCCCAATGCAATAACAGGGCAACCAAGGGCTAACGCAGATGTGCCAACGGTGCTGTTTACTAAAATAGTGCCTTGGGCAGCGTTGAGTAAAGTATTCAGGTTACCCGCTTCAAGGTAAATAACACGTTCACTGTTAACTTGATATTGAGTGCAAAGTTTATCAATGATTTTAGGGTAATTGATAAACCAAGGATCTAATGGATGCAGTTTGATAACGAGTTTTGCATCATTAGTAGCGTTTGTGGCAAAAGATTCGATCGTCGTTTGAATCACATGTTCCAGACTCGTAAAGTCAGAATGCAATCTTATCTGTGAATCAGCTTCGAGCTGTAATGGCAAAAGGTAAAAAGGAGAATGACTCGCAATTAACGCTTTAATTTGTTGATTAGATTGACGTTTGTAATAAAGCGATACCATCGGCATGCGCCTGATAAATCCCCAATACTCTTGTAATGGGCTATCCGGTCTGTGTGTTTCGTATTTTGGAAACATCGGTTTGAGTAATGTTTTCGCGAGGTGATAACGAATATCGTGCCATGCCCTTATAGCTAAATTCCCGCCTGTATCTTTGCTCTCATCTTGCCAGTCTGGTTGACGTTTAGCGAGTTCAAGAAACCACTCAGGTTCGTTTTCTGAATGTTCATATATTTTAGAGTAGGCGTTGACGCCATTACCATCAAGCGTTACCCAATTTGGTCTGAAGTAACCTTCTTCGAATACGTGAACTTCGATGCCTTGTTGTTTTGCTAACTCTATTGCCGGAACATGAACCGGACGCGTATCACCAAATAAGGCAATATCTGTAATGTTATGTTCTTTGAAAATAGCGAGATAGAACTCAGGGAGTTCATTCAACGATTTTTGGAAATTGATGTGATTGAGTGCGGTTGAAAAGAAACGTCCAGAAAGTAAATCACCCCCGCAAAAATTAATTTTGAGTGATTGATGGCCTGCCTTTATTAACGCCTTTTCAAGCTCAGCAAAAAATGGACTTGCTACCCCTTGTAGGAGAAGAAAGGATTTTTTCTGAGCGTGTGGCGATACTTGAAATGGCACGGGAGTTATAAAGTCAGTAAAACTTATTCGCGCCCAATCAACTCAATTTGGTAACCATCAGGGTCTTCCAAAAATGCGATAATAGTTTTACCGGCATTCATTGGGCCAGCATCACGAATCACTTTTCCACCTGACTGCTTCATTTTTTCACAGGCTTCGTAAACATCATCGACACCAATGGCAATATGGCCGTATGCGTTACCCAGATCATAGCTTTCAACGCCCCAGTTATGGGTTAGTTCTAATACCGTGTTATTTGCTTCGTCACCGTAACCCACAAAAGCCAGGGTGAATTCTCCTTCTGGGTAATCTTGACGACGTAATTCCTGCATGCCTAAAACGTCTGTGTAAAAAGCGATGGATTTTTCTAAGTTACCCACGCGTAGCATGGTGTGTAGCATTCTCATTTTTAAAAGTCCTGTTATTTATTACTATTCAATTACTCTACATTTAACCAAACGTGTAATTGTGGAAGTACCCGAACGTCAGTCCAGTTTAACGATTGTACTGCATCAATCAACCAAAGCATTTTTTGTTTTTGGTCGTATGGAGAATTTTCAGCAGTTGATCGGTTATCAACATTGATATCGGCATTATTATTACAAGGCTGCACATAGCAAGGCAATTGTGGATATTGCTCTGCAATCTCCTTTGCCCAGAGTAAATCATCCTGATCTGCCACGACAAATTTGAGTGAAACATCGGGATGCGTCTGGCTATTTATAATCTCAAGCGTTTCACAAGCGTCCAAACAACGTTGCAGGCCCTTATGTTTGAAGCGCATTCCAGAAGAGGGTGGTTTTGGGCTAAACGTCAATTGATCGAGTAAGGCAAACCAGGGTTTTGCAATGCTGCCCTGCGTTTCCATGGAAAACTTATAGCCTTTTGCCTGACCCAGTTTAATCAGTGGTTCTAGATTTTGCATCGCCGGATTTCCGCCAGATAGCGTAATCCACATGGCTTGTTTATTACTGAGCGATTCTATTTTGTTGAAAACAGATTCGGCATCCATGTTTTTCCAGTCATTATCAAATTCGGGCAAAACGGCGTAACCAGTATCGCACCAGCTGCAACGGTAATCACAACCCGCGGTTCTGACAAAAATCGTTTGAGTACCAATCAACGCACCTTCGCCCTGAATCGTGGGGCCAAAGATTTCCGAAATACTGATTAAGTCAGTAGCATCATTACTCACAGATTCTGTAGAAAAAGTGCCTGAAAGTGGGGGGGTGACTATAGATGGAATGCTCATGGTCTGTATTCGGCCCATGTTTTAGGCGTTTCACTGACGCGTACCGCACTTACTTCTGGCCATTGTTTTTTTGACCAATCGAATAAGAAATAAGCCAGATTTTCGGCTGTTGTATCATCGTGACCAAACACTTCATTGAGATGACGATGATCAAGCGTGTCGTCGATATATTGCTTTAAGGCATCGAGATCATTGTAATCTCGCACAAATCCAGTCGAATTAAGCGTCGCTGATCTCAACTCGATTTCGACAATATAGTTGTGTCCATGCAGTCGGTGACAGGGATGATCGCCAGGTAAGTTAAGTAGCTGGTGCGAGGCGCTAAAAGTAAATTGTTTGCTTATTGTATACATGATAATTAACTAGTTTGACGTAACTGATTGCCAGTAATCTGCATCGACATATTCGGTTGGGTCTTCAATATTCGCCAGGTGAAATGCTTCACGGCGTTCAACACAGGTGCCACAACGACCACAGTGCTTTTCTTGTCCTTTGTAACAGGACCAGGTATCAATCACAGGTACGCTATATTTTGCTGAGTCGCGGGCGATTTCAGTTTTATCCAGATGCAAATAAGGTGTGTATAGCTCAATCTCCGACATACCGTCTAAAGCCATTTTTTGCATCGCTGCAAACGACTCAATAAAATCTGGACGACAATCCGGGTAGATAAAATGATCACCGCCATGCACAGCCATAGCTACCGTATCCGCTTTTTGCGAAGACGCCAAACCAAAGGCAATCGTCATCATAATTGCGTTTCTATTAGGCACGACGGTGGCTTTCATGCTTTCTTCAGCATAATGTCCATCGGGAACGTCGATGTCATCGGTAAGGGCAGAGGTAAGCTGTTTGCCGACCTGACTTAAATCGATAATGGTGTGTTTTACGCCTAACTGTTTGGCGCAATGTGCGGCAAAGTCGAGTTCTTTGCGATGGCGTTGTCCGTAATCGAACGACAAGAGTGATGATAGCGTGCCTTCGCTGGCTACTTTGTAGGATAAAGTAACAGAATCGAGACCGCCCGAACAAACTACTAGGGCTTTCATATTTCCTTCTATGGGAGATAATTCTCCCCGTGTTTTTTACCTGGTGCGTCGACAGGGGTAAATCGGTTGATTTACAAGCGCGGTATTATAACCAAAGGTTTTTTAAAATGCGATTGTTGTTTGATGGGAGAATTTGATAAAACCTGACGACACACTGAGGTGTCAAACTGATGGTAACTAGAGAGTGAGTTCTGTTTCTAATATAATGCTTTGTAAATATTCATAATTTGAGGAAACCATGTTTGTTACATATTTAAAAGCAGCGCTGATGATTCTAATCCCGGGAATGATAGTCGCGTGGTTATCCTATGACTTTTATCACACCATCGTAAACGGTGTGACCTACAAACTAAGAGTGAACGGAACCCTGGATTTCAGTGAATACCCGTTTATTTTTATTTTTACGGTAGTTTTGAAATTAGTGTTTTATGTTTTTATGCTGTCTTTTATTCGAGATGGATTTCGCATTTTCAATGGTAAAGGTAAGGTGGCTAAGGTTAAGGAATGAGTTTGTAGTGTTATTAAAGCTTAAAAAAACGCCCATAAGTAGGGGGGTGTCAATTTTCACTTTGTATTAAACACTAATGAATCGTCTTGATGGGCAGTCTGTTTATTGGTTCATTGATGAGCCTAGTTAGCAGGACTAATATAAAATTCAATCAGTGCCTTTTTGTCTTCATCAGATAATTTTCTAAAGCGTTTTTTCATGCGTCTAGGCATATAGCGCTCACCTTCGCTAAGCACTTTAAATTGGCTTTGAAGATAGTTTTTCCATTGACCTCGTAGTATTGATGCGTCTTCGATATTGTTGGTGCCTTCATCAACATGACAGTTTTCACAGAGATCCATGTGGATTTCTTTTCCTTTTTTCGCAAGGTCCTGATCAAATGCTTGTGATGCAGGTTTTGATTTCTGTTTGACTAAAAAAAATGCAATGGCTTCAATTTCGTTTGTCTTCAGTGCTTTGGTTATCTCATTCATGTCTGTTTCTGTTTTATCACCAGTTGCCGCGCTGTCTTTTAGCTTAATTGGCTTCGATTTTCTATCGCCTGATTTAAACTGATCCATAATGTCGAAAGTCAAAATTGCTGAAGTCCCTGCAATATTGGGAATTTCTTTGTCTTTGCTGTTGCCATCTTGTTGATGACATTCGCTACACTTTTCTTGAAAAAGCTTTTTACCAATATCCTCAGTCGTATCAGTCGAAAAAGCTAGTGTGCTTATGCTAAGCATAAATATCAGAAGGTGAAATATTAGGGTAGTACGCATAAGAATAGTTGGAAGTTAATAGATAAAAGTTAAGTAAAAAAGAGCGATTACGTCTCTAAGGCATTATGAGGAATACGTCCCATAATGGTCTCATTTCCAGCTTCTGGATTGCTGGGTACATTAAAGGCTAAGAGTAAGGATATTCCCGCAAAAACCGCTCCTACATAAAATACTAAAGAAGGCGAGCTCAACCATAAAGCGCCAAAAATGACAGGGATTACAACCGCCGCAATGTGATTAATGGTGAAAGAAACACCAGCTGTTGAAGCAATGTCAGTAGGGTTAGCAATTTTCTGGAAATAGGTTTTTTGCGCAATAGCCATGGCGAAGAATAAGTGATCTAAAATATACAGACCTACCGCAATATTCGAATTTTCTACCACAGCGTAGCCACAGAACACAGCGATCAAACCAATATATTCGAATATTAATGAATTCCTCTCGCCGATTTTAGCGATGAGTCTGCCGATTCTAGGCGCCATAAAAATATTAAAAGCGGAGTTTATAAGGAACAGTATGGAAATTTCTCCGACACTAAATCCAAACTTTTCTACCATCAAAAATCCTGCAAATACCACGAAGATTTGACGGCGAGCACCACTCATAAATTGCAAGGCGTAATACAGCCAGTAGCGTTTTCGTAGAATGAGTTTTTTACTTTGATAGACTTTCTGCGGGAAGTCATCGAAATGATTCCAGCTATAAAAGGCGATAAATAAAGAAACGCCGCCCCCGACAATGTATATCCATTTGTAATCAAAATGGAAGAATTCGAATAATAACCACACCAGAGAAAATGCCAAAATCGATGCGGCAGCTTTTGCTGCGATCATTTTGCCCAAAAATTCAGGTGCATCTTTCTTGCTCACCCATTGCAGGGTAAGCGAGTTTTGAATGGTTTCCAGATAGTGGAAGCCCATCGACATTAAAATTGTGGTGAGATAAAAGCCAATAGCAGAGGGAAAGAAGCCGGTGAGTAGTGTTCCCAACCCTAGTAAAACCATCGAAACATAAGCCATTCGCTGTTCGCGAATAAGCAGTAGAACGTAGATAATCGTAAAAGCAAGAAAGCCGGGGATTTCGCGAAGGCTTTGTAAAATACCAATTTCCACACCGGTAAATGCAGCACGTTCAATCGCAAAATTATTCAACAGATTTTGCCAGACAGCAAAACTCATCGCTGTACCTGCAGCGATAAGAAGCAGTAATAACTCAGGAGAGTTCTTAGTGATTTTCATGTCTACGTCTTCAACTCTTGTGTCGTTAATTTGCCCCTGGTGTTTGTCAGTTAAAGAAGATAAGTGCCGAATCCCAGGGGTGAATTAAGCAGTGAAAACTAGTTGGTAAACTGAACCCATGGATACTTTTTGTCGTCTTTCACATGCGACCAGAATAAAACACCAGAATTTCTCCAAGGATCTAAAATGATTCCATCAGCAACGCCTTTATTTTTAGCCGTCACAACCAATGTACTGTGTTCTCTCCAATAGTTACGTCTAAATGCAACAGCATGGTAGAACTGCAAAGACTTCATGGGCTTATTGATTTGTTTACCCATGTCGTGAGTCCATTGGTAACATAATCCACGAGGACGCTTACCATAATTTACCAGTACATTGTGGTATAGAGGGGGGCTCATAAGTTGGTATCGATTGGCTAAAACTTTTGGGTAAAGAACAGCTTCTCTAGCAACAAACTGGGCTTCACTTTCAACAATATTTGGTCCTAAAGTCATAATTGCTTGTTTCAGCTCTTGAATTTTTTTGTTGTCATATTCATCAATGGCACTAACAATAGTCCTTCCCTGTTTGTTTACATGCACACCTTGGTATTGGATTGATGAACAGGCACTCAAAAGAAGTAAGCTAGTCAGTATCAATGAAAGTTTTAGTGTAAAAAGATTCTTCATGGCAGGTAGTAACATTTAATTTGTTTCATTATCGTCATTAGTTGGTACGGCGCTAATAACTCTTCTTGTATATTTTTTCCAGTCATATTCAGGATCATCACGTGTTTGGAGAACTAGGAGATCTCCAGAATTTCTCCATGCATCTAGGATATATGCATTTTCGATCCCTTTTCCTTTGGCTGCCACTGTTAAAACATTGTGTTCATAATTTCTGCCTTGATTAGCGACAGCACGTTGCAATGTTAAGGTTTTAAAGGTTCTTCCCTCAACAATATGATCAGTCATGTCGCGTGCCCAGTGATAACATAATCCACGGTCTCTTTTACCTGCATTCACTAGTACATTGTGAGAGTTAGCAGGAGCAATTAACCTGTATTTATTTGCTAAGTGTCGAGGATACAGAACAGCTTCTCTAGCCACGAAGCTAGCTTCTTCAGGGTCAATATTTGGCCCTAATCCCATAATTGTTTCAGTCACTATTTGTATTTTAAACTCAGTGGTTGAGTCAATTGCTGAAATCTTTGTTCTACGATTTTCAGCATCAAAGCTAACTTCGTCATAACGAATATCTTTAACGATCGGACTCATAGAGCATGCAGACAGAAGCATGGTAGATATGAGGAATAGGGCTGATAGTATACGTTTCATAATGAGTAATAACTTATTTAAAATTTAGTTTTTAGGTTTGGTAAAATGCATCAAATAGTTCACGCTAACGTCACTATTTAACTTATAACTTTGAAGCAATGGGTTATACGTCATACCCTTTATGTTTTCAAGTTGCAGGCCAGACTTTCTAGCCCATGCCTCAAGCTCTGAAGGTTGTATGAATTTAGCATACTCATGAGTACCTTTTGGGAGCATATTCAATACGTATTCTGCGCCTAAAATTGCAAATGCAAATGACTTCGGATTTCGGTTAATCGTAGAAAAGAAAACACTTCCTCCCGGTTTAACCAAATCTGCACAGGCTTGGATTATCGATCCTGGGTCTGGTACGTGTTCAAGCATTTCCATACAGCTTACGACATCAAATTGCCCCGTCTGTTCCTTAGCAAGTTCTTCTACAGGGATTTTTTGGTATTTAATATTCTCAATCCCTGTTTCTAAAGCATGTAACTCAGCCACAGAAAGCGGGGCCTGGCCCATATCTATTCCCAGAGTGTCAGCTCCACGAAGTGCCATGCTTTCAGACAGTATTCCTCCGCCACAACCCACATCAATAACTTTTTTGTCTTTTATACCGCCTGAATGTTGCTCAATATAATTTAATCTTAGTGGGTTAATATCATGCAAAGGTTTGAATTCACTGTCTCTATCCCACCAGCGGTGTGCCAAATCCTCGAACTTTTTTATTTCGTTAGGATCAACATTCACAGACTTGCTTGAGGGTTGGGTGGCATTAGAATTATTTAGTTCATTTTTTTTCGCTGTAGCTTGCATGGCAATACACATGATTTGAATAGTTAATTTACGTTATTATATCGAAAATGGATTCACAACTGCGAAATAAATATCGAGGTTTTATCAAGGTCTGCAATGTTTAAATATTTCTTTGGAATAGTTGCCGTACAAATTGCAACAGTTGCGCTGGTATTACTCGCTCCTGAATTAGAAGGAATAGGGTGGTTGCGATTGCTGATTCCGTTATTAGTGGTCGGTTTTTTTACCGCCTTTTGGTTTAACTCAATCGCATCACATAAAAGTAAAGATGAAGTTTTTGAGGCGAAAGCTCAGCATGCTCGTGAAAGAGAAAAAATTCAGCTGAACGCTGAGCGCGCTAAAACCAAGTTGGTGCAAAAAACGCAGCAGCAAATTGCCAAAGAAGCCAAAATCACCCACAGCAAAGCCAACTTTAAAGTAGGGGCAGCATTTGCCGGTACCATAGGCGCAGGTGCTTTGATGCTATTAACGGAATTACTGACCATGGGCTTATTAACAATTAGCACGGCTGGTGGTGCACTGGGCGGCTATGTAATGCGGGCCAGAAAAGAAACTAAATTATTAAAACAGATCAACCAGAATAATGACAATCAAGCAGGCAATAACATACTGAAAAAACCCGTAAAAACCATACCCAAACCAAAAGTTAAATCAACGCCAAAAAAGTAATTAGCCATACTCCTACTTTGAATGATATTACGTTTTTGTTTTTTAAAAACGTAAATAGAATTTATGCAGAGCTGAAGGCTTTTTTTTAAGTGGCTTTTAACAAATTAACCAGATATCACTTCAGGTTTTGTAATTGCTTGTCATGAATCTTGCTTAAAACGAGTATGCAGACAATCGCTCCTATCAGTGCTAAAAACATATCTGATTGAGTATCCCACTCATAACCTTGCGTACCTAAAAAGGCGACTGCATCATCACCACTTGCAACAGCAACCCACCACTCTATCAGTTCATAAAATGCGCTAAATGCCAAGGTGACTGAAATGATAAACGTATTTAACCAGGCTTTACCGTTAACGGCATTTTTACGAATCAATATTTCTCTGGCGAGTAGAGCGGGTACAAAACCCTGGAATAAATGACCTACTTTGTCGTAATTGTTTCGTTCGGCACCAAATAGACCATCAAACAATGGAACTTCAGCATAGGTGTAATGTCCACCTATCATCAACACAATACAATGTAGCAAAATGAAAAAATACAGTATGGATGTTAAGTGAAAAGTCTTGAAGGTATACAGCAATAAGCCCGCGCCAATGATGGCTGGCGACACTTCCAGAAACCAGGTGAGTGTATCTTTGGGGTTAATTCCCGACCAGATTAAAACCACTAAAAATATTAAACCCCATGCGTACTTCATACTCTTTATCCTTAACGTCTTAATGTTTTTTTCTGATTTGCAGTATAACAATTAACACCATGCCGATACCCATAACAACAGATGCAAAAATCAACGGCATCGAATAATTTCCTGTTGTTTCTGCAATCATTCCTGCCATGGCAGGTGCAACTACTTGCGCGATACCATAACTCAAGGTTAATTTTCCCATGGGTTTAGCAGGTTTGGTAGGGTAAAACTTGCCAACCATGGTCAGCAGTAAACTCACGATGCCCACGAAGGTTAATCCAAAGAAAAAACCGCTGAGTAAAACACCCGATAAGCTATGACTAAAAACCGGAATAATAATACCAACAATATTAATGCCATAAGCCCAGAACAATGCCTTTAACTCGCCGACTTTTCGGGCAATTCGATCCCATAAAATAGCGGCTGGTGCCGCCGCGATACCAGTGACTAGCCAGACTAGCGAACCTTTGCCTGCCAATTCAGGCTGATGATCGACAATGGCGACCAGAAATGTAGCGCTGATAACATAACCGATACCGGCACAGAAATAAGCCACGTACAAAATCAACATCCAGCTTTTTTCTGGTGGCGTGTCCAATAGCGTTCCGCCAGTTGTGGTCTGATGATGATTCACCGGCTTTGGCAACCAGCGCCATGCGGGAATAGCAATAACTACTGCAATCGCTGAATAGACATACCACTGTTGCGCCCAATCAAGCTTGTTTAGCATCATCATCGAGAGTATCGCGGTAAGGCTTATGCCAAGTCCGATGCCAGCGAAATGTATGCCCAGTTCGGGCTTGTGTCCGTGGCGGATCATCCAGTTAAGAATCAATCCGGTTCCCACTAATAAACATGCCGCACTGCTCAAACCACCAATAAAACGCATGATTGACCAGACGATGTAATTGTCGGTAACTCCCATACCTACAGTAGAAAGGACTGCGACAATCAGCCCCACTCGATAAAGTACGTCTTTGAGTTTGAGGTCACTGATTGAGGCAGCGATAATCGCCCCCAGCATATAACCCAGATAGTTAATGGTGGCGAGCCAGCCACCGCTGGCATCATTCAAATATGTCTCATTAATCATCACCGGCAATAAGGGCGTGTATGAAAAACGCGAAATACCCATCGCTAAAATAAGGCTAAATAGCCCCGCAAACATCACTTTTAACGGATGATCTGTTTTACTATTTGGCATATAAGAAAGGGGATTCCTGTCGCGGGTTTGGTTTTTTGCAGATCTTTTAACGAATAATTACTGCGTAATAAAATCTACAGTCGTGTCGATGACTTCTTTGTTGAGTAAAATTTTACGATGACCAAAACCAGACGTGATGAGCTTTTTTGCCTGTGGTTGACTTTTGTGCAGTGGTAACACTTCTTCTATTGGAACTTCGTGATCTTGATCGTCATGGATCAATAGTAGTTCACTGTCGCAACTTTTGATGGTTTCTAGCGGAGAAATTTCATTCCAGTCCCATCCGACGTGATATTCATGGGCAAACTTTTTTAATGCGACTTGTTGCATGGCATCCAGAGTAGATTGCCTTAAAGAGAAAAGATCGCCAAAGATTTCGAGGATAAATTCGACGCCAGAGAAGGTACTTATCAACACCACTTTGGGTGTTTTAACACCAAACTTATCTATCGACAATAGTGTGGTTCCAGTGCCAAAAGAGTGAGCAATGATAGCCTCTACCGGACCTTCCTGCTTAATTACTTCAGCAATTATCGACGCGCCATCCAGCATGTTTGAGTGTTTGCCCGTTGAGTCACCATGTCCCGGGATCTCGAAGCCAACAACGCGATAACCTGCTGCAACCAAGGGTTCGATAAATCCCATTAGCTGAGAACTTCTACCACCCCAGCCATGCGCTAGCAGAATTGTTGGGCCTTCTCCCCAGCTACGCACAGAAATCTGTCGGTCTTTGATGTTTATGAAATGCAATTTGGCACTTTCACGAATGGCTTTCTCACGTCGAGGAATAATGACTTTAGGTGGCGTCATAAAGAGCCGTAAGGCTAATTTTCCGGCCAGAGTGGGGGAAATAGCACCAACTATTTTGAATACATAAGTGGTCAAACTAAAAAATGCCTTCATGGAGAAGGGCATATTTGAGCTTTTAAAAGGGTGATCCGTCTTCTTGGTCATGCGCAGCTTCTTCTTTTTTAATTATTTGAGAGTATTTAGAGGTAAAATTTTGAGGGTATTTAAGGGGAGCTAATAATAGACTCAAATCATTATATGTAAACTAAATACTAAACTGATTTAGTATCTAACTGCTATATATCATTAAAAGACACTGTATTACCACTACGGCACTAGCTTTCAAGCCCGATAGCGTTCTATTTAGAGGGAAGATAGATCAATCAATCAAGACTTCTCATGCTATTAATTTTTAAAATAGATTCTTTGACTATTTCACTGATGCTCTTTTCTATGGAAACTGTGAATGCTATTTCATCATCCTCAGGTATTTCAAGGGTGTCTAGTTGACCATCGAGTAGACTGGAGGGCATGTAATGGTTTGCTCGGGAATTCATCCTTTTTAACAGTGTTTCTCGGCTTCCATGCAGATAGATATAGAGTATGGGAACGCCAGATGACGTTGACAGGCGTTCACGATAAGCACGTGTCAACGCAGAACAACTTAATATTACACCACTATTATCGTTGTTTTTTATGCGGATCGCTTCACCTAAGGCATCAAGCCAAGGCCAGCGATCTTCATCGGTTAAGCCGATTCCGTTAGACATTTTTTCTATATTTGAAGCAGGGTGGAAATCATCTCCTTCAAAAAAAGGTAATTGCAGCTGGGATGCTATTTTTTTAGCGATGGTGGATTTTCCACAGCCACAAACTCCCATAGCTACAACGACTGGTTTGTTATTAAAAAAATGCGCTGATTCCATAGTTAAAATACCAAAGCTCATAAAAAAGCAGTTAATCTTATACATCAAATAGATATTTAAGTATCTGATAGAATATTCTTCTGTTTTTCTTAAATGGCTATTTAACGCTTCATGAAGACTATTTTATACATCATATTATTTGTATTATTTTCTGCCGCTGTGATTATCGGAGGGGATTATTTTTATGATGTATATAATTCTCCAGTTCATTCACCAGTCAAATCGCTAGATAATGTTAATAATAACCAAATTAGCGATAATACTGAGCAACATGCAGATCAAAAACAGTTAAACAATCAGCCAAAAATTCCTCATGAACTAGCCACAGATAAAGCAACTACAAGCTCGGTAAACAGCAAAACCAAATTAACCAAATTAACAACAATGACACCCCCCCACTTTAAGCAAGGTTTTGATTGGTCTTTACCAAGCTATGCGGGGGAAGAGAGATATTCGGGTTTAACAACAGAATTAGATAGTGGAATGAAAACCGTTAAGAATAGGTTTTTAAAACTCTTGTGGAATGAAGCGAATCCACAAAAAGGCGTATTTGATTTCTCTGGATTTGAGAGGGATTTAAAACGTATCGCTCCACAACGAGCGTTAGTTAGAATAGAGGTTAATTCTTCCTGCGAAGCTCCTGATTGGGCATTAAAAAACTTAAGACAAACATCCGAAAAGTCACTCATTTATTGGGATGAAGCTTATACAAACGCCTTACGTCCTTTTATTCAAGCATTTGCCCGGCGTTATGCATCAAACCCTCAAGTGATCGGTGTTCAGCTTGGCTTAGCTGATGGGGAGTTTGGTAAAGCAGAGGATTCCTGTGATGATTATGGCAATAAAAATGGCTGGGGTGAATTCTGGATGTCACCCAATGAACGTAATGAGGCAGAACAGAGCTTCGGTTTCAATCCAGAGGTATTCGAACAAGCAACGCTTGCGAATATTGATATCTATGCTAAGGCATTTGGCAAACATAAAAATAAGCTAGGCTTTACTAATCTAGGCACGCTTTTCACATATGGCTATGGAGCTGAACCCTATAATCAAAAACTTAAGAAAATCGCCAAATATGTTTTGGATTTGGGTTTGGGAAACCGTGATGGCGCTATTGAACGCTGGTTGACTTACACCGACAAAATTTATGGCAATGTATTTACCTCAATGCCTGATGGAAGTTGTCGTTTAGATTTTAATGAGCAGTTTGCGAGTAAAATTAAAGGTCGATATTGGGGAACTGAAAATGAATTTTATGGAAAAAATGATTATGTGATTGCAGAGGTTGGTCCTTATGAAAATAACCCATATCGCTTTTTAATCACTTCTTTGCG
This sequence comes from uncultured Cocleimonas sp., assembly GCF_947495625.1. GTDB lineage: Bacteria > Pseudomonadota > Gammaproteobacteria > Thiotrichales > Thiotrichaceae > Cocleimonas. Next base: position 42,243 of record NZ_CANLZW010000039.1, read on the forward strand.
TGTATTACAAATGCGAAGAAACTTCATGAGTATCAGTAATATGAGTAAAGTTTATGATGGAGATTATAAAACTCAGGATTTCATAAAGTATTTAACATTAACCTTGGGTAAACAATTAGAAAACACACCCGATGCATTTGTATTATTGGGTGAACGCTATATTGCCAATTCTCGTTTAAAGGATCACAGCGAAGTGGATTGCGTGAACAATAATAAGGATGCAGTGACAGTAAGATCTTTTGGTCGTTGGTTGGAAGAAAGCCCACAAAACACGCGTATTGAAAACAAACCTGCTATCAAGGTGATAATGCCCAAATCTGAAAACTATTGGTTTCAGGGCTACTATCTCCCCGATGGTATCGATTATGAATACTTTGCCCGGGAAGCCAAAGAGTTCAGCTTTGATGTCAATGACGAATTGGCAAAAATGCGATGTCCGGATGGTTGTGATGTTGAAGTAAAAGCAATTTTTAAAGACACCGCAAAAACAACATTGAGTGTTGAAGTGGCAGAAGGCGAGAGTCAAAGTCTTGAGACTTTGGGTGATAATAAAATTAAAACGGCAACCTTCACACTGAACTCGCGTTTCAGCAAAATAAAGCAGGGCTCTGATCTAGTGCTTAGGAGTGGGCAACAAGCAATCCCGCTAATTATGTTACGTATGAATCTGCTTTAGTTGTAATTAGAGTAGAATTAAGTTTTCATTATAACTGACAAGAATAACTTACTATATCTGACTAAAAATTGATGGAAACTCACTGATTATGCTCATTATTTCACCAGCTGTATCCATTCCCGATGATGAAATCGAAATCTCAGCAATTCGTGGGCAAGGCTCGGGTGGGCAAAACGTCAATAAAGTTTCATCCGCGATTCATTTACGATTTGATATAGCCGACTCCTCACTTCCTGAGTTCTACAAAGAACGCTTGCTGGCGTTGAGTGACAACCGCATCAGCAAAGATGGTGTCATCATTATCAAAGCACAAACTCACCGTACTCAGGAGAAGAACCGCAAAGATGCGTTAGAGCGACTTCAGTTACTGATTAAAAGTGTCTCCTTAGTGCGTAAAGCGCGCATGCCAACTAAGCCCAGTAGAAACTCACAAATTAAGCGTGTGGATAAAAAAATTCAACGGGGGAAAACGAAAACCTTGCGTAAGAAAGTGGATAGAGACTAATAGATTCAGTTGATAAAAAAAAGCCTTAAAGTAGGGGGGTGACTTTCGTTTTCTGAAAAGAATTATTTATCTGCTAAATAACTTTATTCACTAATTAATAAATTCTATACTCCTTTCCTATAAAATTTTTTATATGCAAGGGAGTTAAGAATGACAATAAGTAAAATGGGGTTAATCATAGCAACTGCAGTACTGATATCTGCGTGCTCAGGCGGATCAGATAGCGGTTCTACGGCTTCTGGTAGTAAACCAGAAAAGAAAATGGCGGCTAAGCCAGCAAAGCCAGCCGCTACGAATCCTCGTGGTAGCAAAATCACAGGAACAATCAGACCGGGTAGTAAGTTCTCAAAAATTAATCTGGGCATGAGTATGGCTCGCGTTAATTCGACAATTGGCGGACCAAATGACCTAAAGCGACACGAAACTGGTAAGCGTTGGATTCCTTTCTACTATGGTAGTGACGTGCAGCGTATGCAGGCCTTATACGATGGCGAAGGTTGCTTAACCTATAATGGTGGAAACGTATTTGGCGGCGGTGGTAATAAGCTGATCGGAATCAATGTTGATCCATCAGGTGCTTGTTACTAACCACAAGAATAAACAAACAAAAAGCCCGTGAGTGAAATCATGGGCTTTTTTTTGTTCTAAAAATAGTGCCCTAGCTCTGTATAAATTCTATTACACATAAGAACCACGTCCTTAGGACGTGGAAGAGGTTCAAGGCTCTAGCCTCAAGAACCTACTC
>NZ_CANLZW010000040.1 GCF_947495625.1 uncultured Cocleimonas sp.
ATGGAAGCAAATCTATCCCTGTCAAAACGGTTGAATATTATTTTGCAAAAATGGAGGAGACCATATATGGGGGGTGTACTAAATATCCTAACAATCAGCTATTTGAGATTAGATAATCCAATGCGCCTTCGACCGCTGCAATCTGAGCATGAATACAGTTTTCATCATTAACTTTTGGGCTATCAGGATACACTTCTGTGGTTGATGAGTATTTAGTGCCGCTAAAACCCGCACATAATCCAAGCTTGCGGGTTGCATAATTAATTACGCCGTGTTGCTCAACCTTATCTCCAATCATTTCACCTTTATCATCAGCAGGTGCAATATGGGTGACTTTTTCTACGTTCTGAATGATCGCTTTTTGAAATTCAGGAACAGGGTTTTGTGTATCGCCAACCAAATAAAAGCCATCAGGTATATCCCAATGATCGAGTTCAATCGCATCTCTTGCAGCTAGCGCAGGGCGGAAAACGGAGTTATCGGTGTCTGTTGTTTCATGTAAATCTAGGTGTGCTAAAAAGCTAGCATCCAAAGATTTGATATAAGCCATGATGGTGGCTGCTTCCTGTGCAGGACTAGGGGTGCTAAAAGATCTGTTAGGGTCAACGGCTTCAGGGTTCCAGCGATTGATGGTTTCATAGCCCCATGGGCTGATGCAAGGCGCTACGACAAAGTTAAACTTATCTGAGTAATCTAACGCTTTAGTTTCAAGAAAGCGTAATGCACCCTGGACGCCACTGGTTTCATAACCATGTACACCGCCAGTGATGAGTATATTGGGTTTATTTTCATCCCATGATTTGGAATGAATAGCGAATAGGGGGTAACTTAATGGGGCGTTATCAACCGAATAATCTAAGCTACCGTATTGATGAATAGTGAAATGTTTACTGAGCTGATCAACTTTTGTCAGAACTTCGTCTTTGTATGAGCGTTTAATAGTTTGTTGCGAGAGCCACTGTGCCTTTTCTTTATTTCCCCATTTTTTTAACGTACTACTATTGCTGCTCATTGAATTACCTTTGAAATGTTTCTTAATTTCTTATGAATTTTTATGATTCAATTTATGATTTTTCTTATAAATCTATCAAAGGGTTATATTACTCAATGTAAAAAGTGCTGTCTCTATCTATAATGTTTATGAACTTAGTAATTCTTAAGGTTTTTATACTTGTGTTAAATTGGGAAAGAAGTTTTTCTCTTTAAGATAGGGATTAAACTTGAGCGCATGAATAATATTCTGCATTGCTAACGCAGGTTTGTTTTGGCGCAATCTGATCACTGCACGACCGGCTAAGGAACCAAAATGACGAGGTTCAAGTTCTAGCGTTTTAGCGATATCAATTAATGACTTATCGTACTTTTCTTGATGAAAGTAGACAGTAGCACGTTGATTCCAGCCTTCGGCATAATCAGGTTTCTTTTTGATGACTTTGTTGAGCACTTCTATTGCGCCATTAAAATCATAGGAACGACGTTTTTGCATCGCTTCTTGCATTAGCTCATCGATAGCATCATCACCTGACTGCATCCATTGCTTCCAGATCACTTGTTCGAGTTTACGAGCCTGCTGTTCGCTGGAAGCATGCTTTAAATCCATAAATAGTGAATCTAAAATCTTGCTACCCGCATATGTAGGTGAGTAAGCCATAACACTGAGTAGTATGATGAAGAAGGTCTGTTTAATCATTGAATTAGGGCTCATATCAATTCTCTTGGTTTGCAGTGGCTGTAATTCAAGCATAGACCAAAAACAATGATATTCAACTTTGATAGTTCATAAAGTTTATGATTTACGCAATTTTAGTTGGCACCTTATAGAGGTGTAAAACCTAACAAACTTTAAAAGTGATAGCTTACTTCTCTTTTTTCTCATTATTCGGCTCATCTATAAGCAATGGTCTGATAACGACTCTTCGATTAGTTATATGAACAAAATTGCTAGCACCTTTTAATAAAGGCTTGGTTTCACCAAATGCTTGCGTTGTGAAGCGAGACTGATGAATACCTTTCTTATAGAGGTAATTTTTCAGGGTATCAGCACGCTCAAGAGATAGCTTTTTGTTGTATTCAATTTCCGAACGCGAATCTGAATGAGTCTCGACTATAAAATTATAGCGAGTACAGTTTTTCATCACGTCGATAACTTTATCCAAGCTTCCAACCTTTTCGACATTTATTGCGGATTCATCAGAATCAAACAATTCCAAAAACTCCGGCGATAATATTTCACAGGAAGAATCATTCTTGGTTAGCTTGGAGCTGGTGTTAATTTTTGTGGCGCTATTTTTTTGATCAGTTTTTTTACTCGTATCATCTTTAGCTTTCGTGTCTTTTTTCTCATTTGTTTTTTTATTCTCTAGTTTAACTTTATCTGCAGAGTTCTTAGCTTGGCTCTTATCAGGATTTGCACTTTTTGGTAACAATGCTTTGTTTTGTTCTTTCTCGTATTCTTTGTCTGCTTTTACTTTCGTTTCGATAAAGTTTTCAATGGTTTTTAGAACGGTATCCTGATACCACTCCGTTAAATTTGAACAATCCGATGTACTGTGTCCCTCGCCCCAGGTAGATAGTCTAAAACTGGTTTTCGAGTCTCGTAATACCTTTGCGCCTTGTTGGAAAGATGTCCAGGTACTTGCTAAACAACAAGCACTATTAAACTGGATTGCTGGTTCCCCTTCTTTCGGTTTACTCAGGTGTTTCGGGTAAGAGGCAAACACAGATAATTCAGGTTGACCCTGAATAAGTTTGATATCTTCTTTGTTCAATAAAGTCATGCCAGCGACTTTTAATTTATCTATGACAGTCTGTTTTAAATTTTCAGGCAAGATAATGTCTCTTGTCTTAGCCCCTTTTATAATATCGTCAATATTGACATAGATACCTGTTAGACCGCGTAAAGACATAAAGTTCTTTTTATAATCTTCTTTTTCAACAGCTAAGGGTTCTTTTCCACATTGTTGGTATAAATTATTCTTTCTTGCATCGGCTAAAAGCTTGCTAATCTCTTTGTTTACTTGAGTTTTTGGCTCTGCTGTTTTTGCTTCTGGCTTTGCTATATCTGCAATGGAACTCGTTGACATAGCAGCATTAAAGATCAGTGCCGAAGTGACTGAGAATAATAAATTTACATTTTTTGATAATTTCATGAAGTGCTATTAATTATATTTTTGTCTGATTATATAACATGCAAGATAAGCCTAGGCTTAATTTCTTGATAAATGGTGTTTCTACCTCGCCTTTTTAAACTCACTGAATAAGCGTATTCTTATTATTTCTGAGGTTGAAGTTGATGCTAAATTAAAGACAACTTAAAGTATATTACTTTATAGGAAGGTAAATATCGTAGCGAGTAGATTTTCCAGTGATTTGAAAAGAAGGTTCTAGTGATTCCGTGAGTTTTTCCGCCAATCTTGGGCGCTTAACAACTATGCGTTTTTCAGCCTTGGTGAGTGCAAATTGCAGTACAGATTCACTGTCTTGATCATCACCCACTATATCGTGAAAGAATTGCATTTCCTTTTTTACTTGAGCTGTTTTATTCCGGCTAGGGAACATCGGGTCAAAGTAAATAACGTCTGGATATGATGTTTCATTGAGTGATTCTAAATAATCCATGGCACTTTGATTGACCAAAGAAAGACGACTCAGTATCTCTTCTAATTCGCTGTCAAAAACAAGTGAAGCTCTTTCTAATGCATCTTTTAGCAAGGCATGCACCACAGGATTTCTCTCGAGAATAGTGACATCGGCACCAAGAGAAGCTAAAACAAAAGCATCGCCTCCCATACCAGCTGTCAAATCTAATACCGTAGGATTTTGAATTTTTTGTAAGCCGACCGCTTTCGCAATATCCTGACCTTTTCCGCCTCCGTGCAAACGTCTGTGCTGTGTTTTGCCAGCCGCGAAGTCGATGGAGATTGAAAGTGCTTTATCTGGCTTTTTTTTCGCTACTTCGGGTACTTTTCTGAGTTCTAACTGGTCAGTACTAATATGCAGTAGATAATCTGGCGTAATTTTCTTTGTTAGAATTGGTATCGAAGTCTGTTGAGAGAGTCTGTCCAGTTTGATCTTTGGTACGCCACGATCGGCGGTAATAGCGATAACAGTTTTATTCATAATTTAGTTTGTTGAAGAGTATAAACGTCAATGAATAGTACTGTATTAATAATGCGGAGGAGGGTTTTCGTCTTCTTCTGAAACGAGCAAGTCTTCTTTATTGATAGACTGAATTTGTGTTTTTAGCAGTTCAATATGCTGAATTAAGATATTAATTTGTAACTGCTGTCGATGGACTTCACGATTGAGTGTTTCAATCGTGTTGTCTTGCTCCATCGACAGCATTTCCAAATTTTCTAGACGTTTTTCCATGATGAATTTAGTTAATACCTTTGCAGTATATTAACTTGTCTTTATAGGACGTCCTTTTTGAGCAGCTATTCGTAAACGCAATGCATTCAACTTAATGAAACCACCAGCATCAGCCTGATTGTAAGAACCTTGATCATCTTCGAATGTAGCCATACCTTCGTCAAACAAAGTGTCCTTTGATTTTCTGCCGACACATGAAACACTGCCTTTGTAGAGCTTTAATCTCACTGTGCCATTCACATACTCTTGTGACTCATCAATCATGCTCTGCATCATTTTGCGTTCAGGACTCCACCAGAAGCCATTGTAGATAAGATCAGCATACTTTGGCATTAATGCATCTTTAAGATGAGCAACTTCGCGATCTAGAGTAAGCGATTCGATTGCACGATGTCCTTTCAACATGATTGTGCCGCCCGGTGTTTCATAACAACCGCGTGATTTCATTCCAACATAACGGTTTTCTACGATATCTAAACGACCGACGCCATTGTCACCACCTAATTTATTGAGTGTCTCAAGCATTGTTGCTGGGCTTAATTCCTCACCATTTAATGCAACCGGGTCACCTTTTACATATTCGATTTCAATGTATGTTGGCTCATCAGGCGCTTGCTCAGGTGATACCGACCAACGCCACATATCATCTTCTGCTTCGGTCCAGGGGTTTTCCAGAATATCGCCTTCATATGAAATATGAAGTAGATTCGCATCCATAGAGTAAGGAGATTTCTTACCTTGTTTCTGGTAATCAATTTCGATGCCGTGTTCTTCAGCGTACTTCATTAATGATTCACGTGAGTTTAGATCCCATTCACGCCAAGGTGCGATAATTGCTACGCCTGGCTTAAGTGCATATGCACCAAGCTCGAAACGAATTTGGTCATTACCTTTACCGGTTGCACCGTGAGAGATCGCATCAGCACCTGTCTCATTTGCGATTTCAATTAAACGCTTAGAGATCAAAGGACGTGCAATCGATGTACCTAGAAGGTACTCACCTTCGTAGATAGTATTCGCGCGGAACATCGGGAAGACAAAGTCGCGAACAAATTCTTCGCGTAAATCTTCAATATAAATCTCTTTAACACCTGCTGCTTTAGCTTTCTCGCGAGCTGGCTCTACTTCTTCACCCTGACCGATGTCAGCGGTAAATGTTACGATTTCACAGCCGTAGTTTTCTTCTAACCATTTAATGATGATTGAAGTATCTAATCCACCTGAATAGGCAAGTACGACCTTTTTGATGTTCTGTTTGTTTGTGGCAGTAGTATTTGAAGACATAATTAATCCAATATTGGGCGCTATAAAGACGCGAGATTATACATCTAATACTGGAAATAAAGTAGAATCTACATCATGAAAATTAATGAAAATGTGTCTTTAAAAGACTTAAATACCTTTGGCGTCGAAGCTAAGACAAAATATTATAGTGAAATTTCAAATTTGCTGGATATTGAAGCGCTATTTGAATGGAAATCTAAGAATAACTTACCCGCATTATTATTGGGTGGTGGCAGCAATTTACTCTTTAAAAATGACTTTGACGGGATGATCGCAAAAGTCTGTTTAATGGGTAAAGATATCGCAAAAGAAGACGATGAAGCTGTTTATGTTTCTGCCGCAGCTGGGGAGAACTGGCATGACTTTGTGCGTTGGACGATTGATCAGGGATTCGCTGGATTAGAAAATCTATCATTAATACCAGGCTCTGTCGGTGCAGCACCGATTCAAAATATTGGCGCTTATGGCGTAGAGTTATCAAATACCCTTCATTCACTGCAAGCAGTGAATCTGGAAACTGCTGATATCCTCGAATTCGACAAAGAACTTTGTCAGTTTGGCTATCGTGAAAGCTTCTTTAAATCACAGGCTTTAGACAAGTTATTGATTACATCGGTTACGTTCCGTTTGCCAAAAAAGCCAGAGTGGCATATTAATTACGCAGGCTTACGCGAAGCCTTGGCAGGCGAGGTACTTACTGCAGATGTTATCAGCCAGGCTGTCATCTCAGAAAGGCAACGAAAACTACCTAATCCAAGCCAAATCGGAAATGCAGGAAGCTTCTTTAAAAACCCTGTAATGAAAGTCACAGATTTTGAAACCTTAAAAAGTGACCATGAAGGATTGCCAGGATTTCCTCAAACCCATAATGATGAAGTAAAAACCTCAGCAGGTTGGTTGATTGATCAATGTGGCTGGAAAGGTCATCGTGTCGGTGATGCGGGTGTTTCTGATAAACATGCTTTGGTTTTGGTAAATCATGGTAATGCAACGGGGTCAGAACTTTGGCAAGTAGCAGAAGATATTATCGCTTCTGTTGAAGGTAAGTTTGGGGTTACCTTAGAGCCTGAACCACGGGTAATCAAATAAAAAAGAGACATTAAAAATGTGCCCATATGTAGGGGGGTGACTCAAGATTAATTGAAGAGATATAAAGATATGAATACATACCGAATCTATCAAGTTGACGCTTTCACCAGAACAAAGTTTGAAGGCAACCCTGCCGGTGTAGTCGCCAATGCCGATGGTTTGAGTGATAAACAAATGCAATCAATCGCGCGTGAATTAAATAATTCGGAAACAGCATTTATTTTATCTCCGGATGAAAACAGTGATTTTGAAGAGCATGACATCTGGGTGCGATTCTTTTCCCCGACGACTGAAGTCCCTATCTGTGGGCATGCGACTGTTTCAGCGCATTATGTTTATGCGATGGAAAACAACTTACCTTCGTGTGTGCTAAAACAGAAAGTGGCTATAGGTATTCTGCCTGTAGAAATCATCCAGAATTATTCTGTTGCTGAAAGCCACGATAATTACAGCCACGGTGATTACAGCATTATGATGACACAGGGTAAGGTTGAAATCTCACCCACGGTTAGTCAGAAAATTAATGATGATATTCTTCTCGCTTTGGGCATATCAGAAGCAGATCGTGATCAACGTTGCCCGATACAGGTGTCATCAACAGGCCATTCGAAAGTGATGATCGGCATCAATAGCGAAGATACATTACATGCACTAACACCCAATATGTCGGCGTTAGCTTCCATCAGTGAGTCAGTGAATTCAAATGGTTTTTTTGTGTTTGCGCTGAATGATGCTGCTATGAATGATAAAACAGATGATTCTATTATTAGTCATGGGCGAATGTTTGCTCCTGCAATAGGTATCAATGAAGATCCGGTAACGGGTAATGCAAATGGCCCTTTAGGTGCTTATCTGGTCAAACACAAAATACTGGAAGTCGATCAGAATGGAAAAGATCAAGTCAGTTTCAGAGCCATTCAGGGTGAAGCGATGGGAAGACCGGGTATTGTCAATGTCATTGTAGATTCTGAAAATGGTTTACCTGTAACAGTACGCATCGGTGGTGATGCGGTAATTGCGTTTAAGACAGAGATATCTGTTTAACTTGTAATATTAACGAGTAATAAAAAAAGTGCCTTAAAGTAGGGGGGTGACTTTCAATCTATTAGTCATCCTGATTAGAGACTATATTGCCTTTCTCTATACGTACAATTTGATCCATCGCATCAAGTCCAGAAAGATGATGCGTGATTAAGATCAAGGTGCGTTGTTTGTTGTTTTCAATGATTGATTGCAGCATGTTTTTTTCGGTAATACTATCAAGCCCTTCACCTGGCTCATCCAAAATCAGAATAGGTGCAGCTTTTAATAAGGTACGGGCAATACTGATGCGTCGCATTTGACCGCCAGAAAGTTTATGGCCTGCTTCACCAATCCAGGTGTCATAGCCTTCAGGCAGTTCCATAATAAAATCATGAATCTGGGCCACTTTACAGACAGCCTCTAATTCACTGTCCGTAGCTTTGCGGTTTGCTAATAACAAATTGCGTTTAATGGTGCTGTTAAACAGTGTGCTGTGTTGCGATGCAACGGCAAATTGTGAGCGCAGTTCTTCACCATCAAGTTGCTCGATAGGAACACCGCCAAAACTGATTTCGCCAGAGCTTACTGGCCAAAACTTCATTAGTGCATTGATTAAACTACTCTTGCCCGAACCACTTGGCCCGACGATCGCAATATTTGTACCTGTAGGGATGTTTACGCTTATGTTTTGTAAGGCATCAGTTTCCTGTGATGGGTAACGTAAGCTCATATTGTTAAACACTAAATCTGCAGAGTCAGGTAGTGGGTGTGGAATTTCTGGTTCGATAATGGCAGGTTTACTGTCCACAATATCAAATAATCGACGCGCAGCTGCGAGTGTTGTGGGTAAGGTTTGAAACGCCAAAGACAAGGGCATGATCGCTTCAAAGCTTGCCATGGTGAACAGGGCGAGCATTGGTAAACTCGCAGGCCCGATGGCTTCACTGTTAACCATTGGGATAGCGATAATCAACATTAACAGCACGCATAGATTTGCCAATAACCCAGACATAGCCTGTGAGCCACCATTGAGTGTGGCCAGCGATTTTTGATCTTTTAACAGACCTTCACTGAGTTGTTCAACATAATCAGAATGTCGCTTGGCTGCGTCATTAATCAATAACTCACTCATGCCCTGAGTGCTATCCATGACTGCTGAGCGTAATTCTGAGGTGATTTTTGATTGTCTGCTAGAGGCTGAATATCCCCAGCGATTTATCAGCAAAGGTAATAAAACACCCGCGGCAACTAAAAAGAATAGTTCGATAAATGCCAGTGTCTGACTATATTGCCAGAGAAATATAACGATAATAATACTGCTGATAAAAGCTACCGTTACCGGTGCGATGATACGTAGATAGAAGTTGTCTAAAGTGTCTATATCAGCACGAATTCTACTGAGTAAATCACCACTGCGATAATTTTGTATAACCGCTGGCGCAAGAGGTTCTAAGTGATCATAAAACCAACTGCGTAAACTGGCGATTAATCGAAACGTTGCTTCGTGGGTAACAAGACGCTCTGCATAACGACTGCTGGTGCGAATAATGGCAAAAGCGCGTATTAACGCGGCGGGTGTAAAATAATTAATCGCCGCGCCTGTTATTCCTGCGATTGCCATACTCGCGATGAACCAGCCAGATAAGGCCATAAGCCCGATATTAGCCAGAATAGTGAGCAGGGATAACACCACCCCAAGCAACATCCAGCCCCACCAGGGTTTGATCAGGGTAAACAACCTGCGCATGACTTGAAAATCACTAAGCATGGTGTTGATCTCCCTGTTCGAAAAGATCGACCATTTTTTGATATAAGGGGTTTTCTGCCATTAAAGTTTGATGGTTAGCGATTGCAACGACGCGGCCTTTTTCGAGTAATACCACGCGATCAGCTTGTTGTACAGTATTCAGTCTATGGGCGATACTGATGACGCAACGGTCTTTTGAGAGCAGTTGCAGACTTTGTTGAATCAGTGCCTCACTTTCCTGATCCAAATAAGCTGTGGGTTCATCGAGCAATAGTAGTGGCGCATCTTTTAAGAATGCTCGCGCCAAAGCGATTCTCTGGATTTGTCCGCCCGATAATCCTGCACCGCGTTCTCCTATGTGAGTGTCATAGCTGTCAGGCAGTGACTCGATATATTCATTAATCAACGCTGATTTTGCGGCATTTTTCATTGCTGAATCATTGGCGGATGGGTTTGCCAAACATATATTTTCTCTGATGGTTCCCTGGAATAAATGAGCGCGTTGTGGCATCCAGGCAATATTGTGTCTCCATTCATTGAGATGGTCCTGTCTCAACGGCTTTTGATTGATAACAATCTCACCTTGTTGCGGACTGATAAAACCAAGCAATAAGTTCATTAGCGTGCTTTTACCCGCGCCACTTGAACCAACAATGGCAATATTTTCATTGGCTTTAATGCTTAGTGAAAGATGCTCAAGTGCAGGGCGGCCAGGTTCGTACTCAAAACTGACGTCCTTAAATTCAATTTTTATGGAATTAGTTATTCCAAGGGTTTTGTTCTCAACAATACTGCTATGAGACAATTCACTAGATGAACTAGAAGCTAAATCATTATTAACCGGAACATCTTTAAGCAGAGTACTCTTAACCAAAGCACTCTTAATCAAAGTACTCTTAACCAAAGCACTCTTAATCAAAGTACTCTTAATCAAAGTATCTTCACTTTTAACGTCATCAGGATGCAATATTTCAATCATTTTTTCAGCGGCACCAATAGCTTCCATACGCGCGTGATAATGGGTTCCCATATTGCGCAATGGTTGATAAAACTCAGGGGCTAGCAGTAACGCAAAAAAACCATAGAAAAAATCTAATTCGCCATACATCAAGCGAAAACCAATCAGTACTGCGACCATCGCAATACTCACGGTTGATAAGAATTCTAGTAATAACGATGATAAGAAAGCCACACGCAAAACCGACATGGTGCTTTTGCGGTAATCATCTGAAATTCTGGCGATGAGTTGGGATTCTCGACGACTGGCATTGAACAATTTGAGTGTCGTGAGGCCTTGAATCATATCCAGAAAATGAGCACTCATTCGTGCCAGTTTGCGCCATTGTTTTTTATTCAGGCGTTCTGTTCCTTTGCCAATCATGATCATGAAAAACGGAATCAGAGGGGCCGTTACCAGCATAATGACACCCGAAATCCAGTCGATGGGGAAGATGAAAACCAGAATGGAAAGTGGGATAAGTGCCACCAATGACATGGTTGGCAGATACCTTGCGTAGTAATTTTCCAGTGCATCGACACCATCGACAACGGTGTTGATGAGTTCGCCACTTCGTTCGTTATTCAAAGATAAGGGACCGACTTCGAACAAGCGATCGTGTAGTTTTTTTCTTAGGTCGCGTTTAACGCGAAGAGCCGCTTCTACCGCTGTGTACTCCGAAGCCCAATTGAGCCCGGCACGAAACAGATAGACAAAAAATAAAGCAACAAAGTAGCTACTTAGATTAGCTACTGTTGCCTTTTCAAAGATGACATTGTTGATAATGTTTGCCAGACACCAGGCCTGAGCGATCAGCAGTAGGCCTGATAATAATCCCAGACCTACTGAAAAGCGTAAGTATGCGCCCGTTGTTTTCTTTTGAGCTTTAAGAAATTCTGGACTAGCAGAATCTTTAGCGTCAGACATAGCCACATATCTTACTTAGTTTTTTAGACATCTTATTAGTTAACGTTTACTCATCTTCATCAAGGCCATTTAACTCAAGCCACATGACGTTAATGATGCCAAAAGCACAAGCCAGTAAAACACCAAGAATCCAGGCAAAATACCACATAATTTTCTCCTATTTGTACTTTAATTAATAAAGGCTGTGCTGTTTTGCACGAATGTCTTCAACACTGTATTTACCCCAAAGTTTCACATAACACCAAACGGTGTAAATTAAAATAATGGGTACGAATAATAATGTCGCAATTAACATGATTGATAAGGTCAACTCACTAGAAGCCGCATCCCAAATAGTTAAGCTATGATTTGGGTTAACGCTTGATGGAAGAATGAAAGGAAATAGTGAAAATGCACCCGTCAAGATTATTCCAAACATACTTAACGTAGTCATGGCAAAAGCCACTCCCGCTTTACGCGCTCGGACAAATATAAATGCTCCAAAGGCTGCCGCAAAACCAACAATTGGTGCGAAGATGGTAAATGGATAGTCTTTATAATTGGTTAACCATGCGCCTTCAAAAATCTCAACAGTCTTACCTAAAGGATTTGCCGGTGCAGCAGTATTAATTTTGCTAGTTATGGCGTAGCCATCAATACTTGTCCACAACCATAAACCTTCTATGGCAAATATCGCAATCACAGCAATCGCTGCAAATTGTGTGTAAGTGCGGGTACGTTTATAGACTTCGTCACCACAACGCATCATGAGATAAGCACCACCATGCATAACAAACATTGAGATGGCTAATAAACCAGAAAGCACAGCAAATGGATGTAATAGACGGAAAAAGTTACCGTCATAGAATGAGCGTAAATAATCGTCATAGTGAAAAGGCACGCCTAAAAACAGATTACCAAATGCCACGCCCAAAATTAATGGTGGAACGATACCCGAAATGAATAATCCCCAATCCCAGGTACTACGCCATTTTTTATTTTCCAGTTTAGAGCGGTAATCAAATCCTACCGGTCTAAAGAACAAAGAAAATAGCATCAACATTAACGCCAGATAAAAACCGGAAAAGGTGGTTGCGTAAACAATCGGCCATGCTGCAAAAATTGCGCCTGCAGCTAAAATTAACCATACCTGATTTCCATCCCAATGCGGGGCAACCGCATTGATGGCAACACGGCGTTCTTCATCGGTTTTACCCACAAACGGTAATAACATACCGACGCCCATATCAAATCCTTCTGTCATCGCAAACCCTAGCCATAGTATTCCTACTAATAACCACCAGACCATTTTAAGCGTTGTGTAATCTATAAATTCCATAATAGTTCTCCTTATAGCAACTCGGCTTCTGGGGTTGATGAATGAGGGTGATACATTTTTCCACCTTCTTTTTCGTGGTAGTAACGACCCGTATGTAAGCTACTTGGACCTAGGCGGGCAAACTTTTGCATAAGATAAACTTCGATCACCAAAAGTATGGTGTAGAAAATAACGAAGCCAATTAAGCTGTAAAAAATATCATTGTAAGTCAGAGAAGAAACAGCCATAGAAGTAGGTAAAATCTCACCCACAGCCCATGGTTGGCGACCATACTCAGCGACAAACCAGCCAGTCTCGATGGCTACCCATGGCAGCGGTAAACTGAGGAAGGAAATCCATAAGAACCAACGTTTTTTGAATACTGTGCGTCTTGCCGTAAATAAGAAAGCCAGAGCAAATACAAAAAGCATGGTGAAACCAGCTGCAACCATAATTCTGAAAGCCCAGAAAATTGGAGCAACATGTGGGATGGTGTCTTTGGCAGCCGCCTTGACTTGCTCTTCTGTAGCATCCACCACATTAGGTGCAAACTGCTTTAAGTGCAGGGCATAACCAAGCTCACTTTTAGTTTCATTAAAGCTTTGTTTCTCAACTTCGGATGCTTCACCTTTGCGCACTTTTTCGAAAAGAGCATAGGTCAGCTTACTATTACGAATACGTTGTTCATTTTCGGCAATAATATCTTTTAAGCCTTTCACTTCTTCATCAAGTGAGCGCGTTGCGATAATGCCTAAAGCATAAGGAATTTTCACCGCATTGTGCGTTTCCTGTGCGTCCTGATCAGGAAATCCGAATAAGGTAAACGCAGCAGGTGCAGGTTCTGTTTCCCACTCTGCTTCAATGGCAGCGAGTTTTGCTTTTTGTAACTCGCCAGTCTCATAACCACTTTCATCACCAAGTAAAATAACGGATAAAATAGAAGCTAAACCAAAGCCAGCCGCAATGGCAAAAGAACGTTTGGCAAAACCTATGTCGCGTCCCTTCAATAAGTACCAGGCACTGATACTCAAGACAAACATAGAACCAGCCACATAACCTGCTGAAACCGTATGAATAAACTTCACCTGCGCCACAGGGTTGAATAAAACCTCAGAAAAGCTGGTCATTTCCATGCGCATGGTTTCGATATTGAATTCTGCACCAATCGGGTTTTGCATCCAGCCATTGGCGATTAAAATCCAAAGCGCTGAAAAGTTAGTTCCGAGAGCCATTAACCAGGTTACGGTGAGATGCGATACTTTGCTTAAACGATCCCAGCCAAAGAAGAATATGCCGACAAAGGTTGATTCCAGAAAGAATGCCATCAATCCTTCAATCGCCAGCGGGGCACCAAATATGTCACCCACATAATGTGAATAGTACGACCAGTTGGTACCAAACTGGAACTCCATGGTCAAACCCGTGGCAACACCCAAGGCAAAGTTAATGCCGAATAATTTACCCCAGAACATAACCATGTCCTTGTAAATCTGTTTACCCGTCATAACGTAAACTGACTCCATAATGGCCAGTATGAACGTCATTCCTAAGGTTAATGGTACAAATATAAAATGATATAAAGCGACAGTGGCAAACTGCAAGCGCGATATATCGACGACTTCTTCTGGAATCATGATAGCGATGCTCTCTTGTAGGTTGTATTAGTAAATTAGTAAGTTCTTATTTATATTCGGTAACGCTTAGTGTGTCTTTGATAATTAACAAAGTGCCAGATTTTTTTTATTAAAAACATTGCAAATATCAAGTGGCAGACTATTTCTGTATTTTTTTAGGCACATTCGGGTGTATTGGAGGCAAAGCTAAAACAAAGCTGGGGGCATGTATATTGGAACAAAACTTAAATTTCTTTAATAGCGGAATGCTATATAAGTTCAATAATAACGACGATGAAAAGGTTGATAAAAAGACCTATAAAAAAGTGCCTAAAAGTAGGGGGGTGACTTAGTTATTAATTAAATCTCAAATTTCCCTGTTTTTATCCCATTGGTGGTTTACGCTTTAGTGAATCCATGAATAAGATAAATAATTGAGAAAAAATGAAATCAGAAAATCAAACAACTCTGGGAATTCTAGGAACAGGTCACTTAGCCACTTACACGGTTACAGGACTCAGACATTCAGGCGATCAGCGACGCATAATTCTCAGCCCAAGAAATGCAGAGAGAGCTAAATATCTTGCTGATAATAAGAATTGTGAAGTCGCTGAGAATAATCAAACGGTTATCGATCAATCAGATTTGATTCTGTTAGCCGTAAGACCTTGGCAATTGACAGCGTTACTGGAAGGTCTGGTATTCCCTAAAGATAAGATCGTGGTTTCTGCAGTTGCGGGGCTAACCATTGAGCAGGTCAGGAATAAGGCAGATTTGCCCGAGAAACTGGCTTTGATCTTGCCCGGTGTTGCCGCTGAAAATGCACTAGGTTTTGTCCCCATTTATCCTGAGATACCTGAAGTAAAGGCTTTAGCTGATTCACTGGGTAAAACAATTGCTTTCAAACAAGAATCTCAATTTGAAGAAGCATCAGCAATGGCTTGCTTGAATGGTTGGATGTATCGCTTTTTTGATGAGCAATTTAACTGGTTAACCAATAACGGTGTCGATGCCGAGGATGCTCGTAATATGGTTTTGCATAATACTATCGGAGCGGCGAATTATGCCTTGGGTAGACCGCAAGAGGGTTTAGATGAATTGGCAGCTGAAATAGCCAAAGATGGTACGTATACCAAATTAGGCTTAGATAAACTTGAAGCGGGTGGAGCTTTTCAACAATGGAGTGACGCGCTAGATATGATCAAAGCCAAGCTAGATGCCAGTGACGAATAGAGGTTTGTTATAATACTTTACTCACCCCCCTACTTATAGGGGGGTTTTAGTGTCAGTTATCTTTCATAAATCCTAATACTGAATTTCTACATCGTTTAATGGATAGGAACAGCAAGCCAGAATATATCCATCATCGACTTCCTTATCACTGATTCCACCGTTATGCACCATGTGCACATCACCTGATTTCTTTTTCACTTTACAGGTTCCGCAGACACCAAATTGACAGGCGCTTGGGATATTCAAACCCGCTTCTAATGATGTTTCTAATAAGGTGATTTTCTGATTGGATGGCAACGATTTCCCAGAATTTAAGAAAGATACCGTGGTCGTTACAGACTCATCCAGAAAGACGTCATCATGCTCAACTTTTTCTGCTTCCAATACCGGCATATCGAAGCTTTCTTCGTGATAATGACTCATGTCAAAATCGGCGGCGATTAAAATATCACGCACCGTTTGCATAAATATTGCAGGACCACAGCAATAGATTTCTCGTTCGAAAAAGTCGGGTGTGGTTAATTCAAGAATTAATTGGTTAATACGACCGGTGTATCCCGTCCACGGAAGGAAGGGTTCGCGCTCTTCCACAATCCATGCAATCTGAAAGTCCGGGATTCGTGTGGATAGTCTTTCTACCTGTTCTTTGGCGATGATATTCGATGGGCTGCGTGCGCAGTGGATAAAACTAATGTCTAACTCACCACCGCGATCGAATAAGTATTTCGTCATCGACAACATCGGCGTGATACCGCTACCACCAGAAATAAAGCAGTATTTATCCGCATCGTGATTATATAGATGAAATTCGCCAGCGGGGCCAAAGGCGCGTAACTCCATGCCTAGTTTGAGGTTTTCAAACATCCATTTACTGCCAATACTATTCGGATTTAATTTAACCGTTATGGATAAAGACAGCGGTCTGGAAGGGCTGGATGAAATGGTATAGGTGCGGTAAATCTTTTCGCCGGGCATAGGCAATTCGAGTGTAATAAATTGTCCCGGGGCGAAACTAAACCAGTTATTGGCGTGAGTACGAAAAGAGAAGGTGATGACATCATGCGTTTCAGGCACGATATTAATCAGTTTTAACATCGAACTCTGCGATTCCCACGGTTGGCTTTGGTCTAAATACAGGTAGGGAATTTTATTCTGATCAAAACTCGGCTTTTCAATACCTTCTTCATCTTCTTCGGGCTTTTTCGAAAACTTTTTCAGATTGGCTTTTTGTAACAGGTCAATCGCTGAACTATCGTGGTGTGACGTTTTATTATCATATACAGTCGGCTTTTGAGAGGTGATTGGCGCAGCTGCTTGTAGATCTACAGCATTTTCGAGTTCAATTGCAGGAGTCAATTCACCAGGGATTATTGGAGCCAAGCCTTCGATATAGATCACATTGTTTTCTATGGAAGATGCTTTTCGTTGACTGATTTCTTGATACCAGTTGATAAACTGTATTACGCCATCTTCATGTAAAACGGAATAGGGGCCAGGCATATAGTTGGGTGATCGAATTCCTTTCTGGTTTTCTTCAACCAATACTAAATCTTGCTGGTTAGTCGCTTTCCATACGGTGGTTAGTGTCTCTAGATCATAATCTTTGCCTTCAACGGCGTCTTTATGAACCAACCATCTCGTGGTTACCTTGGTTCTGTTGGTGCTTAATGGGGTGACACAAAAAGTAATTGAATGGTCAGATAAGAAGTGGTTCCAGGTATTTGGATAATGGAAAAATAAAAGCGTGCCAAGTGCTTTGTCTGTGGTATCGACCATTAATTTTTTAGAGGCAACTTTACCATCCAAGGTGAAAGATTCTGCTTCATGATGCAATGGCATTCTAGTAATACGGTATTGGCCATCGTCGCTAAGGTGAAATTTAGCGGGAATATTCAATGCAGCACATTTATCCCAGTGGTCTTGTACTATTCTAGAGGTTGGGTCTAACTCATCAGGTATTCCAGTGATTGATGGGTCGTCAGAATAGGTGCGACAAAGTTCCGGGTGACTGCCTGCGCAGTGGTAACATTCACGATTATTTTCTAAGACTAATTTCCAGTTTCCTTCCTCAATAATACTGCTTTCGTGGACTATTTTTGCATCTTCTAAGTGATGTGATTTCAAGTAGGGAGAAACGGTGCGTTTGAATTTCTCAAAATCAGGTGCATTATCGCTAAGACAAAGATAAATGATACCTTCAATGGTTTCGCAATTAACGCTATGTAGTTTATGCTCTTTTGGGTTGAAATCTTCGCCCATATCTTTGGCATATTTCAACTTGCCTGAAAGATCATAGGTCCATTGATGGTAAGGACAGACTAACTGGGATTTCTGGCCTTTATCTTCTTTGCAAAGACGAGAGCCGCGATGTCTACAGGTGTTATGAAAGGCTTTAACGCTATTGTCTTCTGCGCGTAAAACGATGATATCGTAATCACCAATTTCATAACGAAAGAAGTCTCCCACATCCTGTATTTGGCAATCGTGCCCGATAAAAAGCCATTCGCTATAAAAAACGTTTTCTAAATCAGCCTGAAAAATATTCTCATCATTATAAAACGCTTGAGGCAAACTCCAATTGGGTTTGCAGCTTGTGAGGTGCTTTAAAAGCTCATTCTGAGAGTTATTGATTTTCATTTTTATTAGCCTGTACCATCGAAAAATGCCATTCACAGAAAACGCATATTTTTAAACGCTAATTTAAACTATTTGCTTTAGAACTAGACATAAAACAAATTCAAAATAAAGCTTAAAACTAGCGTGTAAAACCAAACTTAAGAATGGGTATTTCTCGGATATTAAACAGACAATTTTTTTTAAGCAATCAGTCAATTGCTTCGAGGCAAAATCTACTGTGAAGAGGTCGCTTTTGAATAAAAGCGAGTAAAAAAGTGAGCAAAAAAGTGAGTATAAAAGAGCTGAAAGAGGAGTAAAAATCCCTTAAAAAAATAACAGTATAAAACGTCATTGCATAATAAAAAATTTGAGAAAAGTATAAGAATGGTTAATTTTACAGCAATTTAAATCATCAAAAAGCCTTATAGACGGTCAACCTTAATAATAAAATTAAATATCATTGAACTATTGTATAATAACTAATCACGTATATGATGATTGAACCAACGTATTAGTTCTATGTCTTATTTATAACTTAAAATTATATTTAGAGGGATGGCTATAGGAAGTTCAAAAAATAGACTGCGATTAGTTGCAGAACAATTTAAGACTTAAGCAATGAAGGAGCATAATCATGTTAGGTATTTGTGATATAGAAGGTATGAGCGGTTGTACCGAAGAGGTAATTGATGCGATAGCTATCCACGAACGTGTCTCGGATACGGTTGCGTGTCAAATCGCTTTTGATTTTATTAATAGTCATGGTGGTGTTCCCAGACTTCGCAGAATCATCAAAAAAGATATTGAAATGGCAGAAAATCTTGGGGATTTAGAACAAGTAAAAAAACTGAAGGGTGTGTTAGAGCGTTTCCTAATGACTCAGCGTAAATATTACCAGGGCACAGTAGCAAGTCTTAAGCACTGAATAAAAGATCCTGAACACTAGACATTCAGTATAAGACACGATTATTAATAGCCTATCTGGCAGTTTTGCTAGGTAGTATTATTTATGGTTGTGGATGACTCTTATAAACACTCGTGTAACAAATCCATGAAACAAGCTAATTGCAATAAACTCTTGTCAAAAGCAGTCTGATTCAGGAATTGTCAGTAATTAAATTCAATAAGCTTCAGTTAAATAGCCAACGCATTTTTTTTACATAAAAACGTTACTTGAATCCATCACTTAGTGTTCACTCATACGATCTCATTATCGTATTCTTAACTGCCTTACTTTTCGTTAATCAAATACTTGTAAAACCTTGTGCGTTTTATGTCTGCGCTTACATCAAACTATCCCTAGAAATCATTGAACCATCGCTTAAGTCATTTGTCTTATTTAGATCCTAAGATGATTAATTTTAGGAAAAAAAACGTGGTTAAGACCATGGAAAAAAATATCAAAAATTTAAATAGTTGCTGAACAATAATGAATCTATTGACCCGTTGAAGTTGGGCTGGGTTAAGTGAAAAGATTCGCGAAAATAACCAATAAGAGGAGCGGTATCATGATAGGTATTTGTGACATTAAGGGTATGAGTGGCTGTACTGAAGAAGAAATTGATGCGATTGCTATGCATGAGCATGTTCCGGATGCAGTCGCGTCTGAGATAGCGTTTTATTTAATGAACTGTGAAAGCGGAATCCCCGAAATTCGCAGAATCATCATTGAAGATATTGAAATGGCCGAAAATAATGGGCATTTTGAACAGGCAAAAAAGCTAAAGCGTGTGTTAAAGCACTTTGTGGTATCACATCGTGATTATTATCAGGGAAGAGTCGTAAATACTCAGCACTGATAACTGATCAATAAATACTAGAATGATGATTAACAGGCTATCTGGCAGATTTTCTGTTGGATAGCTTTAATCAGTAGTTTTGTTAGAAAAGTTGCTAAAAACGAAATTCAATAGGCGCCATTTGAAAGCCACCACTATTCATATTATCAAACACACCATTCGTTTCCATTACGTATAACAATGCCAAAGCAGCCGCGATCGCAGTAATTACTGCAAGGCCAATCTTAATGAAACTGTAAGGGCGTTCACCCTGTATGGTTCCATTACGGCCGTTGATAACGTAGCGATAGGTTTTACCACGGTATTCAAACGCAGCTGACCAGACAGGCAACAGCACGTGTTTGAAGGTAGTATCCTGGTGATGTGTATTTACCGCTGAAATTCGCTGGTGATCACCGCCAATATCATAACGAATCGACTGATTGATTTTATGCTCCATGATATTTTCGGCTTGAAGGAAACCCTGATCGACAGTGACCTGATAAATCTCGCTACGAAAACCACTGATATATTCTTCAGAATAGGGAACCAGATTATCCAGATCCCAAGGTTGCAGGTGATCGATAATGGTTCTGGGTAATGTTTTAGACGCACCAATTAATACATCATCAAAATGTAAATCTACTTGCCCACCAACAGGTTTCCAACGGATTCTAGGAACTGTTCTTACGCGTTGTACACGTCGACCATCGACAACTGTTGAATAAACCTGACGATCATAATACGTGGTGCCGCGCTGTCCGCGATACTGATTGAATGTTTGGCTGTCGTAAGTCCAGTAAGGTAAATAAATACCGACTAATTTTTCTTCGCGTTTGCTGTGGCTTTTTAACGAAGAGGGCGCGAACCAGTGACTGCCTATCCATTTATCAAATATTGCGATCGCTTGTTTCTTCTCAAACTTAAAAGGCAGTAACGACTTAGGTTCGATAAAACGCGCATAGCGGGTATCTGTGATGACCGGAGTGGCACAATAAGGGCATTCGCCGGCATGCTCATTTTTTTTAAAACTAAATTCTGCACCGCAAGATGGGCACTGGATAACGGGAATTTCATTCGCATTTTTAGGGTCAGCGTGTTGCAGACGATCTAGTTCTTTTAATGCTTGTTTGAAGTCGACTTCTTTTATGGGTTCGGCTTTGGTGTGGACGGGGTAATGATGGCCACAAGAACGACACACCAAGTCTTGAGAAGTAGGTGAATAGATTAAATCTGAACCACAGTTCTTACAACTAAAATGGGCTTGCGTAATCACATGCTCATTTTCTTTGGCTGTTTCATCTGTGCTGTTAAGAGGTTTAAATTTAACCTCTTTGTCGAATAAACTACTCACTACTGTTGTGTCTCATTTTTCTATCATGCTAGATGAAGTTTAAGACACCCCCCTACTTATGGGGTGTTTTTCATGGAACTGTAAAAAAGTGCCTTAAAGTAGGGGGGTGACTTTGTAGTTAGGAATGTTGTTTAAATAATCGTGACTTATAAAGGTTTAACCTAAATTAGTTACGATTTTGGCAATTCAGGTGGCTCAGCCTGATCTTCGTCAAACAAACCATCCAGGGCTGCTATAGATTCGATAGACTTCCACTTTTCCATGCCATCAATCCACGCCAACGTGCCCGGCGAAATTTGTTTATTCATCGCAAGCTGTTGTAGTTCGGTTAAATCAAACGGTCCAGCGGCTTTTCTATCAATCGCTACGTGCCAGTTTGTATCTGGCAATGGCGGTGGAGCAGGGGCAGGATGTGCTTGTGTAGTATGTGTTGGCATAGGAGCAGCTGGCTGGGTATTCATATCGTTTGCCATTTTATTCGCCATGGCAAAACCTAGTCCCATTTCAATGGCACTACCAGCACCACCACCCGTTGAACCATTTTGCATCGATTCTGCTGCACCAAACTGGATGTATTTATCCAGATTACCGATCATGCCCATGCTGGTACGTTTATCAAGTGCTTCTTCAACCGCTGGTGGCAAGGATATATTCTCAACCAGAACCTTAGTCAGTTCGAGTCCGTAATCTTTGAATTCAGGTGCAATACGTTGTGTGAGTAATTCACCTAACTGCCCCTGATTACCTGCAAGATCAAGTACCGGAATATCAGAACTGCCCAGGATATCTGTGTAGCGCGTGACGATTAAGTTGCGCAGCTGACTGCTGATCTCATCGACGGTAAAATGACCGTCAGTGCCGACGATCTCAGTGATGAATTTTGCGGGGTCATCAATACGGATATTGTAAGTTCCAAAGGTACGTAAACGCACCATATTGAACTCTTTATCACGCATCATAATCGGGTTTTTAGTACCCCATTTAAGATCGACAAACTGACGTGTATTAAAGAAATAAACTTCTGCTTTAAAAGGACTTTCAAAACCGTGATACCAGTGCTGAAGTGTCGACAGGATTGGTAAGTTCTTGGTTTCAAGTTCATACAAACCGGGGCCAAGTACATCTGCTATCTGGCCTTCACTAACAAAAACCGCGATTTGTGATTCGCGAACGGTCAGTTTAGCGCCAAATTTGATTTCGTTGCCGTAACGCTGAAAACGATAAACCATCGTATCAACACTCGAGTCCGTCCATTCGATAATATCAACGAATTCGCCAAATAACTTATCCCAGATTCCCATGTTTACTTCCTCTGATATTAATTTTCAATTACATTTGTAATGAATAATAAGCCGATGATTAAACCACTTTAACCATCGGTAATTGATTGTAATTAACCTTTGCTAATCGCTTTTGCTGCTTCACCCGCTACTTCATTCACTGGGTTGTCAGCACGAGATTTAGCCGCTACCAATGCAGCGCGTAATTCGCCTTCCATATGCACTAATTCTTTAGCCGCATCTGCACGTTTCACTTTACCTTCTTCGGCAATTTTTAAACTGTCGTTAATGGTTTCGATGAGCTGTGTATTGGCTTTACGAACTGATTCGATATCGAATACGCCACGCTCCATCTGCTGACGAACTTCTGCATTCGCTGTACGTAGGTTATCGGCATTGCTTTCGAGTAAATCGTTAGTAAGGTCAGTGGCTTGTTTCACCGTATCAGCTGTATCACTCATACGGAAAATCGTCACAGCCTGTGCTAACTGGTTTTTCCAAAGAGGCACAGTATTAATCAATGTTGAGTTAACTTTGTTGATGAGGGTCTTATCGTTTTCCTGAACTAAACGAATGCTCGGTAAGCTCTGCATCGCTACCTGACGCGTTAAACGTAAGTCATGAAGTCTACGCTCAAGATCATCACGAGCGCTTCTTAGATCTCTAACCGCTTGCGCAGCGAGCATATTCTCAGCGTCTTCTTCTGCAATTTTTGTTATTTCAGGGATTTGATTTTCATCGATCATGCGAAGT
Source organism: uncultured Cocleimonas sp. (assembly GCF_947495625.1). Lineage (GTDB taxonomy): Bacteria > Pseudomonadota > Gammaproteobacteria > Thiotrichales > Thiotrichaceae > Cocleimonas. The sequence continues at coordinate 23,363 of NZ_CANLZW010000040.1, forward strand.
TTTTCATCACCCGCTGAGATATAAAGCTCAAGCTTGTGGAAATATTCAAGGTTAGCATCGTAAAGTTTATCTAAAGAAATGATGTCGGTAAGTAGCTGTGTTTTCTGCTCTTCCATCTTGTCTGTAATATTATTGATTTGCTTACGCACATCTTCGTATTTGCTCAAGAATACAGATACAGGTTTTGCTTTACCGAATAAACGTGCAAAGAAACCTAATTTTTTGTTTGGGTTAAGTGCATCAATATCAAAACCACGAATCGTAGCAATCATGTCATTTAACGGTGCGCCAGCTTTGCCTAAATCTTTATTACGCACACCTTCTAGCATGTTCTCAGAGATCGTACTCATCTCTTCCTGCGCTTTACTACCGAAGAATAGAATGGAGCTTCTATCTTCTACATTAATCTCTGAAATTAACTGATCGATGTCTTTTTTCTCATCACTGTCAGCTTTACTGTAAGCAATGATCTCTTTTGAGATTTCTTTGTATTCTGCGATTTCAGTACCTGGCAGAATTGCTACGTCAGTTGTTGTAGCTGTTTTTGTGGTAGTTTCGGACATGAAAAGGTTCCTTTATAAACGTTTAAATAAGTTAGTCAGTTAAGGTCGGCTACATAAGTTATATAGTTATTATATGGCCGTTATATAGCTCTATTTAGCTTTAAATTGGCTTTTATGTAGCTAGGTAGCACTTTCGCCAATTTAGGTTTGACTAAATATGTTTTAACTGGGTCTTTAATACTTCTATTTTTACATCAAGATCGAGTTGATCATTTTCTAATAGTTTTTTGTGTTGTTCATCAAAAGTAGATTCGATCGAATCCAGTACTTCTTGAAAGTTCTTATCTAACTCTGTTGTTGATGCATCTTTGCCGTGTGTTTTAGCATAGCTCTCAGTTACTCGAGCTGTACCGTCGAGATACACTTTTAAAAACTTACGCGCGCGATATAAATCTTTAGGATCATCTTCAATGAGTTTAAGAATACCACGAGCTTTTTCGATAATGCGTCTTAAATGCTGATCAAATTTGATGTTTTTAATGTCTTTACGTGAGTTTTCAATAATCGCAATTTTTGCTTCGGCTGCTTCTAGTGCTTCGAAGACTTCATCGGGGTCTACGCCTAATGAAATATTACCCGTTTTGTCCTGACGCGGATCAACACCATAAGCGAGGTAGAAACCGATAAGTGCCACAAAACCAATTAAAATGCTGGCCAGCAAGGTATAACCAGAAAGCATAAATGCGGTTATACCGGTTGTTATGCCTAGTAGGGCAGCAGCGAATGATTTATAGGGCATGCCGGGTGCTTTCGCTAATCTCTTTTGCTTAAAGCGACTTTCAAGTTTGAATCCATGGCGTGCGATAACGGCGGTAATCATAAATGCTGCAAATAATGCACCAGCGACTATGCTGGAAAAGACATTGCCTTTAAGTAGGTGAATAATCGCACCTATCAAAACCGGCAAAGGCATCAAAAATAACAAGGTGCCTTTAATGCCTGTTTTTACCGTATTTAGAATCTGGTTTTCAGGATCGTAGCGTGTGGCTTTGGTCATAAGGTCTAATGTCTTTGAATGAAAGAGTATTGAATAATGCTTAGCTCAGATGAAACAGCACTTGAAGAGATACCAGTCCAACAGTGGCTGACAGTAAGATAAAGCCGATAATTTTTTGAATTAGATAAGGCATCGCTATCCGTTAGTAGATTGTGTAATAAACAGGTTATTTACAGATTATATAGTGTCTGTAAATGGATTTATCAAGAGTATGGCATTAACAAACAGAATTTTACGTTACTTTTAGTTAATAAAAGATGAATATTAGTAATTAAACATTGTGCAAAAGATAATAAATTGAAATATATCCATTTATGAATCTATTTTCATTTTTTACCTATTTTATAATTCTATTCACTGAAACTATAAAATTAAGATAGCGGTATGGCACTAACATTTAAAGAATTAATAGAAAATGCGCTAAATTCTCATGTGGAAGAAATATTTCCCTGGGATGTAGAAGAATTCATAAAGAAAAATCCCGATACATTGTTGCTCGATATCCGAGAGGATGATGAGTTCGATGGTTGTTATATAGAAAATTCAATACATGTGCCCCGAGGCGTTCTAGAACAAGCCTGTGATTGGGATTATGCTGAAACAGTACCGGAATTAGTAAAGGCGAGAAAAAAACCAGTTATCGTTGTTTGTCGTTCTGGAAACCGCAGTGTATTGGCAGCATTGACCATGACTATAATGGGCTATGAGAATGTTGTGTCGCTAAAAACGGGAATCAAAGGCTGGAATGATTCAGATCTGCCATTAATTAACAAAGAAAAACAAGCAGTAGACCCTGACTGGGCTGATGACTTTACCAATCCGCCTTTAAGAGATGATCAGTTATCTGTAAATAACGAAGATGTTTGATCTAGTGCTGAGAATGCTCTAAAAAAGCCCTTAAAGTAGGGGGGTGACTATTTTGTTATTAACAAGATATTTTGTTAGTAACGAGATAAGGAACCTTAAGATATTTAACAAGTAGATTGGGCTTCTGAATATACCCAATCTACTGTTCTTAGAATTAACTAAATATCCTTATATATTAATTAGACGTATTAATAAACTAATTAGAAAAAACCTAATGGATCTTCGCTATAACTCACTAATAAGTTTTTAGTTTGCTGGTAATGATTCAGCATCATGCCGTGATTTTCACGTCCGATACCTGACTTCTTGTAACCGCCAAATGCCGCATGCGCTGGGTATAGGTGATAACAATTGGTCCAAACTCGTCCTGCCTGAATGGCTCGTCCCATTCGGTAAGACTTATTCATGTCACGCGTCCACAAGCCAGCACCGAGTCCATACTCAGAAGCATTGGCTAAGGCAATCGCATCCGCTTCATCTTTAAAGGTGGTCACACTGATTACAGGTCCAAAAATTTCTTCCTGGAAAACGCGCATATCATTGGTGCCTTTTAATACGGTTGGCTGGATGTAATAACCTTTGTTTAGATTATCATCGGTTAATGCTACACAACCACCTGTTAGTACTTCTGCACCTTCAGCTTTGCCGATTTCAATATAATTCAGGATGATATCGAATTGTTCTTTAGAAACCTGTGCGCCAACCTGAGAATCCGTATCCAGAGGATTACCTTGTTTGATGGTTTTCGATTTAGCTATTAGTCGTTCGATAAAATCATCCGCAATATTTTCCTGCACTAGAATACGTGAAGGACAGGTACACACTTCACCCTGATTAAAGAAGGCTAATGCTGCGCCTTCTAAACATTTTTCCAGATAAGCGTCTTCATGATTCATGATGTCATCAAAGAAAATATTCGGTGATTTTCCGCCAAGTTCGACGGTAGAAGGGATTAATGAATCAGCAGCACATTTCAGAATATGCTGACCTACTGCGGTAGAGCCGGTGAATGCGATTTTTGCGATGCGTTCTGATGTCGCCAATGCTTGTCCGGCTTCCTGACCAAAACCCTGGACCACATTTAACACGCCTGCGGGTAATAAATCACCGATAATTTCCATCAATAAGCTAATCGATAATGGCGTTTGTTCCGCGGGTTTAAGTACGATGCAATTACCTGCCGCCAGTGCTGGAGGGATTTTCCATGCAGCCATTAATAATGGAAAATTCCAAGGTATTATCTGACCAACAACTCCTAAAGGCTCATGATAATGATAAGCAACGGTGGTTTCATCTAACTCACTGATGCCGCCTTCTTGCGCACGAATACAGCCTGCGAAATAACGGAAATGATCCGCAGCTAATGGCACATCAGCCGCCATAGTTTCACGAATGCCTTTGCCATTGTCATAGGTTTCAGCAATCGCTAGTAGTTCAAGGTTTTCTTCAATGCGATCCGCTATTTTTAGCAGAATATTAGAACGCTCAGTTACTGATGTTTTGCCCCATGCCGCTTTTGCAGAATGTGCCGCATCTAACGCAAGCTCGATATCTTCTGCTGAAGATTGGGCTACTTCACAAAACACTTTTCCATTGACTGGTGAAATATTTTCAAAGTATTGCCCTTTTTGGGGAGCTACCCATTCGCCTCCGATATAGTTTTCGTATCGTGACTTGAATTGAATCTCTGATTCAGGGGTATTTGGATCTGGATATATCATGGTTGTCCTCATTGTTTAATTAAAAGTATTTTTAAATTTTTATTATTATTTTTACTGTTTCGTTATTTTCGCTAATCATTGCTCTGCCAGACCTTTGTTAAAACTGCGAAAGAGCTGAGCTAGATTTGCTGGTATGTAAATTAGGGGATAATCCGATTGCAGACTTATATGAAAATCCTAAATGATTCAGTGTGAGTCCTGTGATTGATATTGTGGTGACACTTGACTCTGTTTTTTCGCAAAACCAGCTATACTCTTTTCCATCCAGTGAGTTAAGAGGAGATCACGATGGAGATGAAGCAACTTAAACGGTTAAGGACCCCGCGAACCTTAATCGAAAATAGAATAAGCTTTGCTGGCCCCAGTTCAGAAGTCAGTATTTACGATACTTATGAGTCTGCAAAACGGGTGCGTCTGGATGCGGGAGAGTTATTGGTGTGCGGGATGATGACAGGCCGCAAGATCATGCATTCGCCCAATGAAAGTAAAGGTCAGGAGTTTCTACCGCATGAGACTTTTATCATGGCGCCAGGAGAGGTCGTAACTATCGATTTTCCTGATGCCAGAAGAGATAAGCCAACTACCTGTTTAACCGTTGAGATATCAAAAGATAAAGTAAGCCGCGTGAGTCAAAGACTGAGCGATTCAATCCCCATGCTGGAGTCAGCCAATGACTGGCAGTTCGGTTGTCCGGTTTTGCATACGCATCATTCCTCGGAAACTCAGAGACTGCTCAGCAGGCTGACTAAATTATTCACTGAAAATCATCCGGATAGAGACACATTGATCGATTTGAATATTTCCGAGTTAATCATTCGGATGTTACGCCATAAAACCCGGGATTTTCTACTCACGTATTGCAGTAAAGACCCAGAAGCAAATAGTTTGATCGCTGCGCTGGACTGGATTAACAGCACCTTGTCAAAACCGCTCGATATAGATCATCTGTGCAAGCATGCCGGCATGAGTCGCAGTCGACTCTATGTTGAATTCAAGGAAAAGTTGGGTTGTTCACCGGTAGAACTGCAGCAGCAATTACGCTTAAAACACGCAGCTGAAAGAATTAGAAATGGAGAATCGATAACCGCCATTAGTTATGATTTGGGTTTTAATAACCCGAGCCATTTCTGTTACCGCTTTAAAAACTTTTTTGGGTGTACAGCAACAGAATATAAGCAGCGTGGAATTGTTGAAGAAGCAGTGGATGAAAATGTATTTTAGTTATTAATAACCGAGGTCTAAAAAGCTGTAACAAAAGGTGTCTATGCAGTATACGACGGATGATTTTACTGTCTCCAATCCTCCATGCCGTATTTTTTTAAAATGACAGCGAGTTTTCCATTTGATCTAAGTTCTTTCATAGCGTTGCTTAAAATCTCAGCATAATATTTTGATTTTGCGATTTTGGGTGAAAACGCGATATATACTTTTTCCGAATAAGCTACTCCGGCATCAGTAAATTCATCAAGTGATTGCGTAGAATGGAGGTAATAATTAAATACATATTTGTCTTCGATAAGTGCATCAATCCTACCTAATGATAACTTTTGAATATTTCTATCTAGGGCATTGTTTCCAGAATTTGTCTGAACTTTTCCGCCGCCTTTATTTGGTTTGATATAGTCATCAAGGAGTTTTCCATAGGAGTATTTGCTGATAACTCCAAGACTGATTTCTTTCAGAGAATCCAAGCCCTTGTATCTCCAGGGATTGTCTTTTTTTACGTAAAATGTATGGGTAGCGTTGCCTAATGCCGTGGTTGGGAAGATAAACTCAGGTGTTTCGTTTCTGCCTGTACCAATAATGCCATCGTACTTTCCATCACGGATATTTGCTATAGCTCGCGCCCAGGGAAGGGTAATATATTTAACGGTATGACCTTGTTTGGCGAAGGCATTTTCAGCTATTTCAACCATGAATCCAGGATTGTCAGAAAGTGGATTACAGTTATATGGGCACCACTCATCCGCGACTAAAACTATCTCATCTGCGATGAGTGAAGTAGTGAGAAAGGTCAGAATTAAAAATAAAAATACTTTTTGTTTCAATTTACAATTCTCTAATAATTAATTTTAAAAGAGATGCATGCTTCAAGCTTATTATTGTTTTATGTTATAAAAACGGCTTAAAAGTAGGGGGGTGACTTCTCTTTAATTTTTGGGTGGCTTTGTTAGCCCGTAGCTATTGGCCGTTTTTCATCTCTAATCCATTCACTCCAGGAACCAACATAAAGCTTCGAACCAGTAATTCCAGCAATTTCCAAGGCAAGCATATTATGGCAAGCCGTTACGCCAGAACCACACATATTGACGAGTTCATCACTCTCATCCTGTAATAAATCATCGAACTGCTGTTTTAATTCTGCAGCTGGCAAAAATAGACCACCGTCATCCAGATTCAATTGAAAGGCTCTATTAATCGCGCCGGGTACTCGGCCAGCTACCGTGTCTAAAGGCTCTACTTCACCTCTATAACGTTCAGGTGTGCGGGCATCAATGAGTGTGAATGATTTATCTTCAATGTTCTGTTGAATCTGTGAGGTGCTGATAATCTCATCAGGGTCGAGTTGAAAGTTAAATTGCTCAGCTTCTGGTTTGGGAGTAGCTTCTGGGATTTCTGTGGTTAGTTTTCGGCCTTCTTTAATCCATTGATTGATGCCACCGTCCAGCACAGCAACCTGATCAAAGCCAAATGCGCGTAATTGCCACCAGAGTCTACCCGAATAAGCATTACTGGCATCGTCGTAGGCAATGACTTGTGTGTTTTTTCCAATTCCCCATGCGTGTAGTTTTTTTATTAGCTCAGCAAAGTCAGGAAGAGGGTGACGGCCGCTCTCTGGAGTAATTTCAGATGAAAGATCTTTCTCTAAATGGCAATGAAATGAGTTAGGGATATGATTTTCTTGATAGTTCTTCAAACCCAGACTGCGGTCAGCAAGTGACGTACGACAGTCTAGAATTACCCAGTCAGGATTATCTAAATTCTCTTCAAGGGTTTGGGTAGAAACAATGTTTGTGTATTTCATATTCAACACTTTATACCTATAAAATAAATAACTACTCAGTAAGTTTATATTTTACTTTGACCGAGGCTGACTGCTACTAAAAACCGCACGGAGAATGTGAGCATATAATTATATGTGATCATTCGAGTACGATAATAACGAAGAGGTTAAGTAGTTAAAGTCGTAAAAGATGAATTTAATGTGCAGTTATTCTAAGTCATTAATGGATGGCATCTATTGTACCAAAGGGCAAATTCTTTACTGTGCTGCATGGCGCGTTTTACGACACCTAATTCGTGACAGGAATTTAATACACCAAATACACTGCAATCGACATAATCAGGTTTCCCACCACCAAAAAAATCATTACCTTTTAGACCGTTTTTTGACCAGTGATCAATAGCATCCAGAAATTCTCTTTCTGCATCCACGATATTGTATTTGTCCTTCATTTTGCGTGCTACTTTAGGCATCGCCATAGCACCGGCGAAGCGTACAACTTTGCCTTTTAACCAGCCAAATTGTCCCGGTTTTATAATTCGTTGGAAATTTTGTAATGAGGTTTTAAAATTTGGGTGAATCAAGGGTGGTAGGTAATGCACTAATGTATTATCAATCCAGTCAGTCCACTCTTTTGCATCATCAGTAACAGCAAACTTGCCGTATTTGTTATTGATATGTTCGATAATAGTGGCTGATTCTACAATCACCTCATCACCATCTTTAAGTACAGGTACTTTTTTGTGGTCGGTAAAACTCAATTCTTTCATGCCAAACGGAGATACTTCTACAACCTCGAAAGGTTCTTTGATAAAAGTGAGTAAGGCGCGGACTTTGCTACAAAAAGGACAAGACTGAAATTGGTAAAGCGTGATCATGAATAATGTAAACCCAGAGTAATTAAATGAACCTTTCCTTCTTGAAATCTCCTTAATGATGTAGCTTAGATGCTTTATTTATAAGCATTTTAAAGAGAAAAAAAGTAAACAAGCTGGAATCGATGTTATTAAAAGATAGTAACCTGTTTTTAAATCAAGTTGTAATTTTCATCGAATTTTTATTATCGTAATTTTTATCACATTTTGAATCAAATCATAACTAAAATTGTTACTTTAAATGACATTCGTTATGGTTTCTTCATTAATTATATTCATCAAGGAAAGAAATAACTATGATCAAATTATTAACCAGAGTGCCACTAATGATTTTGTTAGCATTTATGATAACGGCTTGTGGTGGTGGCAGTACTATTGTAAATATTATAGATGATATCAACGATGATGAAGATACTAGTTCGGTAGTTTCGGTAGTTAATGCAATCATTGATGCAAACGATGACATTATTGATACATTACCGCGATGGACCATCGGTGACATGAAGTTTGCAGCCAGTAGTTCAAAGAAGAACAGCCTTGCTAACTATGATGTGTTAACCACAACGAGTCTTGGTTTGAATGAAGATGGTGACGTAGTAAGTTCTATCGTAGCACTGTCTTATAAAGATAATGGCCCTGGTGTTTACACATTGGTTTCTTCACTAGATCAACTGCTAACACGACAGACAGATAATCCTTTAGGCAACTTTATCCTGATTACAGCATCGATAATAAATATAGCTAATGATTCAACGACGTATAACTCAGATGATGGTGGTTTTGCCAATGTAACCTTAGATGGTGGTGACTTAGTATTTAATATTCCTTCACCAGTCAGTCTAATCCGAGGTAATGGTGATGCGTTTCCAGATTTGCCTTTCAATATCTTATTTACCTTGTTTGATATATTTGAAGACTTACCCACTCCTTCTTTGCCAAAGCCAGCAGAATAAAAAATGGTAAAAATAAAAAGACTAAACAAAAACGGCCCACTTAAATAGTGGGCCGTTTTTATTTGTATACGTTGTGTTTTTTTAAGCTTGTCTTTGTCTAACTACTTCATACAGACATACACCCGTAGCTACCGAAACATTCAAGCTAGATACTTGCCCAGCCATTGGGATTGAAATCAATGTATCGCAATGCTCTTCGGTTAAACGTCGTAAGCCTTTGCCTTCAGCACCCATAACAATCGCGCTTGGTGTTTTGAAATCGTAGGTATAAAGATCGCCGCTTGATTTATCGCTAGTGCCAATAAACCAGATGCCTTCTTTTTTAAGCTTTTCCATAGTACGAACCAGGTTCGTCACTTGAATGAAAGGAACAGTCTCAGCGGCCCCAGACGCTACTTTACGTGCAGCCGGAGTTAAGCCTACTGCATTATCTTTAGGTGCAATAACGGCATGTACGCCAGCTCCTTCAGCAGTTCTTAAACATGCGCCAAGATTATGCGGATCTGTTACACCATCAAGCACTAAAAGTAGGGGGGTGTCATCAATCTTATCTAATAGGTCGAATAGATCATCTTCCTGAAAACTCTTCGGTGCATTGTATTCTGCAACGACACCTTGATGCTGATGAGTCTTAGCGAGCTTATCTAAACTTGCAGGGTCAGAACGATGCGCAATTAAGCCACGTTTCTGTGCATGGTTGATTAATTCTTTAACGCGTTGATTGCGTTTGTTCTCTGCAATCCACACCTGAGTAATATTATCTGCATCATTTTTTAGTGCAGATTCAACCGCGTGAATGCCAGTGATCAATGTCTTCATGCTTTATTTGAAACTTCCTAATTGTTGTAAGTTCTGGCTACCAATTGAGCCTTCTTTGTAACAGGAAAACCAATCAGCAGCATTTGGAATATTCCCCATTTGTTGCTCTGCTTCCTGCGCGGCTTCACGAGTTTCCCAATAGACGATATCGGTATAACCTTCACCAATCGAGTCTTTGTGGATATCCCATTGGATAAAACCTGGTTGTTTGCTCATCCAGCTTTCGATAATCTCGCCTGCTATTTCTAGCAGGTAAGCTTCATCAACGTCATCGTCTAATTCATAAGTGATAATGTCTTTAAACATAATAGTAACCTTACTGTTTGCCTTTACGCTTAGACTCTAACTTTGCCTTCTTTTTAGTTTTCTTTACATTCTTTGGCGTCGTTTTCTTTTTCTTCTTGCCTGTATTCTTATCGTTATTTGTCGTGTCTTTGTTCGATTTTTTCGAATAAGAACTTCCAGGCTTTTTCTTACGAGGTTTTCTTGAACCTTGATCATGACTATCGTTCGAGTCACCAGAATCAGGAAGCACAAAATCAATCTTCCGATCATCTAAATCAACACGAGCAACCACAATTTCTATCGAGTCACCCAGACGGAAAGTCTTACCAGAGTTTTCACCCTTCATCGTATGTCGAGCGGCATCGAAGTGATAATAATCACTCTTAAGTGCTGATACATGCACCAAGCCTTCCACAAATACATCATCAAGTTCAACGAATAAACCAAAGCTGGTTACCGTTGAAATAATGCCTTTGAAAGTTTCGCCAATCTTATCCTGCATATACTCAGCTTTAAGCCATGACATAACATCACGACTCGCATCATCAGCGCGTTGCTCGCATTGCGAACAGTGTTCGCCGAGCTTTTTCATTGCGGCGTAATCGTAACGATAACCTTTCGCTGTCTTATTTTCTAAGATATGCAAAATGGCACGATGTACTAGCAAATCTGGGTAGCGTCGAATCGGAGAAGTAAAGTGAGCGTAGTCATTTCTGGCAAGACCAAAGTGACGCGTATTATCTGGGTGTTCCTTATCTTCTGGTGCGTATTGCGCGCGACTCATAGAACGCAACATTACGGTTTGAATCAAACGTGCATCAGGTCGATCTGAAACACTGGATAACAATGCTGCATAATCTCTCGGTTGTGGGTCATCACCACCCCCCAACTTTAAGCCCAATCCATTAAGGAATTCGTGAACTTTCGCCAGCTTTTCAGTTTCTGGTCCTGAATGAACACGATGCAATGCAGGTATCTTATTTTTCTTTAAGAAACGTGCAGCACACATATTTGCTGTAACCATGCACTCTTCGATAATCTTGTGAGCATCGTTACGTGTGGTTGGAATGATATTTTCTATTTTGCGATTCTCACCGAAAATAATCTGTGTTTCGGTGGTTTCAAAATCAATCGAACCACGATCATCACGCGCTTTGCGTAATACTTTATAGAGTTTGTAGAGATCGTCTAGGTGATCAATGATAGGCGCGTGTTCCTGACGTAAATCACTATCGTGATCAACGACCATTGCCGCCATTTTAGTATAGGTTAAACGTGCCGCTGAATTCATAACCGCGTTATAAAAACGATAATCAGTCACTTCACCTGCGCCATCTATAGTGGCTTCACACACCATACACAGGCGATCAACTTTGGGATTAAGCGAACACAAGCCGTTAGAGATTTTCTCTGGCAGCATCGGTATCACTTCCGCAGGGAAGTAAACCGAAGTAGCGCGTTCAATCGCTTCCTTGTCTAACTCAGTACCAGGACGTACATAATGAGAAACATCTGCAATCGCAACAGTTAATACCCAGTTGCCTTGCTTGTTTTGTTCACAGTAAACCGCGTCATCAAAGTCACGCGAATCTTCACCATCAATCGTAACTAATGGCATTTTGCGTAAATCAACACGGCCTTTTTTATCTTCTTCTAACACCTCATCGCTAAGCTTATTTGTTTCAGTTTTTACACCCTCAGGCCAAACATGCGGTAAATCGTGTGTTCGCAATGCTATATCGATTTCCATACCCGGTGCCATGTGGTCACCCAATGTTTCAGTGATTTTTCCGATGGCTTGATGTCTAGAGGTTGGATGTTCAACAATACGCGCAACCACAATCTGGCCGCTTTTAGCATCGCCACTATTTTCCGGTGGTATCAGGATATCTTGCGCGATACGTGAATTATCGGGTGTTACAAAACCCAATCCACTTTCGACAAAATAACGACCGACAACAGACTCGGTATTGTTTTCTAACACTTCAATGACAGCACCTTCGCGACGACCTTTACGGTCGATGCCCGTAACACTGGCAAGTACCTTATCGCCATGCATAACCTTGCGCATCTGCTTGCCGTGCAAGTACAGATCATCAGAGCCATCTTCAGGGATTAAAAAGCCAAAACCATCAGGGTGTCCTTGAACACGACCTGTAATTAAGTCAGCTTTTGTTGTGGGTACATATTTTTTACCACGATTAAATAAAATCTGACCGTCGCGCTCCATAGCACGTAAACGGAATTTCATTGCATCAAGGTCTGGTTTTTCGGTAACTCCGAGACTTTCGGCTAATTCGTTGAATCCCACTGGGTGGCCAGTTTTGTCCATGACGTCGAGCATTAACTCACGGCTTGGGATAGGGCGATCGTATTTTTTCGCCTCGCGTTCTTTGTGCGGATCTTTATAATTTTTCATGAGGCGCATTCTACGCCTTTTTAATGATAATTTATCTAATTAAAGTCAAAAAAATATAAGGTTTAATATATTCAATAATATCAGATTGGGATTAGTTCAGAATAGCTTGAGACTTAATGTAATCCCTGACTTAAACCTAAGTTATCATTCACGAGTTTATCTTTTATGAGCTTAGTTTATGAGCTTATAGTTGACTAGGTGGACAGTATCTTGTGCTGCTGCATAAATTTGAGAGTTTGAAATATCATTCTCACAATATCCTAGAATGTCCAATACGGTGTTACTGCAAATGATATCAGCATATATAGAAAGCGGAAATTTCATGTTTTGAATAAAAGAGAAGCGTTTAACTCGTGTTTCTTTTAATTCTAAAACTGCTTCAAAACCTCTTTTCTGACCGAGAGCTGCAGCCATAATCTCACCATCTTCCAAAATAATTTGGCATGATTGATTTTTATCTGTGCTAATAAATACAGTACCTGTGCTACCTGAACGACAAAACTTGAAAAGGCAGGTTTCTAAATGATGTGAATCGATAATGTGATGCGTTTGCATGTGTATTTTCAGTCTCCAAAAACGTCAATTCTCAGTATAAAAAGAGTAACGTTAAATAATTGAATCAACACGGATAATTATAATTTTTATATTGCTTATCGCATTGATACTGACTGTAAGTGGTTTGAGATTAAACCTAGTTCGAAGTACCAGACTAACGGTACTAAAATAGTTAATTTAAACTGAACTGAGTTTTAAGCTGAAGCAATTGACGTTGAACAGAGCCAAGTTATTGCTCTGATTATCGATTGGTATACGCTCTAGCGAAGCGCTTGCCTAATTCCAGCTGGCCTTGTGTATCGTAATGAACATGATCGTAGATTTTACCCAGACCATTAGTCGATACCAGTTTCACACCGGGTAAAGTTCTTTGCGTATTTACCTGAGCTTGTTGCACGGTATCGAGCATAAAGAAAGCAGGGTCTTCTGGATTGACCTCTCCCATAATGAACACACTACGAGGAGAATCTAATTGTCTTCTAACACCCGTAATAAACCGCTTTAGATTTGATTCATAGTTGTAAGCATTAGATTCTGAGCGCGCATCTCTTTCGCCTTGCATCCATATCACCGCATCAACTTTTGTATTCGCTAAATTGCTTAAATTATTGGTTTGCGTACCGACTTTAACAAAACCGCGTTGGCGTAATAAACCTGCAAATAAACCAGAACCTGGCAACCATTGATTGATTGAGCTGCCCGTAGCAACATGTTTAATGATGATGTGCTTATCATTAGGGAAAGCGCGAGAAATAGCATGCGCAAAACTCACTTCAGGTCCGAAGTGTGAAAACTTTGCCAGTTGGCGTTTACGACCTTGGTAATAAAATTCTACATTACTTGGCTGGCGTTTTAAAAAAACAGGTAATTGGTGAGTTTTACCTTTGCCCATCATATTCGATTGACCGGCTAAAATATAAACTCGCTCTTTGGCGAATAGGCTACTAGAAAATAATACGGTACAAGAAAATACCAGTGCGCAAGAGACACCATAAGTAAATGACTTACTTCGAAATTTTAGAAATGACATAATCAGTTTTTTCAGTTATTTATCGGTTTAGAAAAACAATATGCCATCTGTTTCGACATGTATGGAATTCCATCTAAGTTATTTAGAGGTTCCTTGCCCAAGACTACTGATCTTTGACACAAAAACAAGGTAATATTGCTTTTCATGAGAACCCTAAATCCCTATGAAATTCCCTTATCCTCGATAAATCTGATAGAAGCCAGTGCGGGCACGGGTAAATCATGGACGGTAACGTTACTATTCTTGCGTTTGATTCTGGAAAAGAATCTCACTGTCGATCAGATCCTGGTTGTTACTTTCACTGAAGCGGCAACCAAAGAATTACGCGATGATGTTCGCCAGCGATTAGTTAGTGCATTAGAAGCATTCAGAGCAATAAACGTTCATGGTCTTAACGATGACCTGCGAAAAGAATACAGTGAAGTCATAGAACTCATTGAACGCGAAAGCGATTATGACGAAGCTATCCGCCGTTTAAACCGCGCCAAGCTCAGCCTTGATGAAGCAGCAATATTTACCATTCACGGATTCTGCCAACGCACCTTAAGTGAGAATGCTTTCGAGGCAGGTTTGCCCTTTGAAAGCGAATTGATGGATGATGATCGTGAGTTAATGCAAAATCTCACCGATGACTTCTGGCGTCGTTACACAGAAAATGCGCCTAAATCGTTAATCTTCAAATTGCATCAAAAAAGCGTCACTCCAGATTCATTACTACAAGACATCAGAAACGCAGTCGGGAAACCGTATCTTGAATTATGTGGTCCAGAATATGGAGCAAATACATCAGGCTCAACAGATGATAAATGGGCTGTCTTAGAGCAGGGCTTGCAGAACATCATTAAACAATGGGTAACGGATGGCGAAGAAATCACCCGAATTCTATTGGAAGATAAAAACTTAAACGGCAATAAATTCAGAAAACCCACTGTTGCAAAATTATGCAATGAAATGAACCAAATCAAAGCCAAATTCGATCTCAATGCAGACTTCATTGAAAGCGCACAAAAATTCAAACGCTCTTATATTGAGACGGGCACAAAAGCCAAATGTACATCACCAGAACACAGCTTTTTCTCTGCATGGGAATCCTTCTCAGAACTTTGGGAGCAACTCAATAAAGACTCAGATGATTTTCTCAATAACACCCGCATCGAGCTACTTCGCTACTTACAAGAAGAACTCCCGAAAGAGAAAAAGCGTCTCGGTGTTTTATCGTTCGATGACCTGTTATTACAATTGCAACAGGCGTTAAAAACCAACCCACAACTGGCGATAGATTTACGCAAAAAATATCAGGCTGCACTAATCGATGAATTTCAGGATACGGACCCGATTCAGTACGATATCTTTAGTACCATTTATAATGATCCGCACACCCAAGAAAACGCTGTTTTTCTGGTGGGTGATCCGAAACAGGCGATTTATAGTTTCCGTGGTGGCGACATTCACACCTATCTAAAAGCCAAAGCCGATACGGATGAAAGCAATCATCACACGCTTAAAACTAACTGGCGTTCGCATGACAAATTAATCTCTGCGTTTAATACCTTATACGCTCAGTCTGATAATCCCTTTCAGGATGAAGGCATCGAATACGTGCAGGTCAAGTCGGGTAAAGACCTCAATGATATTCAAGCACCAGAGGCGCGAACTCCATTGCAACTGTGGCGCTTCAATCAAACGCCTGGCGAAAAGCCCCAAGGCAAACCCGAAGGCAAACCAGAGCAACAATCTGCCGATGCTATCCGTAAAGAAATCGCCGATGCCGTAGCCGGAGATATTGCAGAATTGCTCAATGCGTCCAATCAGGGTAAAGCCACTATTGAAGGCAAGCCTATTGGTGGTGGAGATATCGCGATTTTAATCCGCTCGCACACGCAGGGCGATATGATCAAAGCCGCGCTTAATCAACGTAAAATCGCTAGTGTGCAAAGCAGCAAGCAAAGTATTTTCGAAACCCACGAAGCGTTAGAAATTCATCGATTGCTCACAGCGATTGCCGATCCGCAACGCGAAGACAATGTGCGCCGTGCCTTAGTCACCGAACTGATGGGGTATAAAGCTCAAGAATTGCTAGATTTAGAGTCAGACAGCAATGCCTGGGAAGAGATTCTATTGTTATTCCAGAACTGGCAATACCAATGGAAGCATCATGGCTTTTTACCGATGATGCGCGCCTTGATGAAGTCGCAAAACACGCATCAGCACCTGCTCAACTTTATGGATGGCGAACGCCGCATAACCAATACTCTGCACCTCGCAGAAATCATCCATCAAGCAGTTCGCAAAAAATCATTAAGTATCGAAGAAGTCCTGTTGTGGCTTAAACAGCGCCAAGAAAACAGCAGCGCCACAGAAAGCGAACTGCGTTTAGAAAGCGATGAAAACCTCGTCAAAATCGTCACCATTCATAAATCAAAAGGTCTGGAATACCCCATCGTCTATTGCCCTTATGTTGGTTTAAGCCCGAAAGCGAATAGCGATAAAATATTCACTTTTCACAAAGACGAACGCAGTTATCTAGAAATTGGTTCATTAGAAAGTGATGAGCATAAAGAACTGAAAAAACAGGAGGAACTGGCAGAAGACACACGCCTACTATACGTGGCGTTAACCCGCGCAAAATATCAGTGCAATATTGTGGTGTTTCCAGAAACCATCAGCGGCAGTCCCGATCGTTCTGCATTGGGTTGGTTACTCACCAATGGTAAAAGCAATCCTTCTGGTTCTGGCAAAGAAGAAAAAGAACAGAAAGCCGAGTTCAAACTGGCGTACGAGCAAAACTTACTGAAACTCGAAACCGTTGGTAACGGCAATATCTCACTTGATGATTTACCCCAGTATCCACAGGATTTGGTGTATCAGCCGATTGAAACGAATCAAACCCTGACAGCCCGTGAATTTACCGCTGAAATTAAATCACAAGCGCAAATCACCAGTTTTAGTGGCTTGACCGCTGGCGCACACGCCGAAACGCCCGATTACGACAGTTTTGTCGAAATCAATAATAAACAAATAGCGCAGCCGGATGACGGCGCTGAAAATATCGTAGAAGCATTCCCCAAAGGCGCAACTGCGGGTACTGCCTTGCACGAAATTTACGAGAATATCGACTTCACCCAGCCACTGGAAGAGCAAACAGAAACCTTCGATAGAATCCTCGAAAAATACAGCTTCGAAGAAAAGCACAAAGAAGCCGCGATGCGTTTGATTGCAGAAAGCATTGAGGCTGAACTGCATCAGAATCAAATGTCAGCAGAAACTGAAACCCTGTCACTTAATAAGCTCAGTAAAGCGCAACGTCTGGATGAGATGGAATTCTATCTGCCGCTCGAACGACTCGATATCGAAAAGCTAAAACAAACCTTATTTCAGCATTTACCGGTAGATGACGAATCCGACACAACACCGAAGTGGCGTCAAATCCGTGAAGCCGTAGACACCTTGTATTTCGATGAAGTCGAAGGCTATCTAAAAGGCTTCATCGACCTGATTTTCGAATACAATGGCAAATACTATCTGGCTGATTACAAATCTAATACGCTTGAAGACTATGCGCCCGAAAAGCTCTTCACGCCAATGGCTGAAGCGCATTACTATCTGCAATACCTCATCTATTGCTTGGCGTTGCATCGCTATTTAGAACAGCGTTTACCCGGCTATCAATGGGAAACTCATTTCGGTGGCGCGTATTACCTGTTTATTCGTGGCATGACAAAAACCGCGCAAGTAGATCAGGACTCACAAAAAAGTGCCCCAAAGTGGGGGGGGGTGTTTTACCATAAACCCAGTCTCGAATTGATCAATGCATTGGATGGATTGTTTATGCGTTTACCTAGCCACAACATACAGTCCGAAACCCAGGGGGCAAGCTAATGTCAGAGAAGCTCTCAATATTTGGCGCTTTGGAAGATCCGAAAAAAGAAATCGATGTTAAAATTCAGATAGGTTTAGAACAGGCAAAAGCAGGACTGGGTTTTTCTATGGATCAACAGTTGATAGAAAAGTTGAAACAAGAACTTCAAGGCATAATTGAAGCTAGGCAGAAGAAAGAATAATGCAAACACCTTCAGATCAAATCGATTTATTTTCTACTGCCTCTACTGATCCCAATCAGTCTGAGACTATATTATCTGGCTCTAGTTTATCTGATTCTCATGAATCTCATTCCCCAGTCACAGAAGAATACGAAGCACTCGACAAGCAACTTGCTGAACTCATGCAAGAGCTAAACAGCTCGAAAGATAAAGACAGTGACCTACAAGCAGCGCAAAACGAAGTCATCAAACGCTGTACTTTAGAGATCAGCAAACACACCCGTGAAGGTCAAATTGCAATTCCGGTATCAGAACAAGATCAAGCCGTATTACTGCAAACCAATGTCGGCGGCGAAGCAGGGGATTACAAACCACTGATAATCGATCAGGGTTATTTGTACCTTCGACGATACTGGCAATACCAAAATCAACTGGCGAAGCAAATACGCGCGCGTATGACGGTTGATGAAGATATTGATTCCAATACCAAGTCGGAAAATCAGGATAGCTGGGCACAACAACGGCTGGATGAATTGTTTTCTGATGATAAAGGTAGTGCAAACAAAGAAAGTGCAAACGAAAAAGAGTCAGAAGAAATCAATTGGCAACGCCGCGCCGTAGAACTGGCATTAAAACATCAATTCCTAATCGTCTCAGGTGGCCCGGGCACGGGTAAAACAACCACGATAACGCGTTTATTGGCTTTATTGATTGAACAGCATTTGTCACCATCAGATGAAATAACTGCCCCAAAGGTGGGGGGTGGCTTAACAAATAGTTTCAAGGTTTTATTAGCCGCGCCAACCGGTAAAGCGGCGATTCGTATGCTCGATTCGATTCGCGATGCGCAAGCAGGTCTGGGTTTGACAGAAGATGCAGCGGCACTCATGCCCAGCGAAGCCAGTACCATTCACAAACTACTTGGCTACCAGCACGGCAGTGTTAATTTCAAACACAATCGTAATAACCCACTGAATGCCGATGTGGTATTGGTGGATGAAGCCTCGATGATCGATATCGCGCTCATGTCTAAACTTGTCGAAGCCGTTCCCGCTCATGCGAAACTGATTCTAATCGGCGATAAAGATCAACTCTCATCCGTAGAAACAGGCTCGGTATTTGCCGATATGTGTAGCGGATTAGAAGAGGATAAAAGCGAGCACTTGGTGACGTTAAAGAAAAACTGGCGCTTCTCCAAAGACAGCGACATTGGACAAAGCGCGATAGCCGCCAATCAAGGTGATAGCAGGAAATTACTCAGCTTACTCAAAGATAGTAATAGTGTGAATTGTAAACTTATCGCACCAGATACATTAAGAGATGCTGAACTCATCAAACCGTGGCGAACGTATATCGACGTTATCAATAATCCAGACGCTAGCTACGATGAAATCTTTCAGGCATTCAATCAATACCGAGTGTTATGTGCTTTACGCCGCGGACCAAATGGCAGCGTGAATATGAGCAGTCGCATCGAAACCTCACTGGCAAAACAAAACCAGATACACTTCCGCAAAAAGTTCTCGAACAATAACCAAAGCTGGTATCACGGCCGTCCCATTATGATTACCCAAAACAGTTATGGCAAAGGGCTGTTTAATGGCGATACCGGAATCGCTCTGATTCGAGATGGGGAAGTGAAAGTGTATTTTCCTTCAGCTGACGATGGGCTTTCTACAGCTGATGGCTCCTCTTCTACAGCTGATGTCTCTCATGCATACAAAAGTTTCTCCCCAGTGCGACTCCCCGCACACGAAACCACATGGGCGATGACCATCCACAAAAGCCAGGGCTCAGAATTCAATCAAGTGGTTTTAATCTTGCCGCACGAAGAAATGCCACTGCTAACAAGACAATTAATATATACCGGAATCACGCGTGCGAAAGAGCAAGTAAGTATTGTCGCGAGTGAAGGTGTATTGGTGACTGGGGTTAAGGCTGAGGTGGTTAAGGCGACTCGAATAGAGCAGATGTTAAAAAGTGCCTAGCCGAGGCGTAGCTGACAAATTCATCAGGAATGAATTATTGAACAGTTGAGTGCAAAGAAACTGCCTCGAAGAGGTGAAGTACAGGGAAGTACTTCATAGACAACGTTGGAGTGTAGCGACGACGGCCCGAAGGGTGAGGTTTTCATTTATTAGAATATAAAAACCTCATATAAGGTGGGGGGGGGCAGGGCAAACGCATTATAATCATAAGTTAAACAGCGTTTTGAACCGAAAGTTATCATTCCAAGCGGCTTTAAGCCTC
>NZ_CANLZW010000041.1 GCF_947495625.1 uncultured Cocleimonas sp.
TATATGGAAGCAAATCTATCCCTGTCAAAACGGTTGAATATTATTTTGCAAAAATGGAGGAGACCATATATGGGGGGGTGTCTTAAATTAATTGGCTTTTAAATCAAAGAGCGGTATCAGCAAGAAATCATTAGTAATCAAACCACAACCATCAACTTTTTCAGTGATTCCAGGTTTACTTTCGCCACTTCTGCCAAATTAGTCTGATCGGGTATATGTAGATTTCTATTATTACATTCAATCAAACCTTTATTTTGAAGTCCTTTAAATGTCCGATTTACATGAATAGTGGTTAGGCCTAAGGCATCGCCTATATCTTCTTGGGTGATAGGCAAATGTATCGGCTCTGATTGATTCTGTTTCAGCGAGGTTTCGCGAATATATAAACTCAGCAACAAATAGGCTATTTTTACTTCAGCATTATGGCTGGCAATGGTCGTTAATGTTGAGTAACAACGCTGAATGGTCATTTCACTAACAGAACTTATAGCGATGGATAGCTCGGGTAAATCTGCAAGTTTGGTTTTAAATCGGTCTAGCGGGAATGCACACAAAGTGATGTCGGTTAGTGCGATTGCCGAATGATCCAATGCCCGATTAGATGATTTATAGCTTAGAAAATCTCCTGGTAGGGCAAAGCGTAAAATTTGTCTGCCACCATCTTCGAGGGTTTTGAACAGGCTTACCCATCCTTGATGAAGTGTGTAGGCTCTGGTGGGTATATCACCTTCATGATAAATGTAATCACCTGCGTTAAAAGTGATTTGTGAGGTTCGAAGTTCTCTGACCTTATCCAGATGAAAGGTATCTATTTCACCAAACAGGCTAGATTTGCGAATAGCGCAATTTTCGCATTTTGGTAAATCTTGAGTGATGAATTTTCTAGCCATTTTTTGCCATCAGCTTTTAAGACTATCTTAGAAAAAAGAAAGTAAATAAATTAAACAAAGAAAGCGGTTCAGAAACTGAACCGCTTAATACCACCACTTTGGAGGATGAGCATTACTGTATGTCGTACTACATCAAGTGATTACTGTATTGCAAATATTCATTCAAGTTGGAATGAATCATATTACATGTGTTACTGAGATTTATTTGCATTTCCTTTTTGAGCTTGAGCAGCCATGGCTTTTTGTTGTTGCTCAATTTGTTTAGCCATCGCTTCATATTGTCTACGCTGAGCTTCCATCGCTGACATCATTTGCTGATAGTTTGGACGCTGTGCCTGTTGACCACGTTGAGCATTGTAACCTTGAGGTGCTGCTTGTCTTTGCATCTGCATCTGAGGTGCATAGCCACGATTGTTGCCATAGTTGTTAGGCTGGTTGTTTCCCCAAGGCATGTTTCCACTATTGTTCCACGGCATATTTCCATTGTTGTTATTCCACGGCATGTTGCCACCACCGTTCCAGGGCATATTACCGTTGTTATTATTCCAAGGCATATTGCTGCCACTGTTCCAAGGCATATTGTTGTTATTGTTACTCCAAGGCATGTTTGAGCCGTAGCCACCGCTTCTATTAGAGTTCTGTGCATTACCCATCATGTTTCCATCAGTGTTTCCGGCACCCATAGCGTTAGCTGCGGTATTTCCTGAACCCTGACCATTGCCACTAAAGCTGCGGGCCTGATCCATATTGGTTTTGCCCTTACCTTTAAAATTAACATTGAAATCCACTTCGCCATCGGCATCGCCTTTTCCTGTGCCCCAGCCTGTACCAGTACCAGTGGCATTTCCGGCTGCATTGCCTGCACCTTGTGTATTTGCAGCTGCATTTCCTGAGCCTTGTCCAGAACCTGATCCGTCGTTAACTCCATTCATCGTATCTGCTGATACAACCCCGCATAGCGTCATGATTGCTGAGAATGTAAATATTTTTATTGTTGACATGGTTGTTCTCTCCTTGGAATTTATAAAAGTGATCGTCATAAAGGGGAATGATGATCAAAGACGATGAATGGAAACTTGAATCAGTTTAATGATATGACTGAATAAGGGATTTAATTCGAATAAAATTCACCGTGCATGACAAATTAACATAAATTAAAGTATTGCGATTAATCTATGTTAGTTTCTTGATGGCTTCTATCGTGTTCATTTTTTAATGATAACAACTTTCTACAGGTTGCTTTTGCTGATATTCAGTAGTCTTGTCTGGTTTTACTAACAGTGCTGTTAATTGATGTTGATCTAAATACGTCAAAGCAAATAATCTTTTATAAATTGAGTTTTGGGATTTTCATTTTTTGATTAATGAAAAATCACTTCGCGCAGCATAAATTCTATTTACGTTTTCAAAGTACAAAACGTAATATCATTCCGCAAAGCATAAGTTTCTTTGGTCATTTTAAATAACAAAATGAAAAGTCACTTAAAAGTAGGGGGGTGACTTAGTCGTGATTTAGTTAATGTGAATTAGATTAGTGATTCACTCAAGGAGGGAGTTATTTCTTTTTTGCACTGTTGTTTGTCGATGTACATGCGTCTATCGGCAACCTTCACCAACTCCTCGATGTTATCTCCATCTTCAGGGTAACTGGCGATTCCAATACTGGTTCCTACATGTAGTTTACAGCCATTATATGCGATGTGGGCTGATACATTTATTCTTATCTTTTTGCACAGTGTTTTGATGAATTGATCGGTGAAGCAGTTGGTTTTGAGCCCGATTAAAAATTCATCTCCGCCTAAGCGTGCGACATAGTCTTCTTTTCGTATGGTTTGCAATAAGCGTTTTGCGGTGATTTCCAGGACTTTATCTCCAGAGTCGTGACCATAATGATCGTTTACTTTTTTAAATCCATTAAGGTCGATGAAAATTAGGGTGAGCTTGGTATTAGATTGCTTTGCTTCTTCCAATGCCTGCCGCATGCGTTTTGTCATGGAACGGCGATTGGGTAAGCCTGTGAGTGCATCCAGATTCGCGAGCTTTGCATGTCTTTCTGCTTCCAAGGTTTTTACCCTGGCAATCTTTGTGAGTTTATCCTGAAGTAACATATTTTTACTGATGAGGTTGTCTCGAATTATTTTTGACGTTGCAGCGACCGTGATGAGCGACATCAGATAAAAAACCTGACCAATGAATAACAGGAAGTGACTGCCCGTAGCATCTTGGTGGACGTATATTTTGATGATTGCGTAGCTGACTAGTAGCATGGCACCCAGAATGACCGAAAAGTGCGTGGGTAGATAACTCCAGGTAAAGGAATTATAGACAAGTACCATGAGCGCCGCGAAATACATGCCATGAGAGTAATCTCCATCTCGGGCTATGAAGATGGCAAAACAGATCGCTATGCCGGATACGACATAACCGGACATAAGGATATTGTTGTAATGCTCGAGGAAGAATTCTCGTTTGTAGGTTAGGTAATATATAAAGGCGTATAAGATAAGGTTGGCTGCGCGTGGGATATAGAGCTGTATTAAGACGTCTTTCGAAAATCCAAAATAATCCATTACTGAATACAATACATAAAGCAGACTCCCGAGTATCACGATCACTCGGGTAGAATTGACTTTTTCATCCGCCAGATTATCTCCAAAAGATATGGATTTGTATTTTGTTTTGAAAGTGTTTATGTTCACGTTTTTTAGTTTTTAGTGGTTTCTTATCTTTATTAAAAAGTTATATAAACAGCCATTCTCAGAAGTATCCTTATATTTTGAGTACTTGCTTATTTTTTGTTATTTATTAGTTGTTATTTAGTGCTTCTGTATTCGTCTTTGGTTATGCATTACATTATTTTGCTTCGTCTTGATTCTTGTTTATCCAGATACATATGTTGGTCTGAAGCTTTTATTAATTCTTCTATGGTCTTTCCATCACCGGGGTATGAGGCGCAACCTATACTGACTCCTACCTGTAATTTACTGTGGTTAAATACAATCGGAGCTAAAATATTCTTCTTTAGTTTTGCACAGAGACTGTCGATAAACTTGGCTGAGAATCGATTCGTTTTAAATCCGATAAGAAATTCATCTCCGCCAATTCGTGCCAGATAATCTCCTTCACGAATGGTGTGTCTGAGGCGTTTAGCCGTGACTTCCAATACTCGATCACCAGAGTCATGGCCATAGGTATCATTGATTGCTTTAAATCCATTGAGGTCCATAAATATAAGGACCAATAGTGTGTTGGTGTGTTCGGCTTCTTCTAGAGCCTTTTGTAAGCACTCTGTGATATAGCGTCTATTCGGTATTCCTGTCAGTGTGTCCAGGTTTGCGAGTATTTCCTGTTTTTCAGCTTCTTTTGTTTGTTCCTCTGCTTCCTGGATTAAGCTATTTTGTAATCTAATATTTTTATAGATTAAATTATCTCTAATGTACTGAGCTGTCGCTGCAATTACCGCGCTAGATACCAGATAAAATACATGAGACATTAGTGTTAGTAAGCGTACCCCTTCTATGTCTTTATGGGCAAAAACTCTCATACAGATGTAGGTTAAGATAAAAAACGCACTAATAAATACTGAGCTTTTTATCGGTAGATAACTCCAGGAAAAAGAGGTAGCCACCAGTATTATTAGTGCAGCAAAGTACAAATCGTATGAATAGTCACCCATTTGAGAAACATAGACGCCAACCGAAATGGTAGTACCACAGGCAAAATAACCAATCATTAAAATAGGAATATAATATTTTATGAATATGGGTTTGTAGGTTAGGAAATAGATATAAGCAAGAACCAGCAGAAGTGATCCACGAGCAAGATAAATTGTTTCTAACGTTTCATCAGGTAGGCCAAATTTGTCCATTATCGTATAAACAATAAATAGCAGCGCCCCAAGTATTACAATAATACGGGTTGAAGAAACTTTTTCATTTATTATGCTTTCATTGAAGGAAGCCGTTTCTTCTTTGGATGGTTTAGAAGTTATTATCACGTTAGTTTATGGCTTATCTGCTTTTATAATTATTAATATATATTTGCAAGCAAACAGTTTGCCGCATTGTCGCCATACTAAATTTATTAGCTGCTAAATACTACTTTTTCAGATAAGTGGTTTGTACAATAAAAGCGTGATAGAAGTGATTGTTATTATTGATTTAAACGTATGGGAAAAATGCCAATGAACGCATCTGAAAAATCTAGATAGGTTGTTTCAATGTCAGAGTGAAATATCACTTCCAGAGATCAATATCTTTACCTGATTTTAATATTTTATCTGCATAGACTTTGCCAAAGTCTAACCAGGTTTCATACGTTTCATATTCTTTATCGGCAACATAGGTGAGCAGTTGTGTCATGTGAAATGATTTTAATAAGCCAGTAACACGACCTTTCTCTTCACCGTTGTCATATAAAACCAAAGCTGGTCGATAGCTGATACCTAGTTTTTTTATCCAGTCTTTGGCGGTGGTTTTGTTGCCGTCTATATCGATGATTTCTTTCTCTGATAGTGCATCTAGGCGTACAAAATTATAGGCTTTCATGAGCGTGTCAATTTCAGGTTTGGCGAGGATATCTTTGTGGAACTGTGAACATTCGCCGCAGGTTTTATCTTCAAATAAAAGGGCGATGGGTTTGTTTTGTTCGCTGGCTTTTTTGAAATCGGTAATTTCAGTAAAGTTGTTATTCGGCAATAACTCGTAAACGGCATCATTCAGATTTTCGCTACGATAGCTGGCGAGATCTGTTTTCTCGTAGGCTTTATCTTTGACGTAATTCAATACCGTTTTGAATTCACGGGGTGTGCGGTAGCCGTTGAGTCGAGCAACCACTTTATTATTGGCGTTCATAAACAATAACGTGGGTGTGTACATAACCTTTAATGCTTTGGCGAGTTCCTGTTCGGTGACTTCTGTATCTTCGTTGAATGCAATCTCACGATCACCTTTGATATTGATATGAATACTATCGAAATTAGCTTTGATGAATTCCATATTGCCGCCATCTTTTTCTGCGGTTTTGAAATTGTCTTGTAACATCTTTGCGCAATAAGGACAGCCGTTTAAATCAGCAAAAACAAGCATGTGTTTGCCGTTTTCTGCAGCTTCGGCGGCATCTTCTCTAAAGTCTAAAAAGCTTTCTTTGAACCACTCTGGGAATTCTACGTCAGCCCCACCCAATATCTTCCCTGGTGTTGTTGCGGTATCTGTAGATGCACTTGTCGTGCTATCTGCAAACACTGAATTACCAGTGTAGATGAAGCAGATAGCGAGTAGCAACAGTGATTTAATTGACAGTGTTTTTAATGAGAAATGATTGAGTAAATTCATAAGGCTATGTCTTTATTATGTCTTTATTAGAGCAGTAAGCGGAATGCTTACATCACTAGGCAAAATAACATATTAAGGTAGATCATCAAACTCACTAAAGTTGTATTTAACTACTGGCAAGATAGATACAGTATTAATGTTTATAACTAGATGATTTAGTACTTCTGTGAAGTGAGTACCCAGATGATGACGGTTTTGTCTTTCTTTGATGGGTTTTTGTAGAAATGTTGTTTGTCATCATAAATAGAAAAGCTATCACCTTCTTCCAGAGTAAATTGCTTGCTGTCTATGGTGAGTTCTAGGGTGCCAGAAAGCACCACACCGGCATCTTCACCACCTTTGCGTTGGCGTGGCTCTGGGTCGCTTACGGTGCCTGGTTCTAAGGTGGTTTGTAGCATCATGATTTCACCACTGAGTCTTGGTGAGAGTAATTCTTCGCTAACTCCGGTACCTGAAAACTCAAGATGACGACGCGTGTTGCGCCGAACGATATAGTCTACTTCATCTTCTTTTTGTGGCGTGTCGGTGTGGAAAAACCAGGTTATCTGGACTTCCAGCGTATCGCTAATCGCCTGTAACACAGGAATCGGTAATGATGAAACGCCGCGCTCTACCTGACTGAGATAACCCACCGATTTATTAATCTGGTGGGCGAGGTAACTGATCGTCATACCTTTGGATTTACGCAGGTCACGGATTTGCTGACCAAGGCGTAAATTGCCCTGATTAGCTTCAGCATTAGCAGCTTCTGTCTCGCTTAATCTGTCTGTAAAGGTTTTGGACATTCGGTTAGTGTTCTCTCTATCAATGACTGCGGAAGATGTTATTGTGCATTAATCAAAATGTACTCTAAAAAAGTGCCTTAAAGTAGGGGGGTGACTAATAATTCATTTCTAACACTTAATCTTTTCCATTTTAGGATCATAGAATGAAGAAAGTGAAGGTTTTACTTTGTAACGGACGCATTCCACTTCAATCTCAAATTCGCTGGCTTCTAACCATGCTTTATCGATACCACCTTCGTATTCTACATAGCCCATAGCGATTGTCGCCCCCATTGTATGACCAAACATACCCGATGTCACACGGCCGGCAATTTTGCCATTCGCATAGATGGGTTCTTCGTGATAACACAGTGGTTGATCGTCTTCAAACAAGAAGGCGACAAATCTCTTGGTTAATAAGCCTTTTGCTTTTTGTGCGAGTAGGGCTTCTTTACCAATGAATCCACCTTCTTTATTGAAGTCAGAAGCAAAGCCTAAGCCGCCTTCTAATGCAGTATCTTCATCGGTTATGTCATGTCCCCAGTGACGGTAACATTTTTCCATGCGCAATGAATTCATGGTGTGATAACCGTACGGCTTGATGTCGAACTCTTCGCCGGCTTGCATAACCGCATCGAACACACTCGGTGCAAATTCAGTCGGGACATAAAGCTCCCAGCCTAATTCGCCCACATAAGTAATTCGTGAGGCACGAACTAATGCATACTGCACATCAATCTCGCGTGAATTCGCAAACGGGAATGCTTCGTGAGACATATCTGCTTCGGTCAATTTGCTTAAGGTCTCACGAGACTTTGGTCCCATTACTGTGATTACTGCATAAGCCGAAGTTACGTCATTTATTACAACAGATTCATCTTCTTGTTTATTGCGGTGTAACCAGGCAACGTCACGTGTTTGGCAAGATACACCCGATACAATCAGATAAGCATCTTCACGGATACGCGTAAGTGTTACGTCAGCTTCGATACCACCACGCTCGTTTAACCATTGGGTGTAAACCATTTTATCAACGGCTACATCGATGTTGTTCGAACAGATGCGGTTCATGAACTTGACTACATCAGGTCCTTCAACCTGATATTTAGAGAATGAACTCTGATCGAGAACACCTACGCCATTTCGGACGTTTTCGTGTTCACGTTTATTGTTGTCGAACCAATTCTGTCTACCAAACGAGTATTCGTATTCAGGTTTCTGACCTTCATCAGCAAACCAGTTAGGGCGTTCCCAACCATTTTCACAGCCAAATACAGCACCTAGTTTTTCTAATTGAGAATGAAGTACTGAGCGTCTTACACCGCGTGCTGTTCTGAATTGCTTAAAGGGGTAATGCGTTTCGTACAATAGACCTAAAGTTTCAGTGGTGCGTTCAAACAAATAACGCTGGGTTCCCTGGAATGGATTATTACGACGAATATCAACGGGCCATAAATCTTGTGGTGGATGATCCTTCTGTATCCATTCCGCCAATACTTTACCTGCACCACCAGCAGATTGAATACCAACCGAGTTAAAGCCTGCAGCGACAAAGTAGTTACGACACTCAGGTGATTCGCCTAATTGGAAGCGGTCATCCGGGGTGAATGATTCCGGACCATTAAAGAATAGCTGTAGTCCCATTTCTTGTAATTCAGGAATACGATGCATGGCTGCTTCTAGGTAAGGTTCCAGATGATCAAAGTCATCTGGGATTTGGTCAAAACTAAAGTCTTCCGCAATACCTTTCATACCCCAAGGCTTTGCATCTGGCTCGAACATACCAACCAGTAATTGACCGCCTTCTGGTTTGAAGTAACAGTAGCCATCCATATCGCGCATCGTCGGTAAATGGTCTTGTAGGTTAGGCATTTTTTCGGTGACAACGTAAAAGTGTTCTGCTGCATGTAAGGGGACGTTAACCCCCGCTTTCTTACCAAATTCATGCGCCCACATTCCGGCACAGTTGACTACGATTTCAGCTTCAATATCGCCTTGCTCTGTAACCACACCTGCCGCTTTGCCATCTTTGATAATCATGTCGATCACTTTAGTGTTCTCAAAAATTTGAGCACCACCATTTTTCGCACCACGTGCTAAAGCGTTGGTAAGATCAACCGGACTTGCAATGCCATCGTTTGGTAGGTGGATGGCACCAACAACATCATCTATATTCAGTAATGGCCACATTTCTTTAGCCTGATCTGGATCGATCACATCACAAGGGAAACCTGCAACTTTCGCCATAGATGCGCCACGTTTAAGTTCTGCAAGGCGTTCTTTATTTGTCGCAATTGTCAATGAGCCATTACGTACATAGCCTGTTGCCTGTCCTGTTTCTTCTTCAAGCTTGCCGTAAAGATCCGCACTGTATTTTGCCAACATCGACATGCTGTAATTAGCGCGTAGCGTAGGCACCAGACCTGCTGCGTGCCATGTTGTACCACAGGTTAGTGTTTTTCGTTCGAGTAACACCACATCGGTGATACCTAATTTTGTTAGGTGATAGGCAAGACTACAACCGATAACGCCGCCGCCAACGATTACGACTTGTGCTGATGAAGGTAATGCTTTACTCATGGTGTTATTCTCTAAATGGATCTAAATGTTAAAAGTTAAGTGGTGTTAACTGTTAATTAATTAAGGCTGTGTGTCTAAATCGTTTGTTAAAAAACGATGGTTTTATTTCCGTGTACTAAAACGCGATCTTCTAAGTGCGCTCTAAGTCCACGAGCTAAAACCAGTTTTTCCGTGTCTTTACCTAAACGAACCAGATCTTCAACTTTATCGCCGTGATTAACGCGTGATACATCCTGTTCAATAATGGGACCTTGATCCAGATTTTCAGTGACGTAATGACAGGTTGCACCAATCAATTTAACCCCACGAATTGACGCTTGATGATAAGGCTTGGCACCGATAAAAGAGGGCAAGAAACTGTGATGAATATTGATTACTTTATGTTTATATTTAGCACAAAGCGTAGGAGGTAAGATTTGCATATAACGCGCAAGAACCACTGTGTCTCCCTGATACTCTTCAATTAGTCTTTCTACTTCATCAAATCCAGGTTGCTTGTTATCTTTCTCGATCACAACTTTGTGATAAGGAATACCGTAATGTTCTACGATTCCACGCATATCATCATGATTTGAAATCACACAAGGAATTTCACAATTGAGCTCGCCACTGTGCCAACGGTCTAATAGATCAGTTAAACAATGAGTACCTTTACTTGCCATCATGATGACTTTTTTAGGAACAGAACTATCTTCTAGTTTCCAATTCAAGTTAAGCGATTCAGCTAAGGGCGTGAGTAATTCTCTAAACTCTTCCAAACTCACGTCCAGTGAATCAGCAAGAATTTCGATGCGTGAGAAAAACCATTTAGTTTCATCATCACCATGTTGTGAAGCATCTGAAATCCAGCCTTTATGTTTTGTGATAAGAGTACTGACTTGATTGACGATGCCAATTGCGTCTGGGCAATCGAAGGTTAAACGATAAGTATGCATAGCTATGACCCTTTGTAATATCGATGAAATCGTTTTTAATACTGTGTATTTAAAGTGATTGTAGAAGAATAAATGAAAAAATACACAAAAATTTCATTTAAATGATAAAAAATGAAATTTCAACATTAGAGGCGTTGTTTTAATCACTACAGAAATAGAAATACTTGTCGTGTTAGATGTCGGGATAAGATTAAATACAGGTTAGTTTAGAACAGTTTTCTTTATTAAATTAGGTCAGAATAACTAGATGAAAGAACACTTTACGATAGGTATTGATACTGGCGGAACCTACACCGATGCGGTTGTGGTTGATACCGCAAAACGCGAAATCCTCGCCAGTGCAAAATCACTCACCACACATGGTAATTTGTCTCTAGGCGTTATCAATGCCTTGAAACAAGCGCTCGAAACGGCAGATACAGTTGCTAAAGATAAAAGTGGCAAGTCATTTGATGTTTCTGAGATCGCGTTGGTTTCACTTTCCACAACCTTGGCGACGAATGCTCTGGTTGAGGGGCAGGGATCATCTCTTGTGGTTTTCTTGCTGGGCTTTAACGATGCAATGGCTGAACGCACTGAAATTACAAAGGCGATACCAGATGCAACAATCGTCCGGATCAATGGTGGGCATGTTTATACCGGTAAAGAACAGCAACCCTTAGATCTCGATACAATTCGAGATGCACTTAACAGTGAGATAGGCAAAGCTGAGGCATTTGCTGTAGCAGGTCATTATTCAGTGCGTAATCAATCTCATGAAAGAGAAGCGGCTGAGTTAATCAAAGAAATCACTGGTGCGCCAGTGACAGCTTCTTGTGATCTTTCCGATTCATTGAATGGGCCAAAGCGTGCGCTAACGGCAGGATTTAATGCACAAATTGTCTCTTTAATCGTGCAACTAGAAAGCGCGGTGCGTGAAGCCATGCAAACCCTGGGTATCAATGCTCCGATCATGATTGTGAAAGGTGATGGATCAATCGCCCGTGCTGATTCTGTGATGTACACGCCGATAGAAACCATTTTGTCAGGTCCCGCCGCGAGTGTTATCGGGGCGCGTTATTTAACCGGTCAAAAGGACTTTCTGATTTCAGATATCGGCGGTACGACAACGGACGTGGCAACCGTTGTTGATGGCTGGCCAGCCTTGAATGAAGCGGGTGCCGATGTCGGTGGTTATCGTACTCTGGTTAAAGCCATCGATATGAAAACGCTGGGTCTGGGTGGCGACAGCGAAGTTGAAATTGACGGTTTACAAAATATAACGTTATTAGCTAATCGTGCATTGCCGTTATCAATGTTGGCGATGCGTTTCCCACATATTGAAGAAGAATTAGCCTGCGCACTCACAGCGGATAGCGGTATGCATTCGGCATTGCAGTATTTATTGTTGCAATCATCCGCTGACTCTTCTGACTTTAGCGAGCGTGAACAAGAGTTACTAGGCTTATTAAGTACCGAGAAACCAATCCCTTTTCGTGAAGTCATCGTCTCTGCCAAAGATCGCAGTACCCTAAAAAGGCTTATAAGTAGGGGGGTGATCAGAATGTCTGGCTTTACTCCAAGTGATGCGGCCCACGTATTGGGAATGCAATCACAATGGAATACCAAGGCAGCTTTTTATGCCTGTGAATTGTTGGGTCGTGCTACGGGTTATGTGAGTAACAATAATACCGCTGAAAAGATTCAAGCCTTCGCTCAAAAAGTACATGGAGCGGTGGTTGAAAAAAGTACGCGTTTAATGATCGATCAACTCGCTGAGAAGTCATTTAATGATAATGACGTTTTGGTCAATGCGGTAGCCTCTGGGCATCCTCTTATCAAAGATTTACAGATAAAATTTGAATCACGATTACCTTTGGTGGCTGTTGGTGGTCCTGCTGGAATATTTTATCCCGATGTTGGCGATCGCCTGGGGAAAGAAGTATTAGTACCCGAATATAGTTCAGTGGCAAATGCCATTGGAGCGGCTGTCGGTCATGTGAAATCTAGCTGTATTATAGAAGTCACTTTGCATGAAAAACATGGTTATCAGGTTCATGCACGAGATGAAGTGATTCACGCTGAATCAGCCACTAAGGCATTGGAGATCGCGACTAAAATGTCTATTGCAGCAGTAAAACAGGATTTAATCACCAAGGGTGGGGAAGTTCAAAACGAATCTGATATCACAGTAAATATTGAGCGAGTAGAAATCCCCGATATGGAGGACGATGCGGGTTTAATTAGTGCTAAAATTATCGCTGAATGTGAAAGTCATGCGAGCTAGAAATGAAATTAAGTAAGTTAGTTTGTTATTTTTTTATTAGTAATTTGATATTAATAGGTAGTGTAAATGCTACGGCTAAAGAGACAGTTGCAAGCACAGACAAAGACACTGTTTTTGATATGCATATGCATTACAAGTGGAGTCAAAAAGAAGTTACATCTCCAGAACAGGCGATTCAGTATTTGGCCGATCAAAATATTTCACATGCAGTGGTGATTGGTAAGCCTGCTAAAAATGCATTATTGCTACAAAAACTGGCACCCGAAAAAGTCATTGCTATCTACAGTCCTTACCGGGATTCGCAAGATTGGTATCGTTGGCAACGTAATGAAAAAGTGCTGGTTGATGCTCGAAAAGCGCTAGCTTCAGGTGAATATAAAGGTGTCGGCGAGTTACATATTCTGGGCGGTGGCTTTGCTCGTAAACTCGATTCATCAAATGTGTTATCGGGTTTGCTCAAATTGGTGCAGGAATACGATGTACCTATTATGATCCATACAGAATTCTCAAAATCTAATTATATGTTGGCAATTTGCGAGAAAAATCCAAACAGTAAAATCATCTGGGCGCATGCAGGTGCCATACTGAAACCTGATCAAGTGGATGAGGTCATGGGTAAGTGTCCGAATGTCTGGGGTGGCATGGCAGCACGTGATCCGTGGCGATATGTGGGTAATCAGCATACCGATGAAGCTGGAAAACTGTTGCCAGAATGGAAAGCGCTAATGATTAAATATGCAGATCGCTTTCTGGTGGGTTCAGATACGGTTTGGCCGGTAGACCAACTAGATGGCTGGAGCGAGCCCGATACCGGCTGGGAGCAGTTAGGACGATTCTGGGGATTTCACCGAAGCTGGTTGGCGCAATTACCAGACGATGTCGCAATAAAGATTAAACGTGATAATGCAATGAAGCTGTTTAAAGTCAAACAATAGGACTTATAAAAAAGCCCTAGAAGTAGGGGGGTGACTTAAAACTTATCTCACTTACAAATCATTCATCTAACAAAACCAATATATTTATCTACAATCACAAGAATTTAATTAAGAGCTAACTACATGAAAGAATTCACCTATTTATTTCTGGCTTTGGCAGTAATCGCTGAAGTCATTGCAACATCCAGCTTAAAAGCCACAGAAGAATTCACAAAAGTCGTGCCTACAGTCATTATGATCGTGGCTTATCTGGTGTCTTTTTACTTTATGACGCTGGTTTTGAAATTTATTCCACTAGGTATTACCTATGCGATCTGGTCAGGCGTGGGTATTGTATTAGTGACTATTGTTGGGGCCTGGAAGTATAAAGAAATACCAGATTTGGCCAGTATACTGGGGATGGGTTTAATTATATTGGGTGTGATTGTGATTCATCTCTTTTCTAAAAGTATCAATCATTAGAGTAAGCTTTAAGAAAATATGCCCTAAAAGTGGGGGGTGATGGTTAGTAGAGTTGTGATAACGAGATTAAGCGGCATTAGCCTTTTCTGCCTTTTCGTTTTTTTGATTACTTTTAATGCTTAATTTATCTGCATACATATTTTCATCGGCAAGTTTGATAAGGGCTTCAATATTCCGACCATCTGCAGGGTAGCTGGCAGTTCCAATACTGGTGCCTACTTTAAGCAAGTGTTCGTTAAAAGCTACTGGTTGTATAACGGTTGAGCGAATTTTTTCGCGGATTTTTTCGGGTATATCCGCTTCGCTTTTCTTTATCAATAAGCCGATTAAAAATTCATCACCGCCGATACGCGCCAATTGATCTTCTGTGCGAATACAGGTCTTTAATCTATTCGATATTTCGGTAAGGATTTCATCGCCTGCATCGTGACCATAATTATCATTTACGGCTTTAAAACCATTCAGATCAAGGAACATAATGACTAAATCCAGATTCTTTTCTTTGGCTCGATGCATGGCATGATCAAGCGTTCTGGTAATGTACCGACGATTTGGTAAATCGGTGAGTGCGTCCTTATTGGCGAGTTCTTTTTGGTGTTTTGCTTCGCGTGCTTTTTCTTCAAGGTTTATTTGTAACTGTTCCTGAAGCAGGAAGTTTTTAAAGATGTATTTATCACGTAATACTTGAGCCATTGCGACAATGCTTGCCGATGCGATTAAGAAAAACACGCTGACAACCAGAATCAATAATTCTTCATTTAATGCATTATGCATCACAATTTTAATGGCGGTAAATGTCGTAATCAGGATTCCCGTGACCAGAATTGATAGCCTGCGTGGCATATAACTCCAGCTAAATGTTGTGATGATCAACAGCATCAGCGCTAAGTAATAAACGTTGTGTGAATATCTTCCGGGTGTTGATAACGCAATCATCATGCAAATAGCTAAGCCTACAGCGAGAAAAGTAGCCATGCCGATTAAGCTATAGTGCTTGAAGAAACAGTTTCGATACGTCAGCGTGTAGAAAGTGCCTAAAACAAATAATGTAACGAGAGTTGTCGGTAGAATATTAGAAAACTCATTGGCGGGTAAAGCCAGGTAATTAATAGCAGTCAGGCAAATAAATAAAGCTGCGCCAAGAAATGAAATAATTCGTGCTGAATGTTTCTTTTCACGTTTCAAGCTTTGCTGAAAGGACAGTTCCTGTTCTGCAGTTAATTGAATGTTGTCCATATTTTGTTTTTTATTATTTGTGGTTTAACGCTGTAAGTGGCGTTACGCAATTAGTAGCATTACACTATCTTTTATTAAAAAGAGCTAGTTCAACTTGTGTGCAATCATTTTATCATTTTTATTAGCTTATTATTAAAATGTAGGACAAGTGGTCATTAGGAAATTAAAAATCTACTATCTCCCAGCCTTCAGGTGCTATTACTCCATCAGATAATAGAATTTTTTTACCTTTTTGATTGAGGTAACGTTTAAGGTTATCTTCTTTCATAATGCCAAAAGCAGTCCGGAAAATTTCTTCTTTACGTCGAAGTTCGCTCAGTTTACCTAACATGGCTTTATCAGTGCCGATCATGATGTTTTTGTAGCGCGCACTGCTTTCGTAGTCTTCAATCCATTGTTTTATTTCTGGAAACTTTTGTTTCATCGAATATGAAGTATCCACCACGATGAGTATTTGCTCTTTATTACTATTGAAATACGTGTGCGCGCCTGCCCAGGCTGTGACATGGAAAATAATAAAGAGCGAGAATACTTTGAGATATTTCATCGATTTTAGCTTAGTTAAAAGAGTTGATTACATTTCAGAATTGAGCAGGTTACCTATTCGGTAAGATGCTGAACTACTGGTTGATTTGATATAAGCGCCTTCTGCAAGACCAGACATGGCCTTCATTTCTGGTGAATCTAGCTCATAAGCGATGGTATGTATGGGGATAGCAGACCACTCAAATGCTTCTTTGACTTTGTCATAGTCCAGACCGGCAGTACGTTCGCCATCAGAGAGTACAAAAATTATTTTTTTATAGCCTGGGTTCTTCTCGTCAAACTTAATTAACTCAGACATTGCAGTCACTGTAGCATCGATAGTTGCCGTTTTGCCTCCCGCTGATAATCGTTCAACCGCGCCGATAAATAGTGATTTCTGTTGAACATTGTAAGGACGAATAGAAAGATCTACATTAACTCTATCGTTGTAAGTAATTAAGCCAATGGCGTTTTTACTACTGATTAAATCAGACGAGTCTATCAATGCGCGTTTTAGATTTTTAATTCGTATACCTTCCATCGAACCCGAAACGTCAGCCACGAAAATTGCAGCGATCGGCTTGCCGCCGGATTTTCTTTGTTTCCAGAGTTTCTGGGCTTCGCCAATGATGTTGTTATCTTTGATTTGATAGGCGCTTTTATATTCTGGGGTCTGATCAAAGCCGTAGTTCTTCAATTGTTTATTTTGAGTTTCTAAAAACTGAGCAAAGAGTTTTAGCACTTCGCGTTCGCTTTCATCGGCTTCAGGCGTTGCATAGAGCGGACTGTCATGGCGCACACCGAAAGGGATAAATTGATAGTCATTCATACCTTTAAGATTTATATAGGATTGTTTTTCCATGACGTAACCATCTAACACTCCGCTATTTCCCGTTTCATCACGCATTTGTAATGTGGTTTGGGCTACATAAGGAACACCGCCCTGAAAGGTTTCGAAGGATGAAGCAACATCGGGTGATAGCATTTGTGATTCATCACCATCAGAGAAAGCATTCAACACGGTAATTAAAAAGTTAAGTCCGGTACTTGATTGATAAGGGTTGGTATAACCCATTGCAAAATCACCACTGCTGACGACGGTGAGTAATTTGCTCATATCCAGTTTGCCATTTTCGGTAATCATATCCATTTTGGATTTCTTAACGACAATTCCTGCTGTATTTTTAGCCGTTGCTTCAGCGATTGTTTCGGTTTTAACGCCGTTGGCATTGAGCATTTCACCCCATAGATTGTTGCTAGGTGAAAATGCGTCTGGAACATAATTTTGAGAGATAATGAACTGTGCGCCCAGTCCTGATGCTATTTTACGGATAGCTATATATGCCTGTTTACCGTTAGATGTCTTTTGCCCCATCCGATTAAAGTTTTCTGCCATATCTACAAATAAACCATCACGATCGGTGCCACCTTTTTCTGATGAAGTAAAAATTTCAACAACTTCAACGGTTGAGCTATCTCGTTGATTACCTTGAATAGGGTAGTCATCTAAATTAGGCAACATAGAGAGTAGGTTGGTTTTGCTCAGTTTTATATTGGCGCGTACATTATTTTCTCTGTAACTGGGATTGACGCTTTTTTCGAATTTTTTGATTTCGCTGTATGCATCTTCTTTACTCATATTCGAGTTGGGTAGTAAATTATCCCCACATGCACTTAATAGGATGCTACTAAAAACAATGCTAAAAATAGCTAAGTTAGACTTCTTAAAATACATATCTAATACCCTCATTTATACCTTTTTTATTACTTTCTGAGTTTTGTTACTTCTGCCAGACTAACCAGTCTACTCAATGTATGGATGCGTTCAAATTTACTAAAAGATGGGATATTGGCAACTTCAACAGCAGTTTCCATTAACGCATTAAAGAGTTTTCGATTTTCTTCAACCAGTTCTTCCATGCGTTTTCCCTGACCTTCGCGTAACGTTATTTGCTTGTCTTGACGCTGTTGTATTTGATCAGTAATGACGCTTTCTTCATCTAGTTTATTCCGCATAATGCTGGAAATACTGTGATCGATAGCTACCATGTCGGTTAAGTTTTGTAGCGCATTCAACTGCACCGTACGTGCTGATGACAGGTAGCTAAGTGGGCCGTGTTCATTTCCCATAAACCGTGTTTCTACGACATGGTGATAGTCTTCAATAATATCAGTGAGTACTTTAGCTTGATGCATGCCTTCTTTATTGTTTAATTTTGTGAGTTCACTAGTCACTGCTTTTAAACGATCTAGCATCTCATAATGTTCTTTGAGTTCTCTATTTTTTAACCAGTTGAGTTCGTCCTGAAGCCGATAACCAAATAAACGATAGAGCAATGGCAGAGAAACAAGAGCAACTAAAGAAATGCCAGCATACCCTAAAATATAGACCCATGATGTTTGAAACCACCACGCGAACAAGCCAATTAAAATAATTGAAATTATGGCTCCCGTTGAGGTCAGTTTTAATATGTTCTTGAAAATAAGAAAATCCCGAGTATTTTTTACACGTTGCAATACCCCGATTATAACCAAGCATGAATCTGGATATAGTATTAGTTTAGGAAATCAGTATTTTTATAATGTGATTTGTGGAAAAGAGCCTAAAAGTAGGGGGGTGTCCTTTTATAATTAAAAAGACACCCTTTTGGTATTGGCGCGTTAAAAGGGCTTTAAACTAATGCTTTTGGTGAGACAATTACACCATCTTCATCAGCATAGATGTAATCACCCGCATTGATGTGCAATCCTAAAAAACTCACTTTAACATTGGTTTGACCAACGCCGTTTTTAACGGTTTTTAGGGGATGAGTTCCTAAGGCTTTAACGCCTAATTCCATCGTAGACATTTCAACTGAATCACGCACACAGCCATTGATGATAACGCCGTTCCAGCCGTTTTCAGCGGCTTTTGCTGCCAGCATGTCACCTAATACAGCACGATTCATAGATGCGCCTGCATCAATCACAAGCACTTTGCCGTTACCATTTGCATCATGACCATCCGAGTTAACCTGATCACGAACTAACTGGTTATCTTCAAATAGTTTTAAAGTAACGACTTCACCATGGATTCTCGGACGTCCGCCATAATTGTTAAGGCAAGAACCTACAACTTGTACGTCATCACAATTATCCCCACAAAACTCATCACATAAATCGGCTGTTAAAAATGGCATCGGGTATTACTCCTTTAAATTTGTATTTTCGATTGTAAGATTTAAAACGTTTTACTTTCAATATTTAAATTCCAGAAACAACACGGCACACCAAAAGGTGTGCCGTGTTGTCGAACTTTTTAATCATCTATAAATAGATAATTGGCATTCTCAATTATGAGAACTGGTTCATGGTGTTGTCTTCACCAGCCGCTTTCAGTGCAGCATCGCCAGAGAAGTATTCTTTGTGATCATCACCCATATCTGAACCAGACATGTTTTGGTGCTTAACACATGCGATTCCTTCACGGATCTCTTTACGTTGAACACCTAGTACGTATCCAAGCATTCCTTGGTCGCCGAAGTACTCTTTCGCAAGGTTGTCAGTAGACAATGCAGCTGTGTGGTAAGTCGGTAGCGTGATTAGGTGATGGAAAATACCTGCTTCACGTGCGCCGTCAGCCTGGAATGTACGGATTTTCTCGTCAGCTGTTGTTGCTAGCTCAGTTCCATCGTATTTAACATCCATTAGCTCGTCACGGTTGTATGCAGAAACGTCTTGTCCTGCTTCAGCCATTGCATCGAATACTTGTTGACGGAAGTTTAATGTCCAGTTGAATGATGGGCTGTTGTTGTAAACAAGCTTAGCATTAGGAACAACTTCGCGAACTGCGTTAACCATTCCGCCTATTTGAGCAACGTGTGGCTTCTCAGTTTCGATCCAGATCATGTCTGCGCCGTTTTGTAATGAAGTAATACAATCAAGAACACAACGTGCTTCACCAGTACCAGCTTTAAACTGGAATAGGTTAGACGGTAAACGCTTAGGACGTACAAGCTTGCCACCCTGGTTGATTACAACATCGCCGTTTTTCATATCTTCTGGAGATACTTCTTCACAATCAAGGAATGCGTTGTATTGGTCGCCTAGATCGCCTGGCTCGTTAGATACAGCGATTTGCTTAGTAAGACCAGCACCTAGTGAGTCAGTACGTGCAACGATAACACCGTTGTCGATACCAAGCTCAAGAAACGCGTAACGTACAGCACGGATCTTCGCAAGGAAGTCTTCGTGAGGAACAGTTACTTTACCGTCCTGGTGACCACATTGCTTCTCATCAGAAACCTGATTTTCGATCTGGATACAACAAGCACCCGCTTCGATCATCTGCTTAGCCATAAGGTAAGTTGCTTCTGCGTTACCGAAACCTGCATCGATATCAGCAATTATTGGCACTACGTGTGTTACGTGGTTATCAATTTTATCTTGTACTTCAGCTGCTTTAGCCATGTCGTCTGCGTCACGTGCAGCGTCTAGCTCACGGAAAAGACCACCTAATTCACGAGCGTCAGCTTGACGTAGGAATGTGTATAGTTCTTTGATTAAAGCGGCAACAGAAGTCTTCTCGTGCATTGACTGGTCAGGTAATGGACCGAACTCAGAACGTAGCGCAGCTACCATCCAGCCAGAAAGGTATAGGTAACGACGGTCAGTTTTGCCTTCAAAATGCTTCTTGATAGAAATCATTTTTTGCTGACCAATAAACCCATGCCAACAACCTAGCGATTGTGTGTACATAGAAGAATCTTTATCGTACGCTTCCATATCAGCACGCATAATGTCTGCTGTGTATTGAGCGACGTCTAAACCATTCTTGAATTTATTTTGAGCACGCATACGTGCAACTGACTCTGGGTTGATCGCATCCCATGAAGATCCGTTACTATCCTTAAGAGCTGATGCAGCTTGTATATCGTCTTGATACTGTGACATGTGTTCTCCTCCTTCTAAATATTGATTTATGGAGCTAAAAAAATAAAGCCATATGTGCCTGAGAAGGCGTAATAAATGACTACCGCTAAAATGTTGCTCTGCAACATCAGTGGCGGCTAAGAGTAGTAGAATTGGATTATTAAACAAGTAACTTATTTAAATTTTTACTATTCACCTCATGAATAGTAACAAATAGAACTTTAGATAGCTGATTAGAATTGTTTATGGCTGAATAGTCTTATTTAACTTTAATCCTATAACTTTAACGGAAAAGTTAATACTAAAGCAGTAAAGTTATTAAATTAGTTTATATTTGCAAAGCCTAAAATAAGTAATGCTGGTACTTAAATGAGAGCTGAAATGGTACTTAATTCAGTTGAAAAAATGAAATAAATAATTATTGAGTAACAGGCGTATTCTTTAAAATCAGTTTTGGCAGAGCTTTATTGGTATCAGCCCAATGCAAAGATTTGCTCCCTTTAATATCTTCATCAATATCTATCACGTTAATATTTACTCCAATCTTGGTGCCATTACTAGCATGAATCTTAGATTTCTCAGCAAAAACTTCGTTCCAGGGTATCGCTACGTTTAATTGATAGCCTGTATCTGTTTGAATTAAATGTGTCTGAGAACCTAAAGAATCAAATGGGGTAAAGGTGAAGGTCTTAGCTTTAATTTCTTCGGTATCTGACCCTATTTTATCCTCTGATTGACTGACATTATCGTCAGTTTTATTTGCTATGGTGTTTTTTGGGTCTTTGTCGTTACTTTTATTTTCATTGCTCGTATCAAGCGTTAAGATTATTTCATCACCTTTTTGAATATCATTATCATTCACTGAAAAACTGAAATAGAGGTGTTTGGTATCCCAGTTTGATTGCCATTTCGCGCTAATGTCACTAGCAGATACCCCAGATAATCTTGAGGGTATGGTTCTACTTTGTTGCATATTCCAGATTAGCTCTGGTTTTTTAGCATAAGGTACTGGAAGCTCAGTTTGTTCTGCGACGATGACACTTTGCGCCGTAGCATTTTCGGTTTCTTCCGGATGTAGATTGCTATCTAGATAGCGTAATAAAGAATCATACTTAGGTGCGTCTGCACGTGCTTGTCTGATGTGTTCTTTAACACCCCAGCTTCCGTACCAGCTATAAATTCGAGGTGCACTGAAGGCTACAAACAGTTTTCCGCCAGCTTGTTTCCACTCTCTCATTAATTCATCGTAGACAATTCCCATGCGTGGATCACGATTCGCGGCATAAAGCAATGGGTTAGGGTGCTGATTTACTTTTCGTGTATCCCAATCTACAAGGTGTTGACCACCTTCATAGGCAATTAAGTCGACACCAAAAGAAGAGGCTACTTTTTGTTGTTTCTGAATATAGGAAATGATGGTTTTCATGCCCCATTTAGAGTTTTTGTCCATCATTGCTTTAAATACGTCATCGACGCTATTAGCTTTGCGTAACACTTTCGGGTGAGCAGATACATAAGGGCCTATTGCTATTGCATCAGTGTGTTTATAAGCGTCTTCATAAGCGAGTATCTGGCTAGACATGTTCTGATTACTGGCCCAGCTACCTAAAACGCGCACTAATTGTTCAGAACCTCCAAAAGCTTTTTCCCAGATTTTAAATACTTCAACGCTGCGTTTTGAATACCATTTGTAACCTGCGGGTGATTTACTCGTATCTAGTTTTTCTTCGAGTCCTTTTTCTATGGCGTAATCATGATGAATGAAGATCGGGTTCCATACTTCATTACTGTATTCGATGTAAGCTTTTAGATTTGGGTTTAAGTTGGCTTTTACATATTCGCCAAACTTCCTAATGTAATCATCATTTGCTTTGTAT
Organism: uncultured Cocleimonas sp.; assembly: GCF_947495625.1. GTDB lineage: Bacteria > Pseudomonadota > Gammaproteobacteria > Thiotrichales > Thiotrichaceae > Cocleimonas. Next base: position 22,715 of record NZ_CANLZW010000041.1, read on the forward strand.
GGCATTGAGAACCAAGGGTGCGCATTAACCTGGTTGGCTAAAGCCACCATTATCTCTACGGGTGCTCCGCGAGAATATAGTCCAGCACGTCCTCCCCAGGTTGCTTTATCAAGGGTGTTTCTTGTGCTCCAGTTTTCTACCGGATTTCGAGTCATCCCAGACATATTCATAAAGCGCAAAACCTGAAAATCTTTCATGAAGTTTAAGTAATCAGGATTGAATAAAATTTTGTCATGGTGTTTTTCAAAGGAGAGGAATTCACCTTTGCTGCAGTCTGATGCTATTTTTACTTTTATATGAGGATAGCCATCACAAATACCGCCTTCAGGGAGAATGCGAATATTCTTGATGTAATTATCTTTAGTTGTTTTTTTGATAAACAGCGATGCGTTGAGGATTTTATCTTCTCCTGCTTTAATTTCTATCACATCTTTGCCAGGGCGATGTACGATTAAGCGGGCATCATTACCATAAAAAATCTCGCCTTCACCATCATATAAAACCGTATAGAAACCGTCTTCTATAGTTTCAGCAGGTAGTCGATTTAAAAACTTGGTACCGGCTTGGCCTCCTTTAAGGTCTGTTGGATAGCCGTTTTTATCGTATTCAACATCTTTGTTACTACCCCAGGGCACTGTTTCAGCAAAAGGAATTGCAGGTTTAAATAAATTTAAGAACTGAACGCTTGAAGTGTCTTCTCTGATATCGGCAGTATTTATTCCAAGAAAAACATCTTGTTGTTTCTTGTTTTTTTTATCGAGATTGTTTGCAGTGCGTTTAGCATTGAGTACTGATTTTAATTGCTCTGCAGAAGGTGGTTTTGCAGCGGGCATATTAAAGTTTTTATAGTTTTGATAGTGTTGATTAAGATACGCACCCACTGCAAGTGTCAATAAAACAATTGCAAGGAGAAATAATCCCTTGATGATTTTCTGCATGTAAAGTGGTTTGGAAGTTGAAGGAGATGAGCTCTATTATATATTAGGCATATTATATGCCTAATACCAACTTGCCAAATGTTTGTGGGTTTTTCCATGCCTGATCATTTGTCGCATGCCATGCTAGCTTGCCATCACGTCCACTGCCGCTGTCATCATCATTGATTTGAACATCAATGCCAATATTTCTTCCAGCTACTGGGCGTACTCCCAATGTAGTCCAGGGTATAGACGTTTCCAGGGTGTAACCTTTGTCTGTTCTGGTCATGGTTTGCTTGATACCTAGCATTCTTTTTCTAGGCGAGCTTTTGCTAAGGTTGACGTTTCTGTCTTTCCAGCGGTAGATAAAGTGGAAATCATTTTTACCGTCAAATTTATTATTGCGGCTTCCATCAGCATCAACGAAAATTTCTATTGAATCATCTCCCCAGGGAGCTGCTGAATCACGCATAAATTTATCATCGAGTGCATCGACGCGAACATGTAGATATTTATTATCCCAATGTGTTTGCCATACGCCGGAGAGGTCACTGCCTCCATTTATCTGGCCATCCACTATATTTCTTAAATGCAGGGCAGCTTTGTTGCTCCAGAAGCGTCCACGACCTTTAACTCGATGAACAACCGCATCATGATCATTTGAAGCAGTTACAGGTTTTGAAACTGGCTTTGGTGTTTTTGCTGGAGCTTTGTTCTGAGCATTGCCTGATGAAGCTGTTGCCGATTCCCAAATTGGCTTAGCTGCAGCTTTAGCTACTGTTGTTGCAACCACAGCTTTTGTTGCAGGGTTATTAATTGCCACAGCAGTTTTAGCGGCAGTAGTCGCAGTTTTGACTGCCGCTTTAGCAACTACTGGTGTTTTTGCTATAACTTTAGGCGTAGTGACTTTTGCCACTGTTTTAGGTTTAGTAGAAGGTTTAGCTTGTGCCTTTGCTTTAGCTATCATAGCTGGATTAGCAAGCGTTTTACCCGGAACGTTTTTCTTTTTCTTTGAAGGAACTAATGCATACACATCGCCAACAGGATTGTTTGCAGGTTTATCTAATCTTGCGATAGTAGGGCTGCTACAACCTCTCCACCAACAAGGGTTCTTGCGAGCGTATTGCAATAACGCACGATGTTTAGGTGCTTTGTTGATAGGCTGTGTAATGTATTCTTTCGTTCCCCAGCTACCAAACCACTGATAAGTTCTAGGTGCAGAGAAGTTGACGAATAACTTGCCACCGTTGTCTCTCCAGCCACGCATAAATACGCTGTATGCCTTTGCCATACGCCAATCTTTATTGGCTTGTATCATCAGTTTGGTAGGGTGAGACGTTACGTTACGACTTTTCCAGTCCACAAGGTGTTGTCCGCCTTCGTAGGCTATTAGATCAACACCAAATTTTTTGGCTGTTTCTGCATTCTTATGAATGTAACCCAGTACTTTTGGAATCGAGTATTTCTCTTTTGGGTCATACATCAATTGAAATAATTGGCTAACAGAACGTGCTTTTTGAGCGCTTTTTTTGCTAGGAAAGAAATAGGGCGCAATCGCAACCGCGTCAGTCTTTTTGTAAGCATTTCTGTAAGATAAAAGCATTTCAGATAATCGTGTCCAGCCAGTCCAACTGCCCATTACTCGAACGATTCTATCTGTGCCACCGAAAGTCTGCTCCCACATATCAAAGATCTGTACTGAGCGAAGTGAAAAGTATTTGTAACCTGCTTTGTCTCTGTCTTCATCCAGTTGCATACGCTCACCCATATCTTTTACGTAATGGGCTTGAGTGAAAATTGAGTTCCATGCTTCGTTGGTGTATTCAACATAAGCCTTCAATCCGGGCTTTAAGTTGTCTTTTACATACTTTGCGTATTGTCTAACAAAATTATTATCTGCTTTGTGCGGTAAGGTAAACCACGGGTCGGCATTTAAGCGGTTGGCTAATGCAACCATAATCTCAAGAGGAGCTCCACGCACGCCTTGTTTACCAGCCCAAGTGGCATCTTTTAATTTAGGACGTTCATCCCAAGAACTAATAGGGTTACGTGTAATTCCAGACATATTCATGAAACGAACGACTTTGAAGTCCTTCATATAATCTAGGTATGCAGGATTAAAAATTAAACCTTCATGGTAATTTTCAAAAGCTAAATAACGAGAGCCTTTACAATAGCGCTTATCTTTTACACGTTTGAACGGATTGTTCGAGCATACGCCACCTGGCATGATTACACGGATATTACGTAGATAGTTTTTTGCATTACTATTTTTGATGATTAATTTAACGCGGAATTCATTATCTTTTCCGGCGTGTATTGAAATGATATCTTTTCCAGGTTCGCGGCTGACCAGTTTTGCATCATCGCTATATGTAAGAATACCTTCGCCATCATAAAGGACGGTGTAATTACCTTCAGGTACTGTTTCTTTAGGAAGTTTATAAAGGAAGCGAGTACCTGCTTGTCCGCCATTAAGATTTTTAGGCCAACCGTGCTCATCATATTCAACCTTGCCTTTAGTTAGCCAGGGGCGCGCTTCTTCAAATGGAATGGAGGTTTTAAAAACGTCAATGAAAGGAATGCTGGCATCATCATCCATGACCTCGTTACTGTTCACTCCTATCGGGGAACGCGTATTAGGTCCGGCATAGCTATAGTGCGTGAAAAAGATGCACTGTAAAATAAATAATAGCCCGATAACTCCTGTTTTTGGCAGTGAATTTGGCTTTAGCTTCTTTGGTAAGTCATTCATTATTATTGTTTTAGCAATCCATGTTAATTAGCAAACTATGCATCATTATCGGTTTATTCACCTGAATCCCCTCAGTGAATAATAATGATCAGTATTCTAGCAGTAAGTTCTCATGCCCAATAGACAGATTTCTGAGATTACAATTTTTATAGTTCTCAAGAGTACATGGCTTTGGCTTAATACACGCTGACTAAAGGTGTAATTAGCAGATGAATAACTATAGAAAGTTAAACCATAAAATAGACTAAAAAAATCAGCATAATATGCTTGACAGCTTTTAAGATTTGCCTCACAATTCGCGCTCTTTTGGCAGTGGGGCTATAGCTCAGCTGGGAGAGCGCTGCAATGGCATTGCAGAGGTCGGCGGTTCGATCCCGCCTAGCTCCACCATTATATTATGTATAATGGTCGCTCATAAGAGTAGTAGTTTCGATGTATAGTAAGAGTCGATTGAGATGAGAGAAACTTAGATCATGAAAACACTTGCACGCATTGGCCAAATATTATTTATCATCGGTTTAGTTTTAACCGTCGTCGGACTCATAGTAGGTTTTACCTTTATGTTTCAGGGGAATGATAAATGGGCAATGAGATTTTTGATGGCAGTACCAACTGGTTTCGTTTTTTTATTTACTGGTCTGGCAACTTCTGTTATGTTCTCGCCCCGTGATGATTCTGATCTGAATAAGAAAAGATCATTACAGGATTTACACGAAGATGTGTTAGATCCAAATGTAAAAAAGTAGCGTCCTTAATTTGATTCTGCACTTGTTAAATCAAGTAAAGATTAGATTAAGCACATTAAAGTATGTGTCCCCATCGTCTAGCGGTTAGGACACCGCCCTTTCACGGCGGTAACCGGGGTTCAAGTCCCCGTGGGGACGCCATTTTTTACATAGTTTTACATTGTTCTGTTATATTCTCACAGAATAAAAAAATTGAATAGATCCAAGGTCCCCATCGTCTAGTGGCCTAGGACACCGCCCTTTCACGGCGGTAACCGGGGTTCGAGTCCCCGTGGGGACGCCATTCAAGGCTTTATACATTAACTGTCAAATCTGGCAGTTATCAATTATTTAAAACACACCCCCCTACTTATAAGCACTTTTTTATTAAAGATTTTGATAAATAGCGTGTGTGCGTTTGTGTTCTTGTATCTCAAGTGGATTTAGACTTTATGTATCTAGTGCTTATTAAGTGATACGAATCGTGCGCAATTGTTTTTAAAGTTAATTATGCGCTTTAAGTTATCTTATGAATGAGCTAATCAGGAAGAGATTATTAAATATATGTTGCTAATGGATATGCTGACTAGCTCATTACATAGGTAGATGTAATCTTACTCTCGCACCTACATAGGGTGAAATGAGTAATTCTATTTTACCGCCGATAGCTTCTACTATTTCAGTGCTTACAGCTAAACCGATGCCTTGGCCTTCTGATTGGCTATCTGCACGAATACCACGCTGTAATAATTCAGAAGGGTTTTTATCAGGGAAACCGAGTCCGTCATCATCAATATCAATAATCAACGTGTCGCCGTTTTGTGTGCCGGTTATTTCTACAATCTTTTCACAGAAACGGCAGGCGTTGTTTGCGAGATTGCCAAAGACTTCCATCATATCGTCTTCTTCCATACGGCATTTAGAGACATCGTCAACATTAATCACAAACTCAAAAGGTTTGTCTCGATATACTTTAATCAAAGAGTCTTTTAAACGGTACAGAACCGGTCTTACTGCCTGTTGTTTAATGATTGTACCACCATGCTCATTAACGACGGCGCGTCTTAGCTGATAGGCGATAATATCATCCATACGCTCAACTTGAGTTCGTATTATATCGTTATGGCTTTTCTCTGCAGAGCTCTGGAGTACAGATAAAGGTGTTTTAAGACTGTGAGCAAGATCATCGAGTGCATCGCGATATCGTTGTTTTTGACCTTTTTCTGCATTTATAAGGGCGTTAACCGCACTTTTTACTGCTGATAGTTCCGTAGGATATTCTTTGCTGATAAGTTGTTGTTCGCCAGACTCAATCTTATTGATCTCTTGTTCAAACTTTCTAATCGGTGTAATTACAAGATAACTACTGACTAGTTGCGAGATTAAAACCAGAATAGTTGTAATGAGAAAAAGTAATAAAATATTACGGATAATCTCATCGTGACCTTTTTGTAATGTTTCGGCGGATTTGGCTAATATCAATTGATATGCGCCGTTTGGTTTGTAATTAAACCCACGTGCGTAAACGATATAGTTTTCAGCGCCATCAAGCTTAGAGACGTTCCTGCCTTGTGTATCCTCTGGGTTAAGGATATCAACCCCTTCAACTTCTGCAGGCATATTCAACAAAAAAGTGGTGAAAACTTTTCGCTTATCTTTGGCGAAACGTCCTGCACTGATGTCATTAAAAGGGTATTGGCTATGCCAGACAATATTTCCTGTCTCAGTGTGTTGGATATAGGCAAACTTTTCCGAGCTTAATTTACTGAAATTATTTTTAGTCAGGAAGGCGAGGAAGTCGTTTTTGGAGCTGTTATCAATAACGAATTTACCGTCATTGAAATCCATAAAGCCCATTAGCTCAAGACCAGATTCACTTAATGATGATTCTTCGTCCTTGAGCATTTTATGTTGTGTTACATAATATAAAACACTGCCTAAAAGCAGAATGCCCAGGAATATAATTGCAAGGGCACTTAGGAATTGCCTACTACGAAGAGAACTCATGTAAATCTTTCTTAGGTTTTTTGTTAAGTGTTACGAGTAAGTGTAAAGCGGTAGCCGCGTCCACGTAATGTTTCTATTGGATTAATCGATCCATCAGGATCAAGTTTCATTCTTAAGCGTCGAATAAATACTTCAATCACGTTGCTGTCTCTATCAGATTCATCATCGTACATGCTTTCGGTTAAATCAGTTTTTGAAATAACTTCTCCTGCATGCATCATTAGATGTTCAATGACTTTGTATTCGTAAGCCGTTAATGAAATTTCTTCATCATGAACCAGAACACGTTGCTCTGAAGTATTTAAACGAATAGGACCACAAGAAAACTCTGCCTGCGACCAACGACCCGTTCGGCGAAGTAGGGCGCGCATACGTGCTAATAATTCCTCATGATGGAAAGGTTTGTCCACATAATCATCAGCGCCCGCTTCTAAACCTTCTACGCGATTTTGCCAGCGCGTACGTGCAGTAAGAATAATCACAGGATAATCATTTCCAGCATCTCGTAATTGTTTAATAATGTCTAGACCGCTGACTTCAGGTAGACCTAAATCCACGATGGCGATATCAATTGGGTATTCTAGTGCGTAATATAAACCTTGAGAACCTTCCGCTGCTGCATCAACCACATAGCCTTCCCCTTGCAATGTATCGATGAGTTGTTCACGAATATCTGCATCATCTTCGACAACCAGTACTCTCATAATAACCCCATTTGTTTCTGTATTTTATGATCTTCTGATAGTTATTCTTTTGTCTAATTATCAAGTAATTAGCAACGAAAAAAATTAACTTTGAGGGTTATTATACACAGTAAATTACTGCGCATAATTTTTTTTATGGGGTTAGCATTTATTTTTCTGTTTGAGCAATAGTTTCAACGTAACAACCCAGTTTAATCATCTGGAATTCACCTTGATCTTCTAGAAATTTTACATGGTGGCAATCTGGGTTTGTATAGCTAGATTGTTTCTTTATAGAAAGCACACGACCATTCAAAATGGTTTTGACCATAGCAATGACTTCTAGTTGAGTAATAGGCTGGGTAGGTATAGTCCTCTTTAGAGGAATACTGATAATTTCAGCCTGTGCTGAAAAAGTTGTAAGACTACTCATTCCCATTATAAAAATGAAAAGTAATGATTTTATAAGAGGATGCTTACGCAACGTTATCCTCATAATGACCCCGAGATTTAATTATTTATTGGTATAGAGTCTATATATCATTTGATCAATTAACCAAAGCTGAACAGAAGTTCAGTTAATTAATAAGCTTGTACTAAAATAACTTATAAATCAGGTTGATAGCGATAGTGACCAGTAATTTTCATGGTAAACAAGACGTCATCGAGTTTGGGGCCTTTGCCAATATTGTGAACAATTAATGGCCTTTTTCTATCTTTACTGACTTTATTCGTGACGATGCCAATATGTGGCATTCCGGGCATGATGTCCCAGGTGACTAAATCGCCGGGTAAATAGTCGTTAGCTCTGTTTGTTATGGGTAGTGCTGAACCATTTCTGGCAAAGAAAACGCGTAAATTAAGGACTCTGCGGTGATCAATATTAGGGTCAGCTTGTACTAGATTCCATTTTGGTAAATTAGGGTATTGTGAAAAGCTTTGCTTCATATCATGGAAAACACGTTCTTGAAGGTCGATTCCTAGCTTTCTATAGGATCTGACGACTACATCGGTACAGACACCTATATTCTGAGGAACATCGCCCCAGGGAAAGGGTATTGCCACATAACGACCATCATATCTAACTCTATACTTGAGTCTCTCAAGTGCTGCATCAACTAAATCCAAAGAAAACGCAAAACGTTTAATGTCAGGTTCTGATGATCTTCCTTGAGAAAATACATTACTGGTTATAAGGATATAACAGGTCGTTATTGCTAAAAATTTTGCCCCAAATTTCATTAGATTAGCCTTTATTAGTATATTGTCTGGATGTTTTTCAAATGAGCCCCATCATTTGAAGATAGTAATAATATATCGGAATTAGTTTTTTTTCAGTAAAATGACACCAATAAAGAATAATTATCCCTTTAGGTAGTAAATACAGACTCATCTAAGGGAATTAAAAAAGGTAACAACTAGTGCCACATGTTAAGTGCAAAGGACATTGTTATACGTGTCCTGTTCGTCATCAAAGTATTTTTTCTGAATTGCCAGAAGATACGCTGGAAGAGACGATTAAAGATTTTCACACCTCCGTTTTAACCTATGAATCCGGTGAAACGTTGTTTCGTCAATACGATGATAGTTCAGAGAGTGCTTTTACTCTCAGAAAAGGATTAATCAAAGTAACTAAAAGTTTACCCGATGGACGTACACAGATAGTACGTATCCTGGTCGCAGGTGACCTGTTTGGGTTTGATGGCTTTGCCAATGAAAGTTATAATAACACCGCAATAGCATTAACTGACTGTGAAGTTTGCCGACTACCAATGGCTGAATTAGCTGTTTTACGAAAGTCTATGCCCGGGATTGATCAATCCATGGTGGCTCGATTGATAAAGAATGTACGCCAATCAGAAGATATGTTACTAGAACTTGGTGCTAAAAAGGCGTCGGAGAAACTAGCCAGTTTTATTTTGCGTTTGAGTTTATCTGATCAAAATTTATCCTTTAGTGTCGATTCTTTACAAGGAAAGCCGGGTTCAGAATGGGCTAAACTACACTTATCTCGAAGTGAAATTGGTTCTCTGTTAGGATTAACCATCGAAACTGTCAGTAGATTCTTTTCTGACTGGAAACGTAAAGGTTTCATTCAGGAGGAAAAGGGTAGTATTCAAATACTAGATGCAGAAGGATTAAAAGATGCTGCGTGCACTCAGGGAGCCTGTAATTAAAAGTTTCCTGGATGTTTATTAAAAAACTTCTGAAAATTGTGACTTCAAATCTTTAGCTATGAAACTTGATCAACCACTTAAAATATTTCCAACAGGTATGCATCCATGTTCATACTTGCCAGGTTTAATTGCTAGAAATGCAGTAGTCGACCCTGACTATGAAATGACGCCACATGTGTATGATTATCTAATACAGAATGGTTTCAGGCGCAGCGGCGAACAAGTCTATCGTCCTTATTGTCATACTTGTGAAGAATGTGTAACGACAAGAATTCCTGTCGCTGACTTTAGCAGAAGCAAAAGTCAGCGACGTAATTGGAAACTAAACAGTGATTTAACTGTTGAAATTAACACCTCCGGTTTTCGTCAAGAATATTTACCGCTTTACCAACGTTATTTAGAGAGTCGTCACGAAAGTCAGGACTACGAAGGTGTTGAAAAATTTCTGTTAGCAGATTGGTGTGATATTGATTTTTATGAATTCTATTCAGAGGATGAGTCAGGGAATAAAAACCTTATAGGTGTAGCCGTAACAGATGTTGTTAAATCAGGCTTATCTGCCGTGTATACGTTTTTTGATCCTGAAGAAGGGAATAAGCGGGGTTTAGGTGTTTACGCTGTTTTATGGCAAGTTGAATATGCACAGCAACAACAGCTAGAATTTGTTTATCCTGGTTTTTGGATAAAAGATTGCCGAAAAATGAATTATAAAACGCGATACCAGCCTATCGAAGGTTTAATAAAAGGAAAGTGGATCGCTTTGCAAAAAGATGCTTAAGTGGCAAACTTTTAAAACAAAACTCGGACTTGGTATATTTATTCTCTCTTTAGGTGCATTCGCGCTTAGTCTTTATCAAGTCACTCAATACTGGAATTATCAGGAAGTCTTAGTTGATCTTTCTAAGCAATTAAAAAGCAATGTGAGCCAACAAGCGATTGAGTCTGAAATTAAACAAGCATTCTCACGTTCAGACTTTGATGATGTTCGCATGTACCTTAAAATTGCCAAGAATCATAACTATCCACTAGATTTTTCAAGCTACGAACAACAATTAATAGAACAAGACACTCAAGTTAAACGCATCGTCAATAATACCTCTAATTTTATAGATGGATTTCTTAAAGGTCATGGCTCAAACATGGCCGGAATCGCAGGTGCTATTAGTGCTGATTTTACAGTGGTTGGTGATGTGCGAGATTTAAAGAAAGAAACCAATAAATATCTAGATGGAAAAGATGTAAATGAGTTAATCGTTATCTTGTCCGGAACGGGTATTGGTTTAACAGCATTAACCATAGGTTCTATGGGGACTGCTGCACCCGCCAAAACAGGTGCTTCAATGATGAAGCTGGCTGTAAAAACTCAAAGAATCAGTAAAGGTTTTCAAAAACAGCTGCTAAAACTTGGCAGGAAAATATTCGATTGGCCTGCTTTTACCAGATTAGTTAAACAAGATAGAAGCGTAAATAATATTCAACGCGCAGCAAAACGCGCATATCACCCTGATGCGATTCAATCACTCAAAAAAGTTGCGACCCAAGTGAATGGAATTCGTAAATCAAGTTCTGCAGCTGACACTTTGCATTTACTCAAATACGTTGAGAACACGGATGACCTGCGTCATTTAGAGAAAGTCACCGTAAAATACGGTAGCCAAACTAAAGGGATGATGAAACTCGTTGGTAAAGGCGCATTAAGAACAGTTAAAGTGTTGAAAAGAACCACCGAACTACTGCTAAGCATACTTAGCAGTATTGTATCCGGAGCTTTTAGCTTACTTCTGTTATTGCTTAGGAGAACAGTGGTGTAAATATTTCATATATAAATAGGGCCTATTTATGCATAAATTCCTTTGGTCTTTTAAACAACAAAATGAGCCGAGATTTATCGAGACAAAAGCATTGCCGTATAATGTTTACCCAAAGGGAAGACGAAGTCGCATAAAAATCGCTTAAAAGTAGGGGGGTGACTTAGTGAATTATTCACACTGCAAACAAGTCACTGCAATCGTGTTGATTATGGCCTCTACATCAGCTCCACGTGATAGATCATTAACCGGTTTGGCTAATCCCTGGAGGATTGGACCAACCGCTGTAGCTCCGCCAAATCTCTCTGCTATTTTATAGCCAATATTGCCCGCTTCCAGTGATGGGAATACAAAGATGTTGGCGGGTGCCTGAAAATCAGAATCTGGCCATTTAGTCGCTAGCACGCGTTTTGACATTGCCGCATCGAGTTGAATATCACCAATCACATTGAGGTCGGGGGCTTGCTTGCGTACTAAGTCGGTTGCTTCGCGAACCTTATCTACCGCGATGTGTTTAGCACTGCCGTTGGTTGAGAAAGACAGCATCGCAATTTTAGGATCTATACCTAGTAATTTATTAGCATTCTTTGCGCTCTGGATTGCAATGTCGGCAAGTATTTCTGCATCCGGATCTATATTAATGGCGCAATCAGCAAATATTACTGGGCTTTCTAACGGCGGTTCTAGCAGCATGATGAAAAAACTAGATAAACGCGTTGTTGGTGTTTCTGTGCCTAATACATGCAATGCCGCACGAATTACATTTCCGGTGGAATTGATTACTCCAGCGACACAGGCATCTGCATCGCCTGCTTGCACCATTAAGTCTGCAAAATAGAGTGGTTGCTTACTCATCTTGACTGCTTGTTCTTCAGTCATGCCCTTTTTTTCTCGTAACTTAAATAGAATCGTCGAATATTTATCGTCACTGGTTTCAGGGTTGACGATGTTGATATTTCCTAAACTTAAGTTTAGTTTTTCCAGTTGTGCCTTAACTATTGTTGAATCACCCAGTAGCGTAATTTTGGCAATTCCTTGTTGATCTGCGGCGACAGCAGCATGAAGAATTCTATCATCGCTACTTTCAGGAAGTATGATGCGTTTAGGTGATTGTTTTGCTAGTGCGATGAAATCAGGATTCATTGTGTATCTTCTTTGTTAGGCTGGTTAGCTGATTATTTGTAGAAACAAGGCTAGTTAAAGATCAAGGCAGGTCAAAGGATAATGCTAAGGCATTGCTCAGTTATTAACTTGATCATATTAGGTCAGGTAGTTTAATAAAAAAAACAGCCTTCGCGAAGTATAAATTCTATTTAAGTCTGCTAAACGACCAAAACGAGCGAGCCTCAGCGGTAGAAATATCGTTCCGCAAAGCATAAGGTCCTTTGGTTATTTTAGACAGCGAAATAAAAAGTCACTTAAAAGTAGGGGGGCATTTTTATTTATTTTTATTGGCTTGAGTATGTATTGACTTAGGTATTGATCAATTACTATGCGCTAAGCGCTCAATTTTAATCGTTGTATCTTGCCTGAAGGCCCTTTGGGTAATTCATCCATAATGGTGATTTGTTTGGGAGATTTGTACTTTCCGAGTTTGTCTATGCACAGTTCTAATAACTCATTCTGGCTGACTGTCATTCCCGGACATAAGGCGACTGACGCCATGACCTCCTGACCGTAATGTTCATCATCAATACCAAAAGCGGCAGCTTCAAGCACTGCTGGATGACCGTATAAAATATCATCAATTTCTCGTGGCGCTATATTTTCACCGCCTTTGATAATGAGTTCTTTAAGTCGGCCAGTTATAAAGAAAAAACCATCGTCATCTTCGTAGGCAAGATCTCCTGTATGCAGCCAGCCGTCTTCGGTGATTGTTTCTTTGGTGACTTCAGGGTTTTTGTAATAACCTTGCATGACGTTATCACCCCGAATCATCAGCTCTCCAATGGTTCCACTCGGGGCATCGTAGCCATCTTCGAGAATTATTTTGGCCTCATTACCAAAAGCCGTACCAGGTGAACCGTATTTTATTGTTTTGGGCGGAAGTGGATTAGATAAAATTTGTGCAGCGGTTTCGGTTAATCCCATGGTTTCAATAATATGAATACCAAAGCGTTGTTCAAACTGTTGATGTTTGGAGGGAGATAATGCGGCGGATGCGGAGCGTCCAAAACGAACCTGTAGTTTTATATCCAGCATCATTTTATCGCTAATTCCTTCGCCATCATGATCAATCAAATAGGAAATAATAGTCGGGACGATACTAAACCAGGTACAACGATGGTGATGAATATCCTGCCAAAAACGACGCGTACTAAACTTCTCTGATATCACTAGTTTACTGTCGCTTACTAAGGCGCCCATCACGGAAACCATCTGCGCATTGATATGGTATAGCGGCAGAACGCAAAGGGTGATATCTTCATTTGTCAGCTGATGTGCGACTGCTGTATTACGTCCACCTGCTATGACGTTTTTATGTGAGAGCAGAACTCCTTTGGGCTTGCCTGTGGTCCCAGATGTGTACATCAAAATGGCAATACTATCTGGGCAAATTTTGTTCTCAGGTTTATTTGGGTTTATTTCAGGAAAATTTATTGATGGTCCGGTCATTTCGTCGGTATCAATGATTTTAGTCGAGGCAGGAATTTTTGCAAAAACATCACTAAATTTGGTAGTGAACTTCTCATTTGTGAATATCATTTTAGCATCTGAATGATCAGTCACATAACTAAGTGCTTCTGATCCACTCAGCGCATTTAACGCTAATATTACTCGACCGCTGTACATCACACCTAAAAGAAGAATTGTTGTCCAGTAACCGTTATCGAGCAGGAAAGCGACTGTTTCACCAACGTCTATCTGTTCTTCATCCAACAATGCATCAATTTCTTTTGCATGATTCTGTAATTGTGCCCAGGTCAGATATTCATCTACTCCTTCGGTGGCAATAAGAAAAGGTCTGTCGGGATGCTTTGCTGCACCCTGGTCAATGATCTTTCTGACAGTTTGTAATCTGGTAGGCATATTGTTAGACCTCTATTTCTTATCGATTAAAATTCAGCAACAGCGGATATGTGATGCGCTTGCCAATAATCACCAAATAAGCTCTCTAAAGTCGGTTGATTGACAGGAATGGTGCGAACAATACGGGTGGTATTTAAGTAGTATTTGTAATTCATATTGTCGGACATATTGTTATTGCCCCAAGTGCCACAACCCATTGAGAGAGAGAATGGCATACCATTATCGAAGCTGCCGCCAGTAGCAAAACAGTGAGCTTGATTAACGATGATTCGACAGGCTGGCATGGTTAAACCAAGATCTAGAATTCGATCATCATTGCTTGAATGAATGCTGATAGAGTGTCCTTTGCCTTGGTAGTCTAAAATTTGATTGGTGATATTTTTGGCATCTTCATAATCACTGGCACGATATACCGTCAATACCGGCGATAGCTTTTCTCCCGAGAGAGGATTGCCTTCTCCGATACCTGTTGCCGCTACGCACAGTACTTTAGCGTTGTCCTGATTAGGTGCGTCTAATTCGCAAATCTGTGCAATTTCATTGGCTTTTTTCGCGATAATCGCTTGATTAAGATAACCATTTTGCCACAGTTTTTCACAGACTTGATCGCGCTCATTATCGTTAAGCATAATCGCGTGTTGTTTTGCCAAGGCTTCTATCATTTGATCGTATACAGCATCAACGATAACAAGTTGGTTTTCTGATGAGCAACTGGTTGCATTATCGAAGGATTTTGATGCGACGATTTTTTGTGCGGCTGAATCCAGATCGGCAGTTTCATCTACAATCGATACCACATTGCCTGCACCGACGCCAAATGCCGGAGTACCACTGGCATAGGCATCGCGCATATTATTTTGCGAACCGGTAGCCACCACTAAATCCACCTCCTTCATTAATTGCTGCGTATCTGCTTTATTAATGGGGAAAGGTAAATGCTGGACTAAATCTTTCGGTGCGCCGATACGTTCTAATTCAGCATGCATGAATTCAACCAATTTGGCACAACTGCTAGCACCTTTGGGAGAGGGGGCGAGTATTATTGCGTTTCTGCATTTTAGTGCGTTGATGGTTTTATTAACCGGTGTTGCTGCAGGATTAGTCGAAGGTACAACCGCACCAACCACACCGACAGGGCGAGCTATTTTGATGATGCCTTTCTCAATGTTTTCAGAGACGACACCGACTGTTTTTACACCCTTTAAATCACGTAAAAGGCCGAGTGTTTTACGGTGATTTTTTATAATTTTGTCTTCTACATTGCCCAAGCCTGTATCAGCGACGGACATGGTTGCCAGCGCTTGATTATTCTCAGATTTTATAATGCTCCAGCCTAAGGCTGTAACAACCTCATCGACTTGTTCCTGAGTATATTGTTCGTAAATGAGTTGCGCTTTGCGAGCTCTATTTACTAATTCGCTGACTGTATTTGTTGAACTGGACATGGTCTACCTGGATTGTATTAATTAAATATTTTTTAAAAACCAGCAATCCCGTTTAGAGATTGCCGGTTTAGAGTTTCTATTTTGATACTTTCTGAATCAGTAAGATTATTTTTTCAAATCATTTAGTAACACTGGAAGCGACTTGGCACGCGCTGCCCACATGGCTTTTACTTCGTCGCGATTCATTGTTTTTACAGGTGAGTTGGTTTGCTTCATTTTGCCCTGTGTTTTCTTATCGTTGAACATAGTGGGTACTGTTTTAGCAAGATAACTAATCACCTCTGGTGGTGTCCCTTTTGGAACCATCAAGCCACGGAAGTTAACACTGGAATCATCGACATCAAAGCCAGATTCCTTCAATGTTGGTACATCTGGCAAAAACGTATGTCGTTCATTGTCAGCTACCGCCAGTACTTTAATATCACCTTTGGCACGGGCAGCATCCGATAAATTATTAAACCCTGCTTTTACCTGACCTCCTTTGACCAGTTTTAAGGCATCTACGCCACCTTTTCCCGGAACATATTTGATATCAATACCAGCGGCTTTAGCGAGTTGAAGATGTGCTATATGGTGACCTACAAATTTACCAGCGCCACTCACTGTAATTTTCCCCGGATTTGCTTTGGCAAAATCAACCAGATCCTTAACGGTATTGAACTCGCTATCTTTACCCACAATAAGAACAGCAGGATCAGCTCCCCAATTGCCCACAGGTTCCAGGTTATCAACATTGTATTTGGTGTCGAACATAATCGATTGGGCAATGAAATGGGGTACATTATAAGCTGCCAACATATAACCATCTTTAGGTGCTTTACTGGCAAACCAATTCCAGCCTTTGCGTCCTCCAGCACCTGGTTTGTTGGTGACATAGATCGGTTGTCCGATGGATACTGGCTTTCCTTCTTTGTCCTCTAAGGCTGACGATAAAGTGGCAATTCGTGCCTGAAAGTCTGTTGCGCCACCCGGTCCATAAGCAACCATCACACCAATGGGACGTTCAGGGTAACCCTCGGCATTCGCATTAGTGACAGCGGCCAAAGTTAATAGGCTGGTCCCTAGCATAAGGCTCAGCTTTGAAAGTTTACTCGTTAGTTGATACATTCTTTTTCGTTGGCACGTTTTTCTTAGTTGATACATCATATTTCCTCCATAGGATATTTGCGCATGTGTAAAGTGACGTCATGTCTATTATTTTAATCAGGGGTTAGTTATATCAACCATCCTGTGGGTGTACGTACATGCAAGAGATTCCAGAACAGTAAAAACAGTACTATCATGAAAATTGTTGAAACGACTAGTTTGAAAATTCCACGCTTACGGTTTGTCATATCGCATCTGCCGTAAATGACACAGATCGAAAAATAAGCGAAAAATGAGGTGACATAAAAGCCTACTATCTCTAATAAAAATAGATAGACAGCTCCTACAGCTAATCCGGGTAAAAGGGTTTTCCATTTTATGAGTTTTGGAAAGTTAGATCCTATATTTGTCGTATTCTTAATGACCTTAACAATCAATACAGTCGCTAAAATAGTAATGATAATCGCCGCTATTCTGGGGAACAGATAGACTTCAGCATCGGTTTTATAAAAAGAGGTGACTAGTGCAAGAAGTGCTATACCAACAGTAACTATTGCGGCTATATGTTCTTTTGATTTAAACCAGATCATTAGATTGCTCCTTGGGTTTTATTGTCACTATCATCATCTTTGTTATTGCCTTTGATATTGTTATTTTTAAGGCGTCGTTCTTTATCAGCTAAGACCTTTTGCTTTAATTTATTCATTTTGGCTTCAGAGTATGCGCTGTACGCTATCGATAGAATCACCAGCGTAATCATGGTGATGTTAAGAACGCCAGAGGTAAAGTAAGCAAAAACGCCATCTCCTGCTTCTCCGATAAGTTTACCCTGAAGGAAGTTATCTTCCGCTATTGGTCCCAGAATAATACCCAGTACAACAGGTGCCGGACTAAAGCCAAGTTTGCTGCCGAAATACATAAATACACCAAGAGTGGCCATAATCAATACATCGGAATAACTCGATTGAATACTGTAAGTGCCGAACACCGCTAAAATGAATATGGTAGCAGCCATAAAGTGCGCAGGCACTTTTATGATCCAGCCACTATGCCGACTTAGGAATAGGCCGATAATGAGCATGAAGACCTGTGCGACCAGCAATGAATTGATGAACGTCCAAGTGACTTCGGCATGATCTGTAAATAAAGTGGGGCCAGGGAATAGGCCATGGATCAATAAACCACCAAGTAGAACTGCTGCGGTTGGACTGCCAGGTATGCTGAGTGTAAGTAGCGGAACCAGCGATGGTCCTACCATTGCATTGTTTGCGGATTCTGCAGCAATCACGCCATCAGGTTCACCGTGACCAAATTTATCAGGATCTTTACTCAGTTTTTTCGCTTGATCGTAAGCAACTAACCCCGCTATCTGTCCACCAGCTCCTGGAATAACACCAACAATGACACCAATTATTGAGCCAATAGAAAGTGCTTTTATTCGTGTGAGATTAAATAAAACAGCCTGTAATACATTGGATTCACCCAGATCATGGACGGCTGCATCTTTGGCATCTCTGGATTTTTCAATCAGATTTAAAACTTGTGGAATGGCGAATAAACCAATTAAAGCAGCAACGATATGGATACCGCTTTCCAGGTGTTCGGTATAAACAAATCTATCTTCACCCAGCATCGGATTTGCGCCAATGGTGGAAAGAGCAATGCCGATAATACCCGAGAGCAATCCCATAATGACGGACTTACTACCAATTGTTCCGATGATGGTAATGCCTAAAATAGCGATCCAGAATAATTCAGTGGGTCCAAATTTAAGTGCTAGTTTGGCTAATGGGGGAGTGAAGAAAATCAGGACGATGATGCCGATCACACCACCGATAAACGAACTGGTAAAACAATAGTATAGAGCTTCTGCTGCCCGACCCTGATTAGCAAGCTTATGTCCATCTAAGGCAGTGGCAATATTTGCCGGGGCACCTGGAACATTAACCAGAATAGCGCTGATAGCACCACCAGCAACGGTTGCGGTATACATGGCACCCAATAAAATTAATCCTGCTGCAGGTTCCATATGGAAGGTAAATGGAATCATTAGTGCGACTGCCATTGTGGGACTCAGGCCCGGTAATGCGCCAAGAATTAGACCAGCTAGCGTGCCACCAATCAATAAAGACATATGGTAAATGGTAAATACGTTACCAAAATAATTTAGAAATTCCACTGCGGTCCTCTTATGCTTCTTGTCTTTTTTTATATTATTGTTGTAAGTAGAAATATCAGATTAGTTGGACTATAGTTAAGTTAATCTGAAGGTCATACAACTCATATATATGAGTTGGTCATATTAAGATAGTAGTACTCTGTTTAACTGTCAAATATTTATTATTAAAAAACCAAAATACACATACAAATGACTAAAAATCCAACCATTGATGAAAGTGCTAATCAAAGACAAGTGCAGCCTCTTTATCAAAAAGTAGAAGAACATATAAAGCATCAAATAGAGCAGGGTGAACTCACGCCGGGAGATTTAATCCTGTCTGAACCTCGTCTATCCAAGGAATTGGATGTCAGTATAGGTACCGTTAAAAAAGCCTTGGATAACCTAGTCTGGCAGGGTTTGCTATATCGACATCAAGGTAAAGGAACCTTTGTATCGAGCATCGATTTTAATAACAGCCTGTTTCGATTTTTCTCCTATGCGGATGCTGAAGGGCATGCTGTTAGAATTAGAAAAACAACAACTGATCGCTGGTTGGGCAAAGGTCCTAAAGAAATTTGTGAGAAGTTAGAAGTAGAAGAGGGCACTGAATTACTTTTTATCGAGCGTATTGGTTCTGTCGATAATACGCCGACATTTATTGAGAGCTCATGGTGGATAGCCGAATTAGTCCCTAATCTGGAGAAAGAAGAAACGCATATTCCTGACCTGTTTTACGCGTTAATTGTCGATCACTATAAAATTCCAATTGTGCGTGCGGAAGAAACATTAACCGCTGAAGCCTGTGATAAATACACCGCTGAGAAACTGAATATCAAGATTGATTCGCCAGTAGTAGTT
Source organism: uncultured Cocleimonas sp. (assembly GCF_947495625.1). Taxonomy (GTDB): domain Bacteria; phylum Pseudomonadota; class Gammaproteobacteria; order Thiotrichales; family Thiotrichaceae; genus Cocleimonas. The sequence goes on from NZ_CANLZW010000041.1 coordinate 42,367, forward strand.
CTGAATCGTTCGACTTTTACCAGTGGTAGTAAAATAGTAGAGGTGAGAACAACACGAGGTCGTGCAGATCAATTTAGTTATAAACGTGAAATTCGCTAGTTCCTTGTTAGTTTCTCTAATGAAGAATGGCTAATATGACTAGTAAGTTTAAAAACTGAATACTTAATTATCCAAATGACACCCCCCTACTGTCCCACAGTTTACCATTAGAAAGCGAACTTCATCTGAGGCTCGCTTTTCTTATGTCTGGGAGGATCTGGTT